>NZ_JACHVB010000035.1:316411-632822 GCF_014230085.1 Ruficoccus amylovorans | reverse complement strand
TGGCGTGACCTCCTAGAATCGTACCATTGCGTTTGAGACCCTGGCGGGTAGAACCCGACCAGAAGTATGAAACGAAAGAGATACACCGAAGAGCAAATCGTGGCGCTCCTGCGCGAGGCAGACGAAGGCCGCAGCGTGGACGATGTTTGCCGCGAGCACAATGTGAGCAAAGCGAGCTTCCATCGTTGGAAGAGCAAGTACGGACAGATGGAGCTGCGCGATGTGAAGCGTCTGAAGGAGCTTGAGCGCGAGAACGCCGAGCTGAAGAAACTGGTGGCCGACCAGCTTTTGAACATCAAAGTACTGGAGCAGGTAAACGCAAAAAAATGGTAAGCCCGGGGCACAAGCGCGAAGCGGTGCGCGAGGTGGCCGAGTCGGGAACGTGCTCGTTACGGGCCGCCTGTCGGTATCTTCGTCTGCACTGGTCGAGCTTCTGCTACCGGGCTAAAACCGCCACCGACAAGATGGTTCGCCTCGTGCGTGCGATCATCGCGGTGAGCCGGACCAACCCGCGCTACGGTTATCGTCGCGTACGAGCGCTGCTGGCCAACGAAGGCTGGCAGGTCAGCCGCAAGCTGGTACAAAAGGTACGCCGGGCTGAAGGGCTGGGCGTGAAGCCGCCGCGCCCCCGGCAACGGCGTCAGGGCAAGTCCACCGGCAAGATCCCGACCGCGGCGACGCATCCGCGGCACGTGTGGAGTTGGGACTTCGTGGCGGATCGCACCGACAATGGAGCGCCTCTGCGGGTGCTCAGTCTGATCGACGAGTTTACCCGCCAGTGCATCAGCCTGACGGTGGCTCGCGGGCTGAAGTCAGCCGACATCGTCGCGGCCTTGGACAAAGCCATCGCCAAGCACGGTGCTCCCGAGCACATCCGTTCCGACAACGGGCCGGAGTTTATCGCTACGGCGACCAAGGACTACCTGGAATCCAAACGCATCAAAACCCTCTACATCGAGCCGGGCTCGCCCTGGCAAAACCCTCACGTGGAGAGCTTCCACAACCGCCTGCAGGACGAGTGCCTCAAGCAGGAGTGGTTCCTCTCCCTGACCGAAGCGCGCGTCGTCATCGAAAACTGGCGACGCAAATACAACAGCCAGCATCCGCACAGCCGTTTGGGCTTTATATCCCCCGACGCCTTTGCCAAACTCTGGCATCAAACCAAGGCAGTGCTTGGCTCCGTTCGCCCTACGGGCTCACTGCACCAAGCACTCCCGCAAACCATAACCCAACCAACATAATCCTACCCAGCCAGCGTCTCATCGCTCTGGTACGAAAAGTGGGGGCCGACCACTACCACCATATTGAAGTCAAGTGACTTCCGGCTTCTGGATAAAATCTTTGAAATGGAATCGGGATACGTGTTGGATTTTTCAAATCAAACTTTTCACGAACTTTTTAGCCAAGAAGTTGGGGCAGACATTTACTCACCAAGTTATGAAGCTGATGGAACAAGCAAGGCAAAACGACTTAGATTCTTTCTGCGCCATGCTCCACCCCCTCAAATCCTGAAATCGCTTCTCGCCTTATGGCAATATCGAGAAAACATGCTAAGTATTGATGACAAGGAAGATCCGTTCCCCAAACTGAGACCGCAGTTTGCTAAATTAATAGAACGCCTTGGAGGAAGATTGCCTATCGGTCAGGATTCACAAACAACGGAAGAGATTCAGACAATTGATAATTCCGTGGCGGATAAACTCATAACTAATTTAATAAGTTTAACCTCACTTGAACCCAGAAAGCGTGGCTATGCATTTGAATCATTTCTCAGATCCATGTTTGATCTAAACGGCCTATCCGCTCGCGCTTCATTTCGACTAGTAGGCGAACAAATTGACGGCAGTTTCACGATGGATGGAGAAACCTACTTGCTGGAAGCAAAGTGGGAGAACAAACCCATTGGAGTAGCAGATTTGCATAACTTTGAAGGAAAGATCGGCGAAAAAGCAGCATGGTCCCGAGGACTATTCGTAAGCAATAGCGGGTTTTCAAAAGATGGCTTAACAGCCTTCGGAAAAGGAAAACGTATTGTTTGCATGGACGGTTTTGACATTTCCGAAATGCTACGCCTAAGGCTTCCTTTTACGCAAATAATGCAACGTAAAGTTAGATATGCCGCCGAAACCGGCATCTATTATGCCCCAGTAAGAGATTTATTTTAGGTTGAAATATCCAATAAACACATAGCGCACATTGTCAAAACCATACTTAAACGAGAAGGCAGTATACATATATTAAGGCATCTACAGTGAGAGTAAATCGACAGCCATTTGACTATCCTAAATTTTGCGAAGAGATGTCTCGGCTCATGCCCTGTCAGCACGAGAATGCGCGCCCAAGGCTAAAAGGCATAAAAGCAAACGGACACCCTTACTTTCGATTACAGTGCCCAAATTGTGGAGCCCCCTTACTTCCAACGCAACTGAGCTATAAGACCGTGAGAGCTTATGTAAAAGAGCATGGGTTTACTGAACTTTGGGATAAAGTTTTATACAATAAATATTACATAACAAAGCGTGAATATTCCGAAAAAATCAGACGATTATACGCATGGGACATCGACGGATGGTGGGATCGCTATGAAAAATATCTAAGTTCTGAAGAATGGAGGATACGTAGACGACGCATACTAGATAGAGACAGTTACATCTGTCAGATCTGTATGACTAAAAATGCAACTCAAGTGCACCATCTTACTTACGAACGTGTTGGTGATGAATATGACAGCGACCTAGTTTCAGTATGCCGCTCATGTCATAGTAAATGTCACGAACGACAGACTACATAACTAAATCCTGTTATTCGTATTACCAGACATGTTTTTCTCGCATTTTCCAGTAATCTCGACATTTTACAACCTTCTTGGTGACTCTATTAACCACGTTTTTACGTAAGCATTATAGAGCATCAAACAACATTCTATTCCGGCCTACTTCCAAACAATGAAAGAGATTTTGCCCAATGGAATTCACCATCCTCAACGAATTTCTCAATCCTGTAATTACTATGGCATTCAAATAGACATTGGGACGATTCTGTCACTGAGATAATATCATTTATTATAAAATTTCTTGGCGATATTTTCCTGAGGTAGGCACCTTTCAGGCTTTGGATAGAGCCATCCTTGACGCCAAGGACAGAAATCACAGGCTCTTGGCACATCATGATGACAGTATCGTCTGTCGGTCCATCTGCGCGCCACATGTAGGCATCCAGTTTTAGTAAATCACAAAGAATGGCGATGGCCTTATGCAGCCATTCTCCAATTTCTGTTGTATTGGTCGAGTTCAGTAAGCTACGCATTTCTGTAGGAGACATTTTCCTCTCATAATGCGCGGATACTCGATTCCTTAGCATACCAAGCTTTCCCTTTCGGTCAAAAGGAACACTGTTTACCAAAAGAGACTTCAAGCGAGTCAAAGTCGCTGGAGTATCAGAAGGGATCTGACTGTGTATAGTCTTGTCTGTCTGTATCTGGTCGATCACCTCCACTATATTTACACATAAGGAGTGCAGTGGTACAAACATAGCCCGCAACCGACGACGACGCTTGTCTTTTGCTTTCGCTGCGACATATGTTTCAAGGATTTGCTCAACATCCTTAAGCGCTTCTTGACACTTTAGCAAACGATCTGCTGCCCCATTCATAGGATACCACTCGTCGGGCACAGGCGCTTCGCTAGTGGAATCGATCAACGTTCGATCTTTAGGATCTAAATAGATCGGAATTTTGGCATCCTGAAAATCACTCATTACACAAAAGCAATTCACATCAAATATCGTCGGGATAAAGCTCAAAATACGCCTCGGCGTCCTTGGGATTATTGAGGAGGCCGCGATAGTGCTCCACGAAAACTTCGCCACTGTGGCCCATCTGCTCGATGGTCTTGTTTTTATCGTAGCCGTTGGCGTAGTAGAAATTGCTGCCGAAGGTGTGTCGCAACACGTCTTCATACGCACCCAACTGCTTGTTGCAGGCGGTCACAAAGGACTTTTCCTCGGGCGTGTAGGGGTTGTGAGCGCGACGTTTCCGGCGTAGCTTGATCAGTTTATCGGCCTGGCCGTCCTCAAACAGGAAAGCACGCGCCCGGAAAGTCGCAAAGGGCAGGTGAATGCCGGTTTTCTTGCGCTGGTAGCAGAAAGGAAGCTGGTGTTCCTGCAAGTATTGTAGCCACGCCTTGCAGTTGTCACTCATGAGGATGATGCGCTGGTCACGCTTTTTGCCAACCCCATCCACGCGCACAATACCCTCCTCCAATTTGATAAAGCGTTCCCAAAAATCATCCTGCTCGCTCATTTCGACAACTTCGCTCGGGCGCATCCCCAGAAACAGACCCGCCACCGTGAAACCCAGCATTCCTTCCTCGCGGGCCTCCATTGCCACCCGGAGCACATGGCGCACCTGATCCAGTTGCAGGATCGTCGGTGCCTTCCGGTGGGTCTTCTTACGGTTCTGAGCGGCCTTACCCTTGTTAAACTTGCGGAAATAGACATAGACCCCATCCATCGGATTCTCGTTGATGAAGCGGTTCTTGTCCTTCGGGTCGGCGGCATCGTTAAAAAAGTTGCCAATGTCGTTTACGTAGTTGCGCCGGGTGCGGTCGGAAGCCTCCAGACTCTCGAAATAACCAATCAAGTGCTTGGAGGTCACTTGACCCAACTTGATGTCCCCCAGCTTCTGGGCTTCAAAATAGCCCACCATGTGATTGAGACGCTGCCGGAGTGTCCGGTAGGTTTCCGGGCTGAGGCGCTGATCGCCTTCGTCCAGACCAGCAGCCTCTTTTTTGCGCCCAAGAAAGACCTGCACGCAGTGCTTGAGGGAAGGGCTGTCTTCGGCGAGCTTCAAATGCTCACGGTAGAGGATGACCGCATCAACGAGGCTTTTGCTCCGGGAGGGGATCTGGTTGAAGATACCGAAGGCGACCTTGGCCTCCTTGAGTTCGGCCAGCGTCAGGTAAGTCTGCTCCCGCTCCCGACGCTCCAACCGTTCCTGCTCCCGCTTTTCTTTCAGGATCGCGTCGCGGTAATTAATCGCCGCCGTCCGCTGGGCTTCCAGCGTCGGCTCCTGGCCCTGTCGCTGCAAATCGCGGACAAAAGATTTGCGGGATGGCTTGGGCCGTCCTTCCTCGTCGAAGAGGTAATATTCACAGACCCAACGGTCTCCATACTTGAAAACGGAGGGCTTCGGCAGCTTGCGGCGCTTCGGTTTCGGCTGCATTATGCCGCAATTATCCACTGACTCTCACTGACAGTCAACCGCAATCCGCTTGAATAAATGGTGCTCAGGGCGGGACTCGAACCCGCACGGCCTTGCGGCCACTGGATCCTAAGTCCAGTGCGTCTGCCAATTCCGCCACCTGAGCATACTATTATTAAACAACGCCTTAAGGACAAAATAAGGCCTCCACAAATCGAGGCTTGTCACCCATTTTTGTAACCCTATGCTAAACAGGCATGGCCACACAAGCGAAAACGTCAGCTTCGTTTGCCAAGGTTGGAGAGTGCCTGTATCGGAACCTGTCATCGGGTACGTATTACGCGCTGGTTAAGCGAAGCGGCAAACAGATTAAAAAATCTCTGCGAACGCAAGACCGCAAACTCGCAGAACGTCGGCTGAAGGAATTTCGCGAACAGGTCGGCCAGCTCAAGGCAACCTCAGCCGAACGAAAACAGCCCTTTAGCCACTATGCCGAGCGCTGGTTTGAAACTTACCACGGCCACCTGAAAGCATCTTCTGCCGAGCGGGTTCGCCACTGCATGAAAGGCATTTGCGAAAGCTTTGGACAGCGCCCTATCGCTGACATCACGACCCGCGACTGTGAAAGCTGGGCAGCGCGCCGGGGTAAGGGTATCGCTGCCTCCACCTTCAACAAGGATATTGAGGTCTTTAAGGCGATCTTTGATTATGCTGTCACCGCTGGCGTCATCCTGAGCAACCCCACCCAGCGCATCCGCCGCCGCAAGATCACCAACAAGGAAATCCTCATCCCGTCGAAAGCTGAGTTTGAAACGCTCCTGCAAGCTGTCGCGGGGCAGGATGCCCGCGCTCTAGAGGCCGTCAAGCTGCTACAACTGCTCGCCCACTCCGGCATGCGTCTGACCGAGGCCACGCAACTGACCTGGCGCGAAGTGGACTTCGAGCGCGGGAGCTTCCTCGTCACCGGCGGCGAGTTCGGCACCAAGAGCCGTGAATCGCGCGTCGTCCCGCTCTTCCCTGCCCTGCGCGATTTGCTGGAGCAACTCTTGGCCGAGACCAGCCCACAACCTTCACCGGCTGACCGGGTCGTCAATATCCGTAGCGCGCGCACCGCTATCGAGAACGCCTGCGAACGGGCCAAACTGCCGCACTTCACCCACCACTGCCTGCGGCATTACTTCGTCAGCAACGCCATTGAGAAAGGCGTAGACTTCAAAACGATCGCCGCCTGGATCGGCCACAAAGACGGCGGCCTCCTCGTCGCCAAAACCTACGGCCACCTCCGCGACACCCATTCCTACGAAATGGCCAAGCTGATGACCTGAGAGCAAAAGCCACTCCCATGAGAATTGTAAGTACGAACAGATTTTAGTTGAAACAGAATATCTCGAATCAATAGCATTTAAAATGCTTTTAGACCCTAAAATCGTTGCTCAATTCTGGTTAGCCTACTGGGATAAAAGCATTCCAGAAAGGGAGAGGGAGCTCAGCAGTTGGGTCGAAGACCTCCTGGCGAATGCCATATGGAAGGATGCGGAGTATTCGTTGGCCATTGTTGAAGCCATCCACGAAGCCGATCACGAGCAAAAACTGATTGAGGTGTTTGCAGCCGGTCCAGTTGAAGACCTATTGGCAAATCATGGAAACGCCGTCATAAACAGAATAGAACAGAAAGCCAGGTCCGACAATGCTTTCGCGCAGGTGCTCGGTGGTGTGTGGCAGAATACCATGACCGATGAAATTTGGAACCGAGTGAAAGCAGTTCGGGATACCAGCATTTGGGCTGACCCTAGACGTTAAAGCAAACCGGTAGCGTCGGCCCACGGGTTAGCCGCCCCGAGCGGCGCAAGAAAGCGTGCTCCCAAAGCTCGCTTGCGCCGAACGGATCAGGCGGCGGACGGGTGAACCCGCCGGTGGCTTCCCCCGACGCGAACGGGGAGAATGCCAGGCCTTTTCGGAAAGCACTGGGCATCCTCACGCCCACGGGCGACGACAGGGCAGCGCGGAGCGCGCCGGAGGGCGCGCCCGCACTGCCCGGCGTTGCCCCGGGCGGCACCGCCGCCCTTCCTTGTCTAAAGAATAACAACTCAACCGAACACCCCTCAAAAGCCCTTGCCGCGCAGCGGCCTTTTCCTTGTTACCATGAACAATAACTGTCCGCTGTAATTTCGATATTCTCATGCGCCTTCCCACCTTGACGATTTCAATAAAAACTGACCTCATCAAAAAATAAGACGGAAAGCCAAAGGAGGCCTTAGGAAATGAACTTCGCATTAACGACTATACTTACCTCGTCAGCAACTGCCGGTTTCGTTGTTTGGCTTCTTCGAGAGTGGATAGGCACTCGGATAAAAGAAAGCATCAAAAACGAATACGACACAAAACTCGAAACACACAAAGCCACGCTGGCAGAATCCTACAGCGAACATCTGCTCAAACTACAGAGCCAAGTTGACCAAGGAATTAGCTCTTCAGAGCTTGTAGTCAATGCGCTCTTAACAGGCCAAAAAGCTGTAATGGAACGTAAACTACAGTCGATCGAAACCCTCTGGGGTCAAATTTTACACGTAAAAAAAGAGACTGGAGCATATTTAACCTTCATCGACGTCCTATATGTAACCCAATACCAGGGTAGTCTGAATAACCCTAAATTTAGGGATCTGTTTGGGGACATTAACCTAAAATCTATAATGAAAGGCTGTATAGATAGAAATGGCCCGTTAGCGACAAATAGACTATACTCCGGTGAACACCTGTGGGCACTCGCATTTGCCTATCAAGCTATTTGCTTACGTATCTGTATGTTATTAGTGGAGTGCCTGAAAGACCCTAAAAGCCCGACATGGAACAAGGACGAACATCTTAGGAAAATATTATCTGACGTCCTGGGAGCCAGTAGCTTATCGGAATTTGATAAGCAGGAAACTCTATTAGTTTCTTGGATACAAAACAGTATAGAAACGAAGTTCCTTGAAACCGCAGGCGAAATCACCTCAGGAAAGACATTGAGCAAAGATGCTCATGCACAAGCCAATGAAATAATGAAAAGCTCTATGGCGGCTATCCCCAGGTCTTAGACTATCCGAGTAACCCGTTTTAAGTAGGCGGCTTGAGCCAAGCCGTTGTGATATATCGAGTGCAGTTGAGCGCCCCCTACCCCCCACCCAGCAATTCGCGCAAGCGCTGAGCCAGGCCGTCACGGTCCAAGCGGTGTTTGGCGATTTCGATCAGGGCGCGATAAAGCGGTGCAGTCAGGTTGATTCCCGTATTGATCCCGTTGAGCTTTAGGAAGGTCAGGGCAGCGGCCACAGCCGTGCGCTTATTGCCGTCCAGAAAGGCTTGGGCTTGGGCGAGGTGGAAGCAATAGGCCGCCGCGATGTCGTAGAGGTCACCATGCCCGTACCAATAAACGTTCTGCGCCTGAGCCACGGCGCTTTCGAACAAGGAACGCTCGCGCAGGCCTTCACTGCCCCCATGCAATTCCAAGGCCAGCGCATGGAAAGCCTCAACTTGGGTCGCTGTCAGGAAGACAGGCCCCTCGCTCATTGAGCCAGCTTGCGGAAGAGTTCGGGATGCTCGTCAAAGACCGCCCGGGCAGCAGCCATCGCGGCTTTGTCATCGGCATGGCGCACCTTGGCCGAGACATCCTGCTGGATAAACTCGACGACCTTGCCCTGTTCCTGCTGGGGCAGGCGCTTGAATTGCTCGATTACTTCCAAGGCGTTCATGATGGCAACACTATCCATTATCTTGGGGATTTTTGCAACTCCGCATTATCGGACCAGACCAGTCGCCCACTCTCCCGCAAAGCGTGCAGCCCATGACAAAATAGTAACCCGTTTTGTAACCCGGTGCGGCGAAATGGGCACATACAGGCCGAAACGGGATGACGGCTCAAATGGCCTAAGTCTTTGGCTGATAGACACCCGATAACGTAAGAGGGAACGGGCTGATTTGGGCGAGAACCGCCCTTTAGCTTCCTAAGTCCAGTGCGTCTGCCAATTCCGCCACCTGAGCATGTTGATTATCAAATTCTTACGGTATTTAACATAAGTCCGTTGACCACCAAATTTGACCACTGCTTGACAACCAAGCACACGCATCAAACAAAGGCGGCATGAGCGATTGGGAGTCTGTCAAAGCTGAAAATATTGTCCGTCATAGGCTGAGGGCTTACTATTTGCGGACGAAAATTGGGGGCAAGATTATTCGAAAAATCTCTTGAAACCAAAAACCTCAGGAACGCCAAGTCCAAGCGTGACACCCTGATGGCTGAGCTTCGCCGAGTGAGAATGGCGCTTTCATCCAGGTAACCCTAAAATCCTCCTCCGCCAGCTTAAACGCTGCTATGCCGAGACCAAACACTAACCTTGGCTACTTCAGCCCCTAAGGGAATATCTCGCTTAATCGAGTCCCACACGCCTGAAATGACCTTGGACACGAGGTTAAAATCACCGGGACACTCACTTTACTTGCCCCCCTCCACCGACCAGCAATCACTCCGAACGTAGTCGGAACATCCAGGGGGCCAGTGGCAATGTTATGAGTGAGATCAGGATAAGCGGCCAAAGCAGGTGCCAGGTCCCGCCCATATCAGCACCTTGCAGGAAAATAATCCGCAAGGCATCCACGGCGTAGCGTAAGGGGTTGGCCAGTGTGACATACTGGAGCCATATCGGCATGTTCGCGATTGGAGTCGCGAATCCCGACAAAATGACCGAGGGCATAATAAAGATAAAGGCCCCCAGCAGCCCCTGTTGCATCGTCATGCACAGGGACGAGATCAGCAACCCCACCCCCACGATGGAAATAAAGAAAAGCAATAGCGCCAGCAGCAGCGCCAGGAAAGTACCCCGAAATGGCAACCCAAACCAATACACAGCTGCCAGCGACAAAAGCAGTCTGTCAATGAGACCAAAAGCAATACCCGGAATCGCTTTCCCGACCAGGATTTCCCACGGACGTCTACCCTTGGGCAGGACGGCATGCTGGTGTTGTGAGAGCGCCATAAAGGCATCCTCGAAATTCGGAGTCGCCGCCTCTACCTGTGCAACCAGCTTCCCAGGCTCCTTCTCTTCCCAGGGGTGGAGGGCTCCTTCCGCCAGCACGCAACGCACTTTGCCTGAGCGGATGGTCGCATCGAGCACGGACTGATGCGTCAGCGCGGCGGACTGCAACAGACGCGGATTCACATGCGCGGCTGGTTGAAGCACAAAGACACGTCCCTGCACCAGCCGATGAAAATGCTCCGGCGGCCCGGCTTCCCGCACCTGCCCTTTTTCAAGCATGTAAACTTCGTGGCACAGATCGACCTCATCGAGGTAAGCCGTGGCCAGGAGCACCCCGATACCGTCCTCCCGGACCAGTTGCTGCACAATCGCCCACAACTCACGCCGCGAGACCGGGTCCACCCCGACAGTCGGCTCGTCCAGAAGCAGTAACTGCGGGCTCTTGACCAGGCAGCAGGCCAGCCCAAGCTTCTGCTTCATGCCGCCGGAAAGCTTGCCCGCCAACCGCGCGGTAAAAGGGGCCAGCCCGCTCATGCCCAGCAGTTGCTCAAAGCGTCGCGGGCGGCTTCGGTGTTGGCATCCGCGGCCTCGACCAGCCGCTTGACACGACCCCACAGATCGACCTCCCACGTCGCAATGGCTCCGGCACCGAGTATCTGGAAGTCCTCGCTGGAATTGGTCGGGACAAAATGCGGGGCTCGTTTCCCCAGCCCGATAGCATTATAAGCGCCCCCGGCGCTGAGCTGCGGCAGACGGTCCGCATTGGCAATGCCCCTCTGCCCGTACGCCGCTTGCACACGCGAGGCGGCCTGGGCCAGATCGAAATTACCCGCCAGGGCTTCTTCCACCAAACGGTTCAATTCGGGGTCTTCAAAACGCTCCCACCACCGTGTCTCGGGCATGACCACACTTCCGGCGGAGTCATCCAGCGTAGTATCGCCACGCCAGACCAGCGCAGACTCCGCCGGCTCCACCCCATGATAGTCAGGCCCGACTGTGCACCCCACCACCAGCAAAAGGCATATTGCCGGGCAGATCAGGAAATGGAAGCGCACTTTTAGCATTGAAGGTGAAGAGGCTTTAAGTTATACGCTCGTATAAGATAAAGGATATTTTGAAGCCGAAGTCAACCCAGCAGCAAAAAAAGAACTCTCCCCGGACAGCCCCACGCCGTGAGGATGGACAGGAGACGCGTACGCGTATTATCCATGCTGCCGGAGAAGTCTTCGCGCAGGAGGGGTTCCGGGCTTCAAGCGTGCGCGTCATCTGCCAGCGGGCGGGCGCAAATCTCGGTTCAATCCGTTACTACTTTGGGACCAAGGAAGCACTTTACCGGGAAACCATTTTTGGCGCCTACCACGACCTGACCGAAAGGGGCTCGATCAAGGATGAAGATTACAGCGGCCCCGCTTCCCTGGCGTTACTCAAATTCATCCGGCTATTTATGGTAGCGCTGCTGGAGCGCCGTCGCAACTTCCCCTACCTCCCTACCCTGATGATGCGCGAGCTTGCGCAACCCACCAGCGTATTCAATGACCTGGTTCGCGAGCTATTCCTGCCGCTTCGCCAGCAACTGGCCACCATCGTCCGGCGCGAGATGGGGCCGGGTGCAAATTCGGCGCGCGTTGAAGAAAACACAAACCGGATTCTCCTGCTCTGTATCCAGTTCGCGCTTTGCCGTCCGATTCTCGAACGCTTCCCGGGGGTCATTCCAAAAACACGGCCACAAATCGAGGCATTGGCCGAAAGCGTGCATGCCTTTGCCCTGCACGGCCTGCATGAACATACAGGCCATGCACACGCCCCGGCCCTGACGCCATCCCGCCGATCTGTATCCGTTTCCTGTGACAGATAACACACGCACAAAAAGGCAGCCGGATCGAGCCCCTTAGCCATCGGCTTGCAACAGGGTTTTGATTTTACGGGTCAACTCCATCGGGCTGAAGCGCTTGGACAGTATCTCGTCTGTGCCAGCACAGCGGGAACTGACAGGCTCTCGACCTGCCGGGATTGGGTGATGATGGATTCAGGTTCAGTCATGGACAGTGGTTCTCAAGGTAAAACTGAATTGGGCTCCGGGCGCGTCAGTGCGATTACCGGCTTCGACCGACCCGCCCAACCGTTGCACAACCCGCCTCACAATCGAAAGGCCCAACCCGAATCCGCCAATGGAACTGTGCGCCCGCACAAACGGATCAAACAGTTTTTGAGGCTGTCCCGGCCTGAGACCTTCGCCATTGTCCATGACCAGATACTGCACCTGCGACGGCCCCAGCGGGCGCGATACAATCTTGATCCGGGGAGGCTCCCCGCCGTACTTGATCGCATTACTGATCAGGTTGGCCCAGACCTCTTCCAACCACGGACCATAGCCCAAAGCCGACGGGAGGGAAGCGGGCATGGTAATCTCCGCCCCGCTCTCCCGGATCAAGGCCGACAGACGGTCCGTGCTGCGTTTTAATGCCCCGTAAACGTCGGTCGGCCCAAGCGTGATTTCTTCCTGGCGTAGCGTGGCAAAGGTCAGCAACTCACCGATCATTGCACTACAAATACCGGCGCTTTGCTCAATCATATCAATGATCTCTTCGGTTTCCTCCGTCGTGACATCGTCCATTTGGCGGTAGGCCTGCGTCGCAATGATGATGCCTGCAATCGGGTTCTTCAGGTCATGGGCAACCGTGTGGTCATAAGCGTGCAACTCGGCGATCAAGGCATTCTTTTGGGCAATTTCCCGGCGCAAAGCCTCCTTCAGCCGATGCAGTTCCAAGTGGGTCTGGATGCGGGCCAGCAACTCTTCATACTGGAGTGGCTTACTGATGTAGTCCATCCCCCCGCTGGCAAAGCCCTTGAGCTTGCTTGGGGTGTCATCCAGGGCCGTCATGAAAATGACGGGCACGTCCACAAACCGGGACTGCTCGCGTAGTTTGGTGACCGTTTCGAAGCCGTCCATGCCGGGCATCATCACGTCCATCAGCACCAGGTCAGGAGCGGATCGCTCCATGCGCCGCAAGGCACTTTCTCCGCTCTCGGCCGTCAAGAGGCGAAACCCCTTCTCGGCCAGAAAGGCACAAATAACCCTCAGGTTCGTCGGGTTATCGTCCACCACCAGCAAGGTACTCTGCCTTTGTTCGCTCATGTTATCTCCGGATTCGATTCGGATGCGGTCCCATCACCGCCGAGGGTTTCGCGAATCAGGTGGGCAAGAGCGTCCGCCTGGAAATCGTTGGCCAGCGATTCCAGCCTGCGATAGTACTTCTCCCATTGCGGATATTGGCGTACGAGCTGCACGAGGCGGCGCTGAACCTCCAACATGTCTCCCAGTTCCGCCAGGTCCAGCAGTTCGGTCAGCGTATCGGGGGCGGGCCGGTTCCCCGGCATACTCGCCGATGGGAGAGGCGTTATGGGCACATCTTTGACGTAGCGCCAAGTCAACCCCAACAGCCGCCCGACTTCGCGGTAAAGTTCGTCCACCATAATGGGTTTGCTGACAAATGCGGCAAAAGGCATGAGCCGTTCCTTGTTCTCGGCACTACGCATCAGGCTGGCCGAGACGGCAACCACCGGCACATGTTTCACGCGGGGGTCTTCATGGATCATGCGGCATAGCTCGAAGCCACTCACATTCGGCATGACCAGATCGGTCAGAATCAGATCGGGAAGTTCCCGTTCGATCCAGTCCAAGGCCTCCTGACTATCCGAGGCTTTGTTCACCTCAAAACCGACCGAAGTCAAGAGGTCCGATAACACGACACGATTATCGACATTATCATCGACGACCAGCACCCGACGAGGCTCGCCCTCGTAGCCGGAAATATCCGGGAGCCGAACCTCGGGCTCGCGCATCGGGGCATCGGATGCCCGCAAGGGTAATTCCACCCAAAACAGCGAGCCGGTTCCCAGTTCAGACTCCAGCCCGATCTCTCCGTTCATCAGTTCGCACAAACGCTTGCTGATAGCCAGTCCCAGCCCGGTTCCCCCAATACTTCTCCGCCCCTTTTCAGCCTGCTCAAAGGCATTAAAGACACCGGCTTGCTCGCTAGTGTCGATACCCGTTCCGGTATCTTCGATTTCGAAACGGAGGCGTCCGGCCGAAGTGAGGCCATAGCGGATACTCACCCCACCCACCTGGGTGAACTTGATAGCATTGCCAACCAGGTTTAGCAGGATTTGGCGGAGGGCTTTTTCGTCCATGCAGACCATCCTTTCGCCAAACACCTGGCTAACACCCGCCTCATAATCCCAAGGCACAAACCGAAGCCGAATGTTCTTGGCCTCGGCCCTGGGCAGGAGCATGTCCTCCAGTTCGCGCAGAAAAGCCATCAGGGCAAAGTGGTCCTCATGCAGTTCCAGCTTGCCCGCCTCGATCTTGGAAAGATCAAGAATGTCGTCGATCAGCCGCAGCAAATGCTCCCCACTACGGCCAATCGTACGGATCATATCCTTAATGTCCGGACTCAGGTCCTTCCGGCGGGCCATGATCTGCGCGTAGCCGAGGATGCCATTGAGCGGAGTCCGGATCTCATGGCTCATATTAGCCAGGAAGCGGCTCTTGGCCTGATTGGCCTCCTCCGCTTCCCGTGCGGCTGCCTCGGCCATCTGCCGCGCCATTCGAAGGGCCTCTTCGGTTTCCTTCTGCCGGGTAATGTCTGTCTCCAGCGCCACGAAATTCGTCAGCCTGCCGTTATCATCGAAGAGCGGATTCACATCCAGCCTCAGCCAGTACGTATTTCCGTTTTTGTGGTAGTTGAGCAACTCGGCGCTAAAAGGCCGCTGATTCAACAATTGGCGGCTGATGTACTTAATCGTATCCGGATCGGTCAGCGGGCCTTGAAGGAGATGACCTGGCTTCTTGCCAACAGCTTCGCTGATATCGTAGCCGGTGATGCTGGAAAAGGCCCGATTGACCCAAATAATGTAACCGGACTCATCGGTGATGACGACCCCGTTGATCGTCCTGCTCGCCACCAGCGACAAGCGACGCAGTTCCTCCTCCGCTTTTTTGAGGGGGGTGATGTCCATCATCATCCCGTTGAAAACGATCTCCTCGTTGCGCCCTCTCACCGGCCGGCCGCAGCCGCGCATCCACTTGACCACTCCGCCGGAAGTGATGATGCGCCCTTCGAAATCCCAGTCTATCTGCCCGGATATCGCCGCCTCGGCAGAAGAATCCCAACGCTGCTGGTCATCCGGATGAATCTGGATCACGGTCCAGTCCTTCAAAGCCGCCTCGGCGGTGAAACCAAAGGTTTCCTCGCAAGTGGGGCTGATATAATAAAACCCGCATTCACCATTGGGACGCAGATACCACTGATAGATAACTCCCGGGAAGCGCGCCGCCAGGTCGGCCAACCGGTGCTCCTCCTCATGCAGCATACGCAGGGAATACTGCAGTTCCTCCGTACGTCGCTGAACGGTTTTTTTCAGATCAGCCTTAACCTTCTCCAATTCCTGGTTTTTGCGGTAAAGCTCCAGTGCCTTGCCCTCCAGCAGGCGCTCGGCCTGCTTGCGGGCTGCCCGCTCGCGCTCCAGGCGCTTTTGCCAGACTGAAGGTTCGTCACTCATGATCGGATGCCGGGGAAATTATCGTTGGATCAGTTTCCCCCTTGCGCAGGAGGAATATGGTCGTGCCGTCGGGTTGGAGTTCTTTTTCTATCGTGGAGGATTGATTGAAATGCTTCAGGCAGCCGATAATAAGCCCTTCGGCAAAATCCTGCATCTGCCGGGAAGATATGTAGTGCATCCTTAATACACCTGGCTCCGGCGATGAACAAAGGAAGCTCGGCAGTTCGGCGTCCGGGTAGAGTTTTTTGACCTCGACGTGAATAACCTCATGGATGCTGGTGAGAAAATCGAAGGCATCGCCTCCATCCCGGAAAAACCCAGGGTACAGGGCGTGAAAACGACCGAAAAGGTGCTCCCCGTAGCTCTTGAGCAAATCCGGGACTGAAAGCCCGGAATGCCCGCTCAAGTGTGTGACCAGCGAAACCATCTCAGAGTGCGGGTATGTCCCCACCGCAGTGTAGGCTCCACGCGACATGGGCAGGTCCGCCTCTTCCAGAATCACATCGGTCATCTCCACTCCAAAGCGAGACTCCACCATTTCGAGAAATTCAGTAAAAACGATGCCTTTCATAGCGTCACGGATGTATTAGGGGTTGTTCAGATAAACGGAAAAGACGGGAAAATGAGGGATTTTTCGGGCACGGGCTGAGGTTTTGAGGCGAATCCAGATTCGTTGAGTCGAAAAACATCGGCAGCGGTCACAATCCCTTGCATCGCCATCATTTGATGCCACCCGAAATCCGGATTGTCATCATAAAAGGCAATTGTTCGCATCGCTTAATATCATAGAACAATCTCACCATAAAACTCAAGCCCTGGCGCTCATGCTCATCCCAAGAGAAAAACACACGAGTGGTGGCATCCCCCCAAAAAACAATCATAAGCTATTGCAAATAATACATTTACAGACAAAGCCCATCAAATATACCCATCTTTAAAAAGCCCAAACATCACCCAATCAATGATTACGGGAAAAAGTTAAGAAAACGAGTTAGCCAGCGCTAGGCTATACCGTTGCGAGCCATTCTTTTTGCGTCAAAGCCAACTCGACGCTCGCATTTTTTGGGAAAACCGTCATTTTGGACCGCTTTCCTTTTAAATTCCATGAGCGCAACGGCCACTATCGCAACCGCGGATAAGATCCGCAACATCGCCATCATCGCACACGTTGACCACGGCAAGACCACCCTGGTGGATTGCCTGCTGCAACAATCCGGCACCTACCGCGAGAACCAGGCCGTCCCCGTGCGGGCCATGGACAGCATGGACCTGGAGCGCGAAAAAGGCATCACCATCAAGGCCAAAAACACCGCCATCCAGTGGAACGGCTACACGATCAACATCGTGGACACCCCCGGTCACGCCGACTTCGGCGCCGAGGTCGAGCGCGTGATGAAGATGGTGGACGGCGTACTCCTGCTGACCGATGCCGTCGGTGGCCCCCAGGCCCAGACCCGCTGGGTCCTCCGCAAGGCCCTCAGCCACGGCCTCAAGACCATTTGCGTGATCAACAAGGTAGACCGCGAGACCTCCCGCCCCGACTGGGTCCACGACAAGGTACTCGAGCTCTTCCTCGACCTGGAGGCCAGCGACGACCAGTTCAACGCCCCCTTCATTTACGGCTCGGCCAAGAACGGCTGGGCCGACCGCGAGCTGGACGGCCCCCGCAAGAACATGGACGCGCTCTTCGAAACCATCGTCGAGCACATCCCGGCCCCGCAAGTTGAGGATAACGACTTCCGCATGCTCGTTTCCAACATCGACTGGGACGACTTCGTCGGACGTCTGGCCATCGGCCGTATCCTCTCCGGCAAGGTCACCAGCGGCGATACCATTTACGCCCTGCGCAAAAACGGCCAGCGCGAACGTGTCAAAATCACCAAGCTGATCCGCTTCACCGGCCTGGGCGTGACCCCGGTCGAGGAAATGAGCGCGGGCGACATCGTCGGCATTGCCGGTTTTGACGAAATCGACATCGGCGAAACCCTCGCCGCGAGCAAAGAAGTCGAGCCCCTCCCCTTCATCACCATCGATCCGGCCACCATTGAGATGGAGTTCCACGTCAATGACGGCCCCCTCGCTGGCAAGGACGGCAAGAAGGTCACCTCGCGCCAGATCCGCGACCGTCTCGTGCGCGAGACCAAGAGCAACATTTCCATCCACATCAAGGACACCGACGAGGGCACGCGCTTCCTCGTCTCGGCCCGCGGGGCGATGCAAATCGCCGTGCTGCTCGAAACCATGCGCCGCGAAGGCTACGAAGTCATGGCCTCACGCCCGACCGTGCTTTACAAGGAAATCGACGGCACGCTCTGCGAACCGTACGAGCAGGTCTGGGTCGAAGTCCCCGGCGACCTCCTCGGGGCGGTCATGGAAAACCTTTCCAACCGCAAGGCCCAGATCACCAATATGGAGCACCACCACGCGGGCGTGACGGTCGAGGCCGTCATCTCCACCCGCGGGCTGATCGGCTTCGAGAGCGACCTGGTCACGCTGACCAGCGGCCACGGCGTCTGCTCCCACATGTTCCTGGACTACCGCCCGCGCGGTGGTGAGATCGTCACCCGCCAGACCGGTACCCTCGTCTCCATGGAAACGGGCACCAGCATGCCCTACTCACTGGACATTATCCAGGCCCGCGGGAAGCTCTTTGTCAGCCCCGGTGAGGATATTTACAACGGTCAGATCGTCGGTGAAAGCCCCCGCAAGGAAGACCTCCCGGTCAACCCCTGCAAGGCCAAGCACCTAGACAACATGCGCTCCTCCGGCAACGACAAAAACGTCCAGCTCGCCCCGCCGATCCGCTTCTCGCTGGAACGTGCCATCGAGTACATCGCCGCCGACGAACTGGTGGAAGTCACCCCGCACCACCTGCGCCTGCGCAAGCGCATCCTCGACGCCGAACAGCGCCGCAAGATCATGAAGCGTCTCAAGCGCGACGACTAGGGCGTGCCGAATCTGAAGTCCTCGGCATAATTATTGCGGGCTTGCGCAGCCCGCACCCACGGCAGGCAGATTGCTAGTCCAGCCGGACCCTGCACTTTCGATGCTTGCAGCATCGTGTCTGGGATTGGCGAGGGCAGCTATCAGGGGTAGCGGCCTTTCTGGACGCGTAGGGGAACTTGTTCCCCTCAGTGCTACCGGGTGCACCCCGGGGCTTACACCCCGAAATCGTACACGACGAAGCGCTTGGCCACGGTGCCGATGCAGGTCTTGATAAAGTCCACGTGCAGCGGATGGGTCTGGTAGACCTCGGCGTCGGCTGCGGTTTCAAAATCCATCGAGATCGCAACGGTGTAGCTGTCGTCCACCGCGCCACGCGGGCTCTCGATGGCCGGGCCACAACGGAAGTTCTTCACGCCGGGGATTCCGGCCAGCGGCTCAAGCTTGGCCAGCAGCTTTTGGCGGTTTTCTTCCACCGGTTTGTCCGTCCAGAACACAACGACATGCGTAATCATCCCGCAGGAAATGCCCTGCCCGCCCCCTTGGCAAGCCCCGGCTACACCCTTTTCGCTCCCTTCTCCCCAACAAAAACGGCATGCCCCAAGCTGACGAAAGCCGCCATTAGCGTCAGCAGGAAGTGCCACTGCGGCTTCCCGCGATTTACTTATAACGGCAATAAGACCTGTTTATAAAACCCTTGACCGCCCCCCCGGAGTCGTGCATTCACTCGTAAACTTTCAAGCGATGAGCGATACCCCCGACCCCCTCTCGTCGCGCGGACGCCGTCAGGCGTTGCTGCGTGCTTACTGGCATAAAAACCTGCTGCTGATGGGCGGCTGCCTCACCCTGTGGGCACTGGCCGGACTCGGCTGCGGTGTCCTCTGGGCCAACTGGCTCAACCAGTGGAACCTGCCCGGCACCGGTTATCCGCTGGGGTTCTGGTTCGCCCACCAGGGGGCGATCATCGTCTTTGTGCTGACCATTCTCTTCTACGCACTGGTCATGAATCGCCTGGATAAAAAGCATGAGGTCGAACTGGCCCGGCTCCTGAGCGAAGGAGGCCCGCAGTGAGCGTGCAGGCTTGGACTTTCCTCTTCGTGGGGCTCACCTTTACGCTCTATCTGGGCATCGCCTGGTGGGCGCGAGTCGCCGACACCAAGGGCTTTTATGTGGCCGGGCGGGGCGTCCCCGCCGCCGCCAACGGCATGGCCACGGCGGCAGACTGGATGAGCGCCGCCTCCTACATCTCGATGGCGGGCCTCATCTCCACAATGGGCTACGCCGGAGGCGTTTACCTGATGGGGTGGACGGGCGGCTTTGTGCTGCTGGCACTCCTGCTCGCGCCCTACCTGCGTAAGTTCGGACACTTCACCGTGCCGGACTTCGTGGGCGACCGCTTCGCGACCCGGCGGCTCGACGGTGTGCCAAACCCCACGCTCGGCCAGCGCATCGCGGGCAACCCCGCCCGCCTGACCGCCGTGCTGTGCGCGCTCTTTGTCAGCTTCACCTACGTGGCCGGCCAAATGCGCGGCGTGGGCGTGGTCTTCAGCCGTTTCCTTGATGTGGACATTAACATCGGGGTCGTCATCGGCATGGTCATCGTTTTCATCTACGCCACCCTCGGTGGCATGAAGGGCATCACCTGGACCCAGGTCGCCCAATACTGGGTGCTGATCACGGCGTTCGTCGTGCCTGCCATCGCTATCTCGATCAAGCTGACGGGTGACTTTCTGCCCCAGGCCGGGCTCGGCGGCGAGCTGACCGGCACCGGACTGCACCTGCTCGAGAAGCTTAACCAGATCCAGACCGACCTCGGTTTTGGCAGCTACACCGAGCCGTTCATGGGCGGCTGGGACAAGGCCAATGTCTTTCTCGTCGCCCTCGCACTGATGGCCGGGACGGCGGGCCTGCCGCACGTCATCGTACGTTTCTACACGGTCAAAAGCCCCCGCGCCGCGCGCTGGAGCGGGTTCTGGGCGCTGCTGTTCATCTCCCTGCTCTACCTCACGGCCCCGTCTATCGCCGGATTTGCCCGCTACTATATGCTGGTCTCGCTCAACGGTATCCAATCCACCGAACTGCCGAGCTGGTTCCAGAGCTGGGAAAAAACCGGCCTCGTCATGTGGTTCGACAACGGCGACGACCACGTCGTTTACAGCGCCGGGACCGACAACGAAATATTCCGCCGGGGCAACCTGCCCGAATCCGAAGTTCTCACCCTCGTACGCGACCACCAGAAATGGATCGACACCGCCGGGGCCTCGGGGGCGGATGCACGCGTCTTCCTGCGCGAGAAGGGCCTGAGCGGCCCGGACCAGGACATCATCGTGCTGGCCACCCCCGAGATGGCTGAGCTCTCGGGCTGGATCATCGCATTCATGGCGGCGGGCGGACTGGCCGCCGCGCTCTCGACCGCCAGCGGCCTGTTGCTGGTCATCTCCTCCAGCGTGGCGCACGACCTGTACTACCGCGTGGTCAACCCGGAGGCAACGGAGAAAAAGCGCCTGCTGGTCGGGCGCGGCATCATCGGGCTGGCCGTGGTCGTCGCAGGCATCTGCGGGATTTATCCACCAGGCTTCGTCAGCCAAGTGGTGGCCTTCGCCTTCGGGCTGGCTGCGGCGAGCTTTTTCCCGGTCATCCTGCTGGGCATCTTCAGCAAGCGTGTCGGCACAGTCCCGGCCATCTGCGGCATGCTCGCCGGGCTTGTATTCACTCTGTACTACATCATTGGCACGGTCTTCTTCGGCATGGACAAGTGGACTCTCGGCCTGAGCGAACAAGGCATCAGCCCGCAGGGGATCGGCGCCATCGGCATGGTGGTCAACTTCGCCGTCACCCTCGTGCTGACGCCCCTGACCAAGCCGCCGACGCAAAAGGTTCAAGACATGGTCGACTCCGTGCGCGAGCCCGAAGGGCTCAGCCCCGCCGTGGCCGTGGAGGACGCTCCCGAGCATTAAGCCGGGCCCGTTGGGCTGACCGCTTCATAGCGAGTCCAGATATCTTTGAGGATTACGCGAGAGGGTGTTTTTTGAAAAAAACACCCTCTCGCGCTCTCCCTAAAAAACGTTAAAGGCGGAACTTCGTTCCTTCGCAAGAGCGGGAACCGTCGAATCCGGAGAGATATTGTATTGAGAAATAACTACGCATTCAGCCAACGCCAGACCCGTGCGGCCAGGGCCTTAATGTCCTCCAGCACGATATAAACGGCGGGCACCAGCAGCAGCGTGATGAATGTCGCGAAGACGATTCCGAAGCTGAGCGAAACCGCCATCGGGATCATGAACTGCGCCTGCAGGCTTTTCTCCAGAAGGATCGGTACGAGCCCGACGAAAGTCGTCAGCGAAGTCAGCATGATGGGGCGAAAACGGGCGGCTCCTGCCTCGCGCACCGCGTCCTTTAGCGGGACGCCGCGGGCGCGTTGCTGGTTGATGTAGTCCACCAGCACGAGGGAGTCATTCACGACCACGCCCGCCAGCGCGAGCATCCCGAAGAGTGAGAGGCGGCTGACCGGCATAACCCCGTCGCGAAACAGCCCCATGAATACGTGCCCGCCGACTGCCCCGCACAGACCGAAGGGGATCACGCTCATCACGATCAGCGGCTGGAGGTAGCTTTTAAAAGGAATGGCCAGCAGCGCGTAGATGGCAAAGAGCACCAGCAGGGCGCTGCTAAGCAGGACGACATTAGACTCTCGCACCTCCCGCGCCTCGCCCTCGTAGCTGACGCGCAGCGCCGGGTACTTGAGCAGCAGTTCGGGGATGACCTTTTCTCGCAGTTCGCGTCTGACCGCTTCGAGGTCGATGCGGTCCTTGTCGGCGTCGGCGTACACATTGACCACCCGCTCGCGGTTCACGCGGGTGATGGCTGCGTAGCCGCGTCCCAGTTCCGCCTCGGCCACTTCCGAGAAGGGCACCTCGCGCCCGTCGGGCGTGCGCACGCGCATGTTCTCCAGGTCGCCCAGCGACTGCCGGTCCTTCTCCGGATAGCGCACCATGACGCGCACATCGTCCCGCCCGCGCTGGATGCGCTGCGCCTCGGCCCCGAAAAACGCCTGCCGCACCTGGTTACCGAGCTCGCCGCGTGACAATCCGAGGACTTCAGCGCTCGGCTTGATGTCCAGTTTGATCTCCTTTTGCGAATCGGCCAGGTTGTCGCGAATGTCGTAAATGCCGTCGTAGCGGACGAGGGTCGCTTTGAGTTCGTTGGCAAAAGCGCGTAATTCGGCCAACGTGCCGCCCGAGACCTGCACGTCGATAGGCATGCCCTGCCCGCCCGCGGCCACGGCGTTGAAAGTCAGCTCCTTTACCCCCGGAATGACGCCGGTGGCGGCGCGCCAGCGATTGGCCAGTTCCAGCGCGGAGTCCTCGTCCGAACGGTCCTCGGACTTGCGCAGCTCGACCACGATTTCGCCGATGTTACTGGAGCGCCCGCTCGCCCCCGCTCCTCCCGGTCCACCGGAAAAAGTCATCTGCCCGATCGTGACCTTGGTGTTTTCCACCGGGTTCTCGCGGCCCGCGCTCAGGCTCTGGTCCACGGCTTCTTCCAAAGCCCGGCGCAACTGCTCAATAGCGGCTTCGGTGCGAACGGCTGATGTGCCGTCGGGCAGCACAAGCCTGGTTGAAATGTAGTCCGAGGGCACGTTCGGAAACTCCACCCGCTTGACCCATCCCCCCGCCAGCAACGCGATGGTCAGCACAAGCAGCCCGACGAAGCCGGAGATAGTCAGGTAACGATACTCCAGGCACACCCGCAGAACGGGCCGGTAGTGCTTGTCAATGTGCCGCTCCAACCCGTCCGAAACCGACCGCTGCATGCGCTGAAACCAGTTCAGCTTTTCGCGGTTGCGATCCCCCACCCGGCACAGCGACAGGTGGTAGGGCAAGATGAGCTTTGACTCGATCAGCGAAAAGAGCAGCGTCGGGATAATCACCAGCGGGATCGCACCGACAAATTTCCCCAGGAAGCCCGGCAGATTCAGCAACGGCGTAAAGGCGACCGCCGTGGTCAGCACGGCGAACGTCACCGGCACGCTCACCGCCTGGGTCCCGCGCACGGCGGACTCCACCCCCGGCCCCTCCCGCTGGAAAGTGGTGAAAACGCTCTCCCCGACAACGATGGCATCGTCCACCACGATCCCCAGCACCAGAATGAACCCGAAGAGCGAGATCAGGTTGAGCGAGACATCCATCCACGGCATGACCAGAAATGTGCCCAAAAAGGAAATCGGAATGCCCAGCGTGACCCAGACCGCGAGCGAGGGGCGCAGGAAAAGCGTCAGCACAGCGAAGACCAACAGGAGCCCAACCACGCCGTTTTCGATCAGCATGTTGAGCCGCCCCCAGAGGTAGAATGAGCTGTCGCGCCAGTAGTCGATGTGCATGCCCTCGGGCAGTTCGAACTGCTTGTCGGCGACGTATTTTTTCACCAGGTCGGAAATTTCCAGCGGGCTCTGCGTGCCCACCTCGAAAACCATCAGCATGACAGCCGGCATATCGTTATAAACCGTGAACAAGTCCACGTCCTCGAAGCCGTCCACCACCGTGGCCACATCGCCCAGACGTACCCGTGTGCCGTCAGGCGCACTGAGCAGCACGATGTTTTCAAACTCCTCCCCGACGTATGCCTGCCCCATCGTGCGCAGGAGAATCTCGCCGCCCTCGGTGCGGAGACGCCCGCCGGGCATGTCCAGCGAGGAACGGCGCACAGCCTGTACCACCTCGTCGAAAGTCAGCCCGTAGCGGCGCAGCGCCTCCTCGGAAACCTCGATGGATATCTCATAATCGCGGATGCCTGAAATCTCCACTTGCGTAACGCCGGGGAGCATGAGTAGTTCGTTCCGCACCTCTTCGCCCATGCGCTTGAGCACGCCTTCGCTGGTTTCGCCATAGACGGCCACCGCGATGACCTCGCGCTTGATCAGAATCTCCTCGACGATCGGCTTCTCCGTCTCCTCCGGGAAGGTATCGATGGCATCGACGCGGACCTTGATATCATCGAGCAGCTTGCGCGCATCGTAGTCGTTTTGCACCTCTACGGTAACGGTCCCCAGCCCTTCGGTGGCGACGGACGTCATTTTCTTAATCCCCTGAAGGTCTTGTATCCGCTCTTCGATACGTTTGATGACGTTGGCCTCGACCTCCTCAGGAGCCGCCCCCCGGAAGGGCACGCGCACCGTGATCGCGTCGAGCGAGAACTCGGGGAACAGCTCGACCTTGGTCGTAAAAAACATCGACACCAACCCGCCCACGCAGATGACGAGCATCAGCAGGTTCGCGGCGACTCCATTTCTGGCAAACCAGTTAATCATGCGCGGGCGAAAGAGGGAGGGGATTTATCATTGGTCAACGGTCATTTATCATTGGGAACTTGGGAGGGCTTCTTGTCTTCAGAGGAAACGACCCGCAAGGGCATTCCCTCTACGACATACTGGAGTGGCGTCAGCACGACGCGATCCCCGGGCTCCAGCCCCTCCTCGACGATGGCCTGCTCGCGGTCGCTCCAGACGGTTTTGACCGTACGGCGCTCAAGGCGGTTGTCAGCATTGGCCAGCAGCACAGTCCGGTTGTCAGCCAATGCAGTGCGCGGCAAGCGGTAAACCCCGCGCAGGGTCCGTCCCTCGATCCCGGCCTCGACAAACATCCCGACCTTGAGGGGCGGACGGGCCGGGTGAGCCGCATCGCGGCGGTAGGGCTCGGGCACTTCGGCCACAACATAGAGCAAGCGGCTGCGGGTGTCCGCCGTGCCTTCGGAGCGCACGAGACGCCCTTCCCAGGTGTAGCGGGAACCGCCGAAATCCGCCGTCAGCGTCACCGGCGGGCCGGGCGTTTCACCCTCTTCGCGGAAGAGAAAGGGCAGGTCCAGAAAAGCCATCTCATTATCACTGACCGGAAGGCGAATCTCGGCCGTGTCGGTCCCGTAAACGCTACCCACCGGAGTCCCCGGCGCGCCCGTCACGTACCCGCCCACGTCCACACGCTGCTCCAGCACACGGCCGTCGTAGGGGGCGCGAATTTTGGTGCGTTCGAGGTCGCGCCGGGCGCGTTCGAGCGCCGCCTGCGCGCTGAGGATGCTGGCCTTGGCCCGCTCGACTTGCGGGAGGTTCAACGCAAGGTCTGTCGGCTCGCCTCGCCCCAACTCATCCCAATCGAGCCTGGCCTGCTCGGCCAGCGCCTCTTCCTGCACGAGATTGACGCGGGCCTGCGCCAGGTTTGCCTCGGCCTGCGCGAGATTGGCCTCGTAGTCGGACGGGTCGATGGTGACGAGCACCTCGCCCTTTTCCACGAAACCGCCGGGGCGAAAATTCGGCGACAGGCTCAGGATGCGCCCGGAGACTTCGGCGGCGAGGGCGGTCTGGCGACTGGCCTGCACCGTGCCCTGCGTGCGGATGATCAGCGGCACATCCGACGAAGTTACTTCGATGACCTCAACCGAAGGAACGACCGGGTCGGGCACACTGACCGCCGGTTGGGGTCGGAAAAAAATCAGGAACTCGGCCGCCGCGAAGCTGGCCAGCAGCACCAGCACCGGCAGGGCGACAGCGATAAAGAGACGGCGTTTTTTCATGGGGCTTTGGAAAGAGTGGCTGTTTCGGAAAGCGGGAGTGAGCGCGGCCCCAGCGGTGTGATGACCTCGGCTTCGGGCACGGAACCGGTGCCGAAGTTCCCGCCCAGGGCGAGGTAGAGATTGATCCGGTTTTGCAGACGCTGGTTGCGGGTGGCCAGCAGGTCGCTCTTGGAGGTAAAGGCGCGGCGCTGGGACTCCAGCACGGTGATGATGTCCGTCAGGCCACGCTGGTAGCTGGCCCAGGCGGAGTTCTCGGCCCCCGTGTTCTCGTGCGCGGCGGCCTGAAACGCCTCCACCTGCCGCACGAGATAGGCCTCGGACTGGAGCGCGTTCTCGACCTCGGCAAAGGCGTCGAGCGCCGCCTGCCCGTACTCGGCCAGGCTCTGCACGGCGATGGCCTTGGTGCGCTCGATGTTGGCGGAGATTTTACGTCCCTGGAAGATCGGCTGCACGGCGTTACCCGCCAGCGACCAGACCGAGAAGCTACCCGAAAGCAATTCCCCCAGTTGGGCGGAGGAGTAACCGTAGCTGCCCGTCAGACTGATCGAGGGGAGCATGGCCTTGCGGGCCTCGCTCACCCGCTTGCCTGAGGCGGCCAGGTTGCGCTCGGCCACGATCAGGTCCGGGCGGCGCTCCAGCAGCTCGGATGGAAGCCCGGCGGGCACCGGCGTGTTGACCGTGGGAAGGTTTTGCGCCAGCTCAAGCTCGTTGGCCGGGTAGCGCCCGAGGAGGACTTCGAGGCTGCGCACCGCCACGTCGCGAGACTGGAGCCGCAGTTCGAGATTGGCCCCGGCCATCGCGGCCTGGGCGCGGGCCAGGCGCAGATCCAGCGCCGGGCTGACGCCGCGCTCGAAGCGCCGCTGGATCACCTCGGCCGTTTGCGAAAAGCTGTCAAAGGTCTCCTGCGCCAGTTCGACCTGGAGCTGCGCCTCCACGGCGTTGTACCACGCCTTGCCGGTTTGCGCGGCTAGCGACAGGCGCGCCCCTTGCAGGGTGGCGGCGGCGGCTTGCGCATCGGCCAGCGCGGCAGAGGCGCCATCGCGGACCTTCCCCCAGATGTCGAGCTCCCAGGACAGGTCGAAGGCGAGGTTGTAGTTGTCCGACTGATACGAAGTATTCCCCAGGCCGAGTCCACCCAGCCCGGTGCCGCTGAGGTTGTTCTTGCGGCGATTGCCCCCGAAACCGGCGTTGAGCTGGGGCCAGGCGTTGGCTCCGGCCATGGCGGCGTCGGCCTCGGCCCGCTGGAGCCGGGCGGCGGTGGCCTGGAGGTCAAAGTTGTTGGCCAAGGCCTCCTCGACGAGCGCACTCAGAGCCGGGTCATCCATGTCGGCCAGCCAACCCTCGGGAAAAATCCGCTCCCCGGCGGCCCCTTCAACGGCCTCGGGCGTGCCAAGCCCCTCGTGCTCGGCGGTCCAGGTGGCCGACATCGGCGCGGGCATCTGCTCCACCTCGCTCTCGGGAGGAGTCGCGCAGCCGCCAAGCACAAGCGCCACGGCAGCGGTTGAGCAAAAGCGTTTCACGCGCCACCCTCCCGGCTGCCCGGCAGCTTAGCGCGGAAGCCCCCACAGACAAAATCCCGCAGGCGGTCGGCGAAGGCGGAAACATCGACGGTATCGAAGCCTGTGCCCTGCCCCCGGTCCAGCCGGTGGTAGAGGAAGAGGCTTCCGAGAATGGAGGAAATGGCAAAGTGGTAACGCTGACGCAGTTCTTCGGGGGGAAGCTCAGGCACGCACCGGCCCAACGCGGCCAAAAAGGCCTCCGTCATTCCTTGAAAAAAGGTGCTCATCACCTCGTTGAAGACGCCTTCGGTCTCGTTCATCAGACGCCCAAGCAAGCGCAAGAAGACAAGATTGGGCTCCCCCTGATGGATCGCCTGCCGGGCGACCGGTCGCAGAAAGCCGCCGAAAATCGTCTCCAGCGACAAGGGCTCCTCCCCAGCGCTTTGGGCCAGAAACTCCATCCACTCCCGGCATATCGGCTCAATCCGCAGCCGGGCCATTTCCAGCAAAAGGGCTTCCTTCGAACCGAAGTGGTAATTGACTGCCGCCAGATTCACCCCGGCCAGTGTCGTCAGCTCCCGCAGCGAAGTACCCGCGTAGCCGTAGCGCACATAGCACTGCTCGGCGGCGGCGAGAAGACGTTCAGGTGTGGATTTACCGGACATAAACAATCGTATGAAACATACGTTTGATTCAAGCGGGGATGTCAAGTTTTTCCCACCGGGTACATCATGGCACACCGGCAACGAACCAACCCGCGCGCGGAGTGGCTTAAGCGCTCATGCCCGCATGCCGATAGGCGGGAAAAGCGATTTGATTTGAAGATTTCAGCCTCATCCACAATGTGTAACGCCATGACCACGCTTCGGAACCGCCTCCTCGCGCTCAGCCTTATCGTCGGCAGCCTTTTCCTGGCCGCTTGTCAACCGCCCCAGGTTCAGTACTATCCGCTGAACAACCCGGTCGGCACCGGCACGCCCACGGCGGCTCCGAGCGCCCCGATCGATCCGGCCGACGTGGTCATCTACGTGGCCAAACAGCCCGCCCAGCCCTACCATGAGCTTGGGATCATGACCTACACCAGCGCCTCCAGCCAGCCCAACGAGGGCAACATTTACCAGATGTTCCGAGTAAAGGCCGCCGAACTGGGAGCCGACGCCGTCATCGTTCTGCCCTCGCGTGAGCAGAACGAAAGCTTCTGGCAGACCACCGGCTATCCCTATGACTGGTATTATGGCTACGGATACGGCGGCGGCGTGGGCTACAGCTCCGGCTACTCGACGGACTACACGACCTTCCGCGCCCTCGCCATCCAGTACACCCACAACAAGTAAAACGCTTCCGCGTCAACAAGCGGATTCAGGCGCCGGACCTCCCTCCGCGCCCTGTAAAAAGGGAACTTTTGCAAGGCTTTGGCGTCTGAGCCGACACACTCAGCATGCGTAGCCCTGTCTTTATTCTGCTCTGCCTTCTTCTCGTCCCGGCGCTGACGGGCTTCAAACGCCCTGCCCTGTCCCAGCACACGCAGATCGAGCTGGTATCCGAGACGGACAGCCTCGCCCCCGGCTCCACCGCCTGGCTGGCCCTGCGGATGAAGATGGACCCCGGCTGGCACACCTACTGGATCAATCCCGGCGAATTCGGCGAGACCACCAAAGTCACCTGGGACCGTCTCCCGGCGGGTGTCGAGGCCGGCCCCTTCCGCTGGCCCGCGCCCCACATCTACGAACAGGCCGGGATCATCAACTACGTGTTCGAGAGCGAGGTGTTCCTGCTCTTCCCCGTCACGCTGGGCAAGGATTTCAAGGGCCAATCCCTTACCCTCAACGGTCACGTCACCTGGCTCGAATGCGACGAAAACGAATGCGTCCCCGGACGGGGCACGGTGACGCTGACCCTCCCCGTCAAGCCCGGCCAGCCCTCTCCCGGCAAGTGGGCCTCCGCCTTTGAAAAAACCCGGCAGACGTGGCCGCAGGACCTTTCCGCGCAGTGGAGCGTCAACGCCCACACGGCGGAAACAGGCTTCGTGCTCACCCTGACCCCGCACGGGGACGCCAATCCCACGCCGGAAGACGTGTACTTTTTCTCCCGCGAGCCGGTGACGGCTCCGGCCCAGCCGCAGGTTTTCCAACCCTCCGGTAACGGCACGTTCACCCTCGAAGTCGTCCGCAGCGAATACGCCCCGGACGACATCAAGACGCTCAGGGGCGTGCTTCATTCGCAAAACGGCTGGCTGGCCGAAGGTGGCCCGACCGCCATGCGCGTCGATGCCGAGCTTGGAACTGAGCCGCCCGCGGCGAGCAGCGGCACACAGACTCCGCTCGCGGTGCTGCTTGGCTTCGCCTTCACCGGCGGGCTGATCCTGAACCTCATGCCCTGCGTCTTCCCGGTGCTGGGCCTGAAGATCATGGGCTTCGTTAAACAGGGCGGCGAAAGCCAGGGGCGGATTTTCGCCCACGGGCTGGTTTACACACTCGGGGTACTGCTTAGCTTCTGGGCGTTGGCGGCAGTTCTGCTCGTGCTGCGGGCCGGAGGCGAACAGCTCGGCTGGGGCTTCCAGCTCCAGTCCACCGGCTTCGTCCTGGGGATGACGGTCGTCCTGCTCGCCTTTGCCCTGAACATGAGCGGTGTCTTCGAGGTGGGCATGTCGGCGGTCGGCGTAGGCAGTAACCTGACTGCCCGCAGCGGCCTGAGCGGGTCGTTTTTCTCCGGCGTGCTCGCCACGCTGGTGGCCACTCCCTGTGCGGCCCCTTTCCTCGCCCCCGCCCTCGGTGCCGCCCTCGCCCTGCCCCCGGTGCAGTCCGTGCTGCTCTTTACCGTCATCGGGCTGGGCCTGAGCTTCCCGTACCTGTTTTTCAGCATTGTCCCCAAGCTGGCCAAAATCCTCCCCCGCCCCGGCGCGTGGATGGACACGTTTAAAAAGTGGCTCGCGTTCCTGCTCTACGCCACCGTCGCCTACCTGGTTTGGATTCTGGCCGGGCTGGTCGAGGCCGAGCGCTTCCTCAACCTCCTGTTTGCCCTCGTCGGCGTGGCACTGGCCTGCTGGCTCTACGGCCACTACGGGGCCTTTGCCCGTAAGGGCCGCAGCCTCGGTATCGCCGGGGCGCTCATCGTGCTCGTCGCCTCCCTCGGGGTAGGCTTTTACAGCCCGCCAAAGGACCTCGTCTGGCAGACCTGGTCGCCCGAACTGGTGAAAAAACTCCGCACCGACAAGCGCATTATCTACGTCGATTTTACGGCCCGCTGGTGCGCCACCTGCCAGGTCAACAAGCGCGTCGTCTTCACCTCCGAGGAGGTGCTTGAGGCGATGAAGGAAGACAACGTCGCCCTGCTCAAGGCCGACTGGACCGCGCAAGACCCAGCCATCACCGCCGCCCTGGCCAGCTTCGGCAAGTCCGCCGTCCCCTTTAATATCATCTACTCACCCCACCTCGACAAGCCGCTCGAACTACCCTCGCTCCTTACCCCCGGCATCGTCCTCGACGCCCTCGACCGGGCCACCGGCCACGAGCAGGACGACGACTAGCAACGCCATTTGCTTCGATTTTTCTATCTATATTTGGGGGCAACTCAGTTTGGATGCTCCTCTGGGATTACGGCTTTCAGCGACGCTGAAAGCCGTAATCCCAGACGCGATGCGCAGCATCGAAAGTGCAGCCTTCGGCTGCTGCGGGGTTTGGGGGTGCACAGCCCCCAAATATAGATAGAAAAATCGAAACGGACGGCGCTTCAGCTCGGCAGGACTCGTAATCTTTTGCCGCCGAACGCATTTCGTGATGGCAACCCGGCCTGAAAACCTTTTAATGCTCCGGCGATGGCAATGGCGAACAACGCCGACCGCCCCGAGCAGGCGGCACAAACGGGTCTGCCCGCGCTGGCAGGCCACGCGCACGCCATTCCCGGGAATCTGAGCCTGGAGGGCGCGCAACAGGAATTCGCCCGGCACCGGTATAAGTTCATGGCCGTGACCGAGAACGGTCGCGCCATCGGCCTGTGCTCACGGGACCGGATAAACGAAAAACTCGGCTCGCGCTTCGGACACTCGATCTACGCCAAGCGCCCCGTGCGCGACCATTTGCTGGCCCATCCCGAGATCGTCCCGGTCAACGCCGATATCCCCGCCGTGCTCAAGCGCGTTTTCTCCCGCCCGAGCGAGCGTTTTTACGAGGATATCCTCGTGGTGGATGCCGCGCAGCAGCTCGTCGGGCTGATCGCCGTTGACACGCTGATCCATTTCCAGAACAGCCTGCTGGAGGAAAAAATCCGCCAGTTGGAGCAGAACCACTCCACCCTCGAAGAGCAGAAGGCCAAGCTCGAATCGCTCGCCGACCAGCTCGAAGCCGCCAACGCCGAGTTGTCGCTCGCCCGCGACGATGCCCTCGAAGGCACCCGGCTCAAGTCCGAATTTCTGGCCAACATGAGCCACGAGATCCGCACCCCCATGAACGGCATTGCGGGCATGGTCAGCCTGCTCATGGAGACGGAGCTGAGCGAGGAGCAGCGGCACTTCGCCACCACGGTGCATAAGAGCGCCGACTCCCTGCTCAACATCATCAACGACATCCTCGACTTCTCCAAGATCGAGGCGGGCAAGCTGGAGATCAACCCCGAGGAGACCCCTATCCGCGAACTGATCGAGGAAATCGTCCACACGCTGGCCGAAGCCGCCGCCAGCAAGCGGCTGGAGTTCATCCTCGACATCGACGCCGATGTCCCCGAGTGGCTCGTCACCGACCCGCTGCGCTACCGCCAGGTGCTGATTAACCTGCTCGGAAACGCCATCAAATTCACCGGTGCCGGCGAAGTCGTAGTCAAGATCCGGATCGAGCGCGACGCCTACCGGGGGCTTTTCCTGCGCACCGAGGTCCACGACTCGGGCATCGGCATCTCGCGCCCCGACCAGGAACGCCTTTTCCAGGCCTTCATCCAGGGCGACGGCTCCACCAACCGCAAGTACGGCGGCACCGGCCTCGGGCTGGCTATTTCCCGCAAACTCGTCACCCTGATGGAGGGCTTCATGGGCTGCGAAAGCTCCAAGGGCCAGGGAGCGACCTTCTGGTTCGACCTGCCGCTGGGCGGGGCCGGGCCCTCGGAACGCCGCCGTACCGCCCATCCCTTTCCCCCGCAGTTGCGGGCGCTCGTCATCGACGACCACGCCCTCACCCGCGACATCCTCTGCCGCCAGATCGCCCTGCTGGGCATTTCCTCCCAGAGCGCCGACTGTGCGGCTTCCGGCCTGCGCGCCGTCCGCGAGGCCTACGAGCGGGGTGAGTCTTTTGACTACGTGCTGGTCGATCTCGACATGCCCGAGACCGACGGGCTTGAGGTGTGCAGGCAGATTTCCCAAGACCCCGACCTGGACGAGTTGCGCGTCATCCTGCTGACCATCGTCGGACAAAGCTCAAACCGGAAAAAATTCAGCGAGTACGGCGTCAATAAAACCCTCTACAAACCCGTCTGCCCCTCCGATCTGGAGAGCGCCCTGCACAGCACGCGGCCCGAACTTCCCGCCTCGCGCCGCCAGAGCGCCCGCCCGGTCGAGAACGCCACCGCTCCACTCCCGCCGGTCGAGCCCATGCGCGTCCTTCTGGCCGAGGACAGCGAGGCCAATCAGGCCGTCGCCATCGGCATTCTGGAAAAACTCGGCTGCGAAGTTTACCTCGCGATGGACGGCCATGAAGCGCTCGATTTGTTGCGGGCCGGGGAGTTTGATTGCATCCTGATGGACTGCCAGATGCCCCGGCTCGACGGCTACGCGGCTACCCGCGCCATCCGCGAGGGCTACCACGGCATCCGCCAGCAGGACATTCACATCATCGCCATGACGGCCCACGCCATGCAGGGCGACCGCCAGAAATGCCTCCAGGCCGGGATGAACGACTACCTTAGCAAGCCCGTCACCCTGCACCGTATGGCTGAAGTGCTCAGCCACTACCAGCACACCCGCCGCGGCCGTAACAGCAACCCGGCCTGAGTACCCGTTGTCCCGGCGAGACAGCCTGAGCCACCAAGAGTGTATCGCGTTCTTGCGGAGATGCAGGCGCTTGTGTCTTGCACCCACGGCTCCGGTTACTCTTTAATAGGCCGCCTCACCCGTCCGAAGCGTTTTGAAAAATATGATAGCCACAATGATTGAATGGTTAAATGGCTAATTGTTAATTGTTGGATACTGAACGCGGAAAACAACGATTAGCCATTTTAACCATTTAGCCATTCTGCCTTTCTGTGACGGCTGTCACTTTACCGAAAACGCTTTAACAAACATTTTCTCTCATTCCGCGCACCTTTCGCGCCCCTCATGAGCCCACTTGCATGAGCAATAAACACCCCGAATCCGAAGAACTCGCCGGCGTGCTCGAAGCCTCACCGGCCGAACAGCACTACCGGGTACAAAAAGACTCCCGCCGCGACCCGGACGACCATTCGCGCGACTTTGGCATGCGCCAGCGGGTCGGGCTGATTTTCGGCCCGGCGGCGTTTTTGCTGATCCTGTTCATGCCCACGCCGGAAGGGATGTCGGTCGAGGCCCAGCGCGTGGCCGCCGTCACCTTTCTCATGGCGACCTGGTGGATCAGCGAGGCCATCCCGATCCCGGCCACCAGCCTGTTGCCCATCGTGCTCTTTCCCGCGCTCGGGGTCATGCCCACGGCGGAGGCGACCGAGCCCTACGCCAGCCACCTGATTTTTCTGTACATGGGCGGGTTCATCATCGCGCTGGCCATGCAGCGCTGGGACCTGCACCGGCGCATCGCCCTGCACGTAATCCGCACCGTCGGCTTTTCACCGGGGCGGCTGGTGCTGGGCTTCATGGTGGCGACGGCGCTGTTGTCAGCCTTTGTCTCGAACACCGCCACCACCGTCATGATGCTGCCCATCGGCATGGCCGTCATCACCCAGGTGACGGAGGAGCTTCTGCGTAACGGACGCGAGGACGCGCGCGCGGCCATGAGTCCGCTCGCCCTCAACCTCATGCTCGGCATCGCCTACGCCGCCTCCATCGGCGGCATCGCCACGCTTATCGGCACCCCGCCGAACACCGTGCTGGCCAGCTACCTGAGCAAGACCTACGGCTACGAAATCACCTTCACCCAATGGCTCAAGGTGGGCGTGCCGCTGACGGTGCTTTTCCTGCCGCTGGCCTGGCTGTGGCTGACCCGCGTCTCCAACCGCATGCCCCGGTTGGAGCTTCCCAATGCGGGCAACATCATCACCGAGGAACTGAAAAAAATGGGCGCGATGAGCAAGGCCGAGCGCTGGACCTCGGTCGTGTTCGTGTGCACGGCGCTGGGGTGGATTTTCCGCCCGCAACTGGCGCATCTGTTTCCCGATCCCGCCATGCTGACCGACGCCTCCGTGGCTATGGCCGGAGCGCTGCTGCTGTTTGTGCTGCCGGTCAACTACCGTAAGCGCCTCTTCGTCATGGACTGGGAATGGGCGGCCAAGCTGCCCTGGGGCGTGCTCATCCTTTTCGGCGGCGGCCTCTCCATGGCCAACGCCTTCGGCTCGTCCGGGCTGGCCGCGTGGATCGTCGGCCACGTCAACATGCTGGGAAACCTGCCCCTCTTCGCCATCGTGGTGGGCGTGACGGTGCTGGTGATTTTCCTGACCGAGTTCACCTCCAACACCGCCACCTCCACCATGCTCATGCCGCTGCTTGGCGGCATCGCGCTGGGCATCGGCGAAAACCCGCTCCTGCTGCTCGCTCCCGCCGCCATTGCCGCCTCGTGCGCGTTCATGCTGCCGGTGGCGACCCCTCCCAACGCCATCGTTTTCGGCTCAGGCTACGTCCGCATCCCGGACATGGTGCGCTGCGGCTTCGGGCTGAACCTGATCGCCATCGTGCTCATCCCCATTATCCTGTACTTCGTGCTCGTGCCGTTGTTCGGGATCGTCCTGGGCGAAGTCCCCGCCTGGGCGCAGTAGCGCCGACATGAGATAATTTTGATGACACGACCGGACCCCACCGAAGGCAAAGGACGGTTGGAGACTTGACCCGTGCGCGGATCGTGGCTCAATTAACCGTTTTCCATAAAACCATTTTATCCTCAACGGAGGTACAACCATGTCCACACAAGCACCCGAAACCCACGAATTCCAGGCCGAGGTCAAACAGGTCCTCGATATCGTCGTCCACTCGCTCTACACGGACAAGGACATCTTCGTCCGCGAGCTCGTCTCCAACGCCTCCGACGCGCTGGAGAAGCTGCGCCACACGCAGCTCACCGAGAAGGACATCTTCGATGACAACCTGCCGCTGGAAATCAACCTCACCACCGACGACAAGGCCGGGACGATCACGATCCAGGACTTCGGCATCGGCATGACCCGTGACGAACTGGTCGAGAACCTCGGCACCATCGCCCACTCCGGCTCGAAGGCGTTCCTCACCGCGATCAAGGAAAACGGCGGTCTGAACGAAAACCTCATCGGCCAGTTCGGGGTCGGTTTTTACAGCGTCTTCATGGTCGCCAAGGAAGTGAAGGTCTTCACCCGGACCTGGAAAAAGGACGGCGAAGGCTTCCTGTGGACCTCCGACGGCTCGGGCAAGTACACCATCGAGCCCTCCGAGGGCCAGCGCCGCGGGACCAAGATCGTCATCACCCTGCTCGACGAGTACAAAGACTTCGCGCAGGAGAGCCGCGTTAAGGACATCCTGGAGCGCTACTCCAGCTTTATCGAGTTCCCGGTCAACCTCAACGGCACCAAGGTCAACACCACCCAGGCCGTCTGGCTCAAGAACAAGAACGACGTATCCGAAGATGAATACAAGGAGTTCTACAAGTTCCAGGCCAAGGCCTTTGACGAGCCGATGGACTGGATGCACTTCTCGGCCGACGCGCCGCTGGCCGTCAACGCCCTCATTTACATCCCCGGCTCGAATCCCGAGCTGCTCGGCTTCGGGCGCACCGAGCCCGGCGTCGCCCTGCACTGCCGCAAGATCCTTATCGACCCCGAGCCGCCCGAACTCCTTCCCGACTGGCTGCGTTTCCTCAAGGGCGTGGTCGATTCCGCCGACCTGCCGCTGAACATTTCCCGCGAGTCCATGCAGGACAGCTCCCTGGTCAAGCGCCTGGGCGAGGTCATCAGCAAACGCTTCATCAAGCACCTGGCCGAAGTCTCCCGCAAGGACGCCGAGAAGTTTGAAAAGATCTGGCGCACCTTCGGCGTCTTCCTGAAGGAAGGCGTGGCCACGGACTTCACGCACCGCGAAAAGCTCTCCGAACTGCTGCGCTTCGAGTCCTCCGAGACCGAACCGGGCAAGCTGACCAGCCTGCAGGCCTACGTGGACCGCATGAAGCCCGAGCAAAAGGCGATCTATTTCCTCGCCGGTCCCAGCCGCAAGGCCATCGAGTCCGGCCCCTACCTGGAGGCGTTCAAGGCCCGCTCGCTGGAAGTCATTTACTGCCTGGAGCCGATCGACGACTTCGTCATGCAGCACCTGCGCCAGTTCAAGGAAAAGGACATTGTCAGCGCCGACCAGGACGAGCTCGACCTCGGCGACGCCACCAAGGAAGCCGAAGGAGAGGAACTGCCCAAGGAGCAACTCGACGCCCTCTGCGCCTGGCTGAAGGAAACTCTCGGCGAAAACCGGGTCAAGGAAGTCAGCGCGGGCAAGCGTCTGGTGGACAGCCCCGCGCTCGCCCTCAACGCCGACAAGATGATGACCTCACACATGCGCCGCATGATGAAGGCCATCGCCCAGAGTCGCGGCGAAGATGGCGAGAAGGATATGGCCACCCTCGTTAACCTTGAGATCAACCCGCGCCACGGCCTTATCAAGCACCTGGCCGAACTCAAGGACAAGGACGCCGACACCGCCAAGCTCGTCGCCGAGCAGGTCTATGACAACGCGCTCATCTCCGCCGGCATGCTGGAGGATCCCCGCGCCATGATTAACCGCCTCCACCAGTTGCTGGAGAAGGTCGGCCCACAGGCCTAAACGTCACCGCGACATTTTCCAACCAAGCCCGCGAAGGAGTCGTCTTTCGCGGGCTTTTTTGTGCCGTGTTGGCCGCCGGGCTGAGCATCGTTTCGGGCTTTCCCTGAGCAGAATATGCGTTAGTATGATTCCATGAGATACCTCGCTGCTGCCACCACCTTTGCCTTGTCCCTTCTCGCACCCCTGACTGGCTTTGCCGAAGTTATCGAGGTGCAGGACGTCACCCCTCCGGCCAACCGGGTGGGCTTCAATCAGCTCCCCGACGCCCTCGTCCAGAGCATCAACTCCTACACGCGCGGCGGAAGCGGCTCGGCTATCACCGCCCTGACCAACGCCACCCCGCTCGTGAGCAACCGCAACGCCTTCGCCAAGCTGATGAGCAAGGAATTCGGTCAGGCCGAAAGTCTTTTTGGCGTGCTGCTGAAGGCAGAGCCGATTTTCGTCCGCAAGATCACGGTCAGCTACCGGCAGTACTACGTCCTTTACGGCTATCGCGACGGGGTCTTGTTCGCCCGCTTCGACTTCTACCAGTCGGATAAAAACGACACTCTCGTCGATTGCGCCTTCTCCCGTGACGCGGACAAGATCCTGCCCCCGGCCACACAGAACATGGAGTTTTAGGCAGTTCCGGTCAGAAAAAAAAGGGCGTTTCTCATCGCCCCCTCATGTGTGCCGAACGCGAATAGGCATTGTCTTCTGTCGTGATTCCTTCAGGCTATCGGCATGTATTTTCGTCTGCTTCCCGCCACAGCCGCGTTGCTCGCGCTGATGTTTACTGCTGGGGCTGCTTTCGCTCAGAGTGCCACCCCCGGCCCCTACGCGAAGGTCGTCAAGGATGTCGCCTACAAGGCCACCAGCCCGGCCAACGTGCTCGACCTTTACTACCCGCAGAGCGGCGAGGCCCCCTACCCGACCCACATTTACCTGCACGGCGGCGGCTGGACGGGCGGTGGGAAAAACCTCGGCCCCAATCAGAAGCTGGTTTTCGAACAATTGGCCCAACAAGGCTTTCTCGGTATCGCGGTCGAGTACCAACTCGTAGATGCCGCGAAGGACCGCTACATGCGCACCTGCGCGGTGGACTGCATGGACGCGCTTCGCTACATCTTCGCCCACGCAGATGAGCTGGGAGTAGACCCGGAAAACGTTTTCGTCTGGGGCGGCTCGGCTGGCGGGCAATTGGCCCTGCTGTGCGCCACCGCGCCGATAAGCGCCCTCCAGGGCGACAACCCGAACCCCGAGGGCGGCGCTCCCATCCGAGCCGTTGTCGCCTGGTACCCGCCCACTGACATGCTCGAATACGAGCCCATTTCCGTCGAATTTAATAAAAACCTGCGCGACCTGAGCAAGCGCATCGGACGCACGGTCGAGGACGACCCGGTCGCTTTCATCGAGATCAGCCCGCTCGCCCACCTCACCCGCAAGGACCCGCCCGCGCTCCTCATCCACGGGGACGCGGACTCCGTCGTTCACCTTGAGCATTCACGCCGCTTCAAGGACAAGGCCGACACCCTTGGCGTGCCCTGCGAGCTGGTCGTGGTGGAAAACGCAAACCACGTCTTCCGCCCCGTCGGCGGCAAGCAGATTAGCCCCGACCTCAACACCATCAGCGAGTTGACAGCGGACTTTTTCGTCGATCACGTCGCCTCACCCGCCGCCGAAAAACCCCTCGACGCGGTCGCCCATTAAACGGGGCGCTTCCCTAAAGCAATTCCGTCTGCTCCGCGCCGCCGGGTAAAAATTCCTCGTAGCGTTTTTCCCAGTCGTCAAGTTTCTTGAGGTAGGCGTCGGCGTTGTAGGGACAGGTTTCAGGGTCGTAGTCCGCCAGCGGGCGGGCGATCTGCCAGTCAGGAGCGCGCTTTTTGTCCCCGTAGGTGAGGAAGTACGCCACCTGCTCGCCCATGCGCGGCTGCGGCTCCATTTTCAAGGCGACTTCCAGCGAGGCGCGGCGCGGCTTCTTCGAAGTTTCGACACTCTTGCTGTACGCTTCCGGATTCATCGACAGGTATTCGCGGCGGGCCAGTTCGGCAACCGGCATCTCACCGCTCGTAATTGTTTTTCGATACGCTGCGATCAGTTCGCCCGGAGGCGTGGCATCCATCCCCAGGAGGTAGCGGATGAGTTGGTCGGTCAACGCCTTGAGATAGGGCTCGATCCCGCGCGAGCGCAGGGCGGAGCCGCGGATGCGCAGTTGCTCGCCATCATAGAGGGCGTAGTTCTTCGCCTTGTAGCAGAGCATCGCCGGGTAGCTGCCGTCGAACTCCAGGTCGATCCCCAGTGGCAAGTCGCCCGCCACACGAGCCAGCAGCCCCTCCGGATTGTCGAAGTCCTTTTCCGAGCTGACGTAGATCCCGTCCGTATCGGCCTCCAGCACGGTACACCCCTCCAACTCGAAGGCTTCGATCAGCTTGACCAGCAGTTCGCGTCCGCGCCGGGTGACTTCGGCCGCCAGTTCGCTGTCCGCAAAGCGCGCCCCGCCAAATCCGAGGTAGCCGTAAAAAGAATTGATCAAAATCTTGAAGCTCGCCTGTCGCGCCTGATACTCGCGGCGCAGTTCCTCGCTGGCGGCCTCGCGGGCGAGCGCCTTGTAGCGCAGGCGCTCGGTGCGCAGCTCTTGCAGCATGGGAATAAAAATCCCGAGCGTGTCGCCCGCCGGGTTGCGCCCGATGTGCAGGAGCAGGCTCGGGTAAAGCGAGGCCACGTCGTAGTGGAGCACATGCCGGTGTACCCCGGAGACAAAGCTGCGCGAGTACGCCCCCTCGAACGCGCTCACCGACGGCGGCTCCGGCAGGGCCTGCCCGGCGTGATAATACTTTTCCAGAAAAAGCAAGTCCACCTTTCCTCCTGTGCCGCGCAGGCAGGCTTCCTGTAAGGTCATGGGAAAGCTCTTGATCTGCGCCACATAGGTGGGCAGCAGCAGGTCGGCGATCCCGGCGGTCTCGCGCAGGTCGTCGCCGAGGTAGCCGAGGAAGGTTTCCCGGTCCGCGGTAAAGGCCTTCTGAATCGCCTCGGCCTTGAGGTACGTCCGTGTCGCACGGTCGGAGATGCCGAGGTGGACGGCCACTTCCTTCAGAGAGTACGAGGCCAGGTCGCGTGTGGTCACGTCGTACACCTGGATCATCAGGTAGGTATCGAAAACCGTGCGCCCCGGCAGATCGCAGCGCGGGAAGTCCACCCAGCGCTCGGCGATGCGGATGCGGCTGTTGCGCCACGACGCCTCCTGCCCGAAGCGCCCCCAGCGGCAGGGCACCTTGAAACGGCGAAAGCGCTGCCGCAGGTAGTCCAGGTCGAACTTGAAAATGTTGTGCCCCTCGATCACATCCGGGTCCATCTGCTCCAGCGCCTCGTTGAGCGACTTGAGCAACACGCGCTCGGCGGCGTCGGTCATCTCCTCCAGCAGCAGGAAGCGGTTCTCGCCGTCCATGCGCAGGCCGATGGCCAGCACGCGATCCTCCTTGCGACGAGGGCTGGGGAAGCCGTCGGGCACCGAGCAGGCCGTCTCGATGTCGAGCTGGCAGCGACGCAGTTGCCCAAAGTGGAGCCCGCCGAAAATCCGCTCCCGCGTCTCCAGCAGGTATTGATGCTCCAGCGGCTTAACCGTCACACAGTCCGCGCCCGACAGTTCCTTGACCGCCTCCTGATAAGTCTCCAGCGAATCAAAACGCTGTAGCCGGTCGAACGCGCCCGCGCCCGCCAACTCATCCCCCGCCCCGCCGCGGCTCCACAGAAAGGGCCGAAAATCCGCCTGCCGGGTACGCCGGGGCTCATGGGCGGCGGCTTCGGCCAGGTGGACAACGCCTTCGGGATCGACCCACAGGCCGCAGAGGGAGAGTTTATCAGGGGAGTCTGCCATGCTCGCGATAGGCTGACCGCCCCGGCCCGCGAATTCAACCCGGAAGCAAGCGCCCGCCGAGATTAACGCCAGGTGATACGGCATACAGGTTTGCACCGCCCGAACGCACTCCGAGTGCCGCCCGCTTGTCCGCCCCGCCGTTCCACGCTGGCGCACGTGAATTGGGCTTGATGTCCCCACCGGGCGGCGACTTAAATTCCCGGATGATTTTCTCCAAATACCACGCCCTTGGCAATGACTACCTCGTGCTCGACCCGGAGGACTGCCCGCAGTGCCCCTCTCCCGAGGACACGGTCAAAATTTGCCACCGCAACTTCGGCCTCGGCTCGGATGGCATCCTCTACGGCCCGGAAAAGACGGACGAAGCCGACTTCGCGCTGCGCATCCTCAACCCGGACGGCAGCGAAGCCGAAAAAAGCGGCAACGGCCTGCGCATCTTTTCCCGTTACCTGTTCGACACCGGGCGGGTCACGGACAAGCCCTTTACCGTAAAAACCCTCGGCGGGATCGTCACCTGCGAGGTACGCGACGGTGGCGACACCATCGAAGTCGAAATGGGCAGGGTCAGCTTTCACAGCGAGAAAATCCCCGTCACCGGCGAGCCCCGCGAAGTGCTCGACGAACCGGTCGAAATCAAGGGCAAGACCTGGCGCTCTTACGCCGCCACCATTGGCAATCCGCATGTCGTCCTCCCAATGGACAAAGTGAGCAAGGAACTCGCCTGCGAACTGGGGCCGATCCTCGAAACCATGATCGGACGCTTCCCCAACCGCACCAACGTCCAGCTCCTCCAGATCCTAGACCGCAACAACATCAAGATCGAGATATGGGAGCGCGGCGCGGGCTACACCCTGGCCTCCGGCTCCAGCAGCAGCGCCGCCGCCGCTGTCGCCCACAAGATGGGAGCCTGCGACCGCGACATCACGGTCCATTGTCCCGGTGGCGACATCGGCATCCGCATCGGCGAGGACTTCTCCATCAACATGGTCGGCCCCGCCACCCGCGTCGGCCGCTACGAGATGGATGAGGCTGTGCTCAAACAAACGCTCCCGCCTGCCTGACCATCAGGCTTCGGTAGTGTGCCGTGAGCTAAATTCTTGATATAATTTTGGGGGCTGTGCGCCCCCAAGCCCCACAGCAGGCATAGCCTGCACTTTCGATGCTGCCGCATCGCGTCAGGGATTGTTGCTTTTAGCTTTGCTAAAAGCAACAATCCCTGAGGAGCATCCAAACTGGGTTGCACCCCAAAAACTTATGCGAGTAACTTAGCTCACGGGACACTAGCTCCACTGGCCAAAGACGACTCTGCGCCCCGCCCGGCCATCCCGGCATTCTCGCCTCCTGGCATTTCTTCAGGAAATGCCATCCAAATGCGCCGCAGCGCATCTAGGGGCCCGGGGCATGCCCCGGTTTTTGGGCGACCCAGAACCGGCACTCGTCGGCGAAGTCGCGGACCACGGGCGGCTCGTTGGCAATCTGGTGGCGCAGGGTATCGGCCTCGACACGGAAGCCCGCGGCCTTGAGATCCTCGCGAATCTCCTCGCAGGTCGGCGTGTGGATGAACATCATGCCGCCCTCGGGAGCCTCGTAGTAGAGGTCGCCGAACATCTCCAGATCGGGATGCTGGCGGCCCTCGTTCCAGAGCTGTTTCTGCTCTCTCCAGAAGGACTTGCGCCAGTGGGAGTCGCGGTCGTGCGTGGTAAAGACAAACCACGAGCCGGGCACCAGCACGCGGTGAATCTCCCGCATGGCTCGCCGGCGGTTTTCCCGTCCGGGGATCTGCATCAGCCCGTTGAAACCGAAAATGGCCCCCTCGTAAGTCTCGTCCTCGTACTTGAGCCGGGTGGCATCGCCGTGGTGGAAGAAAACCCCGTACTCGAAGCCCTCATTGATCCGACGCGCCTCGGCCACCATCTCGCGGGAGTAATCGACGGCGGTGATGCGGCGATAGCCGATCTCCCACAGCCCGATGGCGATACGACCCGCGCCGCAGCCCAGCTCCAGCAGCGAGTCGTCCCAGTTGAACAGACGGGTAAAAATCTTCTCCTCCGAGACCCAGAGTCCGACCCGGTTGGCCGCCTGCGCGTAGTGATCCACCACCTGGGACTGACAAAAATACTTCCTGGCCGTTTCGACTTCCATCGAACAAAGCTCTCCACCGAAACCCGAACGGGTCAAGCCCCTTCCTTCGGCTTTTCCCCTTCCTGACTGCCCTCGGCTTTAGCTGCGGCCTTCCCAGCCGGAGCGGGCTTCGTTTTTTCCGCCGCCGGAGTCGCGTCTGGGGTCGCGGTGGAGGCCGGAGTCGGGGCGCTTGTCCCGCTTGCCGGGGTGGCAGCCTGATCCTTGCCGGTCGCTTCCGTGGGGGCGGCGGGTTTGGCCGATTCGGCAGGCTTACCGGGCTTGGTCTCCGCGGCCTTCGGTTCGGCGGGTTTAGGCTTTTCCGGCAGGGCGGTTTCCTTCTGGAGCTTGCGCCATTCCTCGTAGTAGGGCTTGAGACTTTTTTCCAGCCACTCTGCGTTGAGCTGCGACTGGAGCGCCATCAGGGTCGTGCCCCCGGCCTTGTCATTCTCGCGCTTGAGCTCTTTGGCGATGGCATTCTTGATGTTGTCGAGCTGGCTGTCGAAGGCCTCCCCCGTGACGAAGCGGAAATTCCGCTCGAAACGGGCATAAAAGCCGTCGCCGGTGACTTCGAGCGTTTTGTAGGGCGTTTCGCCCTTTTTCGGGGCATTGAAGCTGAAAGTGTTCGACTCCAGCCGGTAAATGTCGCGCCGCAGCGGCGCCGGGAACTTTTCCCGCAGGGCCTCGGCCCCCTTGGCCCGTTTTTCCAGGGCGTCCCAGCGCTTTTCCAAGTACTCCTGGTCCTGCTTGTCCAGTTCGTCGAGCTTGAGCCTGAAACGCACCCCATCGGCCTCACGGATCAACTCGACGCCGTCTTTCTCCTGCTGGACGAGTTCGGCGCTGATGCGCTGGCCCTCCTTGTTCGTCCAGACCTCCCAGACGTGCTCATTGGCCCCGTCCGCCCACAGCGGAAGGAAAAAAGACATACACAGGCTCTTGACCAGCAAGGCCCGCTTACGGCATAGTGACCGATCCATAATATTAAGCGGGGGAGCTTAGGAAAAAGACTCCGTGCAGGCAAGCCTGATACACTTTTTCAAAAAAGGGCTTGAGTTTAACACAAAACACGCTTTGCTCCTCCCTTTTCCCATGAAAGCGATTATCAAAACCCAGGGGCGTCAGTTTACCGTATCCGAAGGAGACATCCTCATCGTAAACCGCTATCCTGACACCAATTCCGGCGACACCGTAACGATCGACAGCGTTCTGGCTCTGGGCGAAGGCAAAGACGCCAGCATTGGCACGCCGACCGTCGAGGGTGCCAGCGTCACCGCCAAGGTGCTGGAAAACAAGCGCGGCGAAAAAGTCCGCATCTTTAAGAAAAAGCGCCGCCACGGCTACGAACGTCGCCGGGGTCACCGTCAGGAGCTTTCCGTCATCAAAATTGAATCCATAAAGGGATAAAGGAGATTATTTGTCATGGCACATAAGAAAGGCCAGGGAACTTCCAAAAACGGACGCGACAGCAAGCCCAAGATGCTGGGCGTCAAGAAGTACAGCGGCGAGCGTGTGATCGCCGGTAACATCCTCATGCGTCAGCGCGGGACGAAGATGCACCCCGGCGCCAATGTCGGCCTGGGTCGTGACTTCACGCTGTTTGCGCTCAAGGACGGCATCGTCGAATGGGACCGCGCCCACCGCAAGGTCTCCATCGTCGAGCAAGCCGCTGCCGCCGCCAACTAAGTTCCCTTTTTCATAAAGGATTTGTCAAAGCCCGGGTCTCCCGGGCTTTTTTATTTTACCGGGACGCAAATCCGTCGCATGCTGGGGCTCACAGAGGCATGGAAATCTCACGCGAAGACCTGCTCAAGCAAAAGGCCGCACTGGAACAGCAACTCCAGTTGGTCAATCATCTGCTCGCTCAGTCTGGCGCAGACGAAGCCGACGCTCCGCCCGCGTCCCCTCTCCGCACCACGACCAGCCAGCAACCTGTTTCCGGTCCGCCGGGAATCCTCCCCGCCCCGGCTGCCCCCCACACGCCATCAGCAAGCGGCGATGGACCTTCCCCCCTCTACGCCCCAGAGACGCCACCGAAAGATCTCGGCACCTTCAGCACGGGCCAAAAAATCGGCTGCCTCGCGATCGGCATCGGGATCTGCATCGGCATTCTGTTCGCCTTCTTCGTCCTGCCCTACCTGATCTACTGACCGACCGGGAGTTCTGTGCCTCCTCTGTGTGCTCTGTGGCCAGAAAAAATCCCCTGCGCTCAACCTCAGACCGGGATGCGCACGCCGCGCCGCAGGTAGGTCGGCACGTCAAGGTCTTCGCCTTCGTAGAGGTTGCGCTCGGTCTTCTCAAAATACCCGCGCTGCTCCTCCTCCGAGACGAACAAAAACTCCTCCTGGCTCTCGATTCCGTCCGCGCCGACGGTCTTTTTCAGCTTAGAGCGATGGACCGGGTGCACGGTCTGGGTGGCCGAGGCTGTACGCAGGAGCGGCTCTTCCGGCTCCTCGTCCTCGAAGGCCGGGGTTGCCGCCGGGGCCGGGGCGCTCTTGCGAGTCACCTGCCGCACGTAACGACTTCCGGCTACATCGGTCGTACCGATGACGCAAATCTCCACCGTGTTCTGGAGGCTCTCGTCGATGACCGCGCCCAGAATGGTGTTCTCGCGGCTGCCGAACTGCTCTGTCACCACGCTCATGATCTCGTTGACCTGGCGAATACCCAAGTCCGTGCCGCCGACGATGTTGACCAGCAGCCGGTCGGCCTTGCGGGCGTACTCGGGCAGGTTGAGCAGCGGGCAGGATTTTAAATCCTCGATGGCGGCGGCCACACAGTCCTCGCCCTCGCCGTGGCCGAGCCCGAAGAGGGTTTTGCCGCCCTGGTTGCAGAAGGCTTTGCGCAGGGTCGCGAAGTCGAGGTTGATCAGCCCGGTCTGGGAAAGCATGGTGCAGATCGAGCGCACGCCGCGGTCGATCCAGATGTCGGCCTGCGCGAAGGCGTCGAGCACGGTCGCCTTGTCGTCGAGCATCTGCATGAGCAGGTCGTTAGGCAGCGGGATAACGGCGTCGCAGGTCTTGCGCAAGTCGCCCAAGGCGTCCTCGGCCTGCTGGTGGCGCTTGGCTCCCTCGATGGTGAACGGCAAAGTGACAAAGGCGATAACGAGCGCCCCCTCCTCGGCAGCAAGCTTGGCCACGACCGAGGCGGCTCCACTGCCGGTGCCCCCGCCCAGTCCGACAAGCAGGAAAATCAGGTCCATCCCGCGCAGCAGGTTACGGATGGCATCGGCGTCGCCTTCGGCGGCCTTCTTGCCCAGCTCGCTCTCGCCCCCGGTGCTGAGCCCGCGCGTGACCTTGCGGCCGATCATGAGCTTTTCCGGCAGCGGGGAGCTGGCCAGCGCCTGGGCGTCGGTGTTGATGGCGGCGAGCTTGACCGAGCCGCTGCGGTCGAGCTGGAGCCGGTCCACCGCGTTGGTCCCCGCACCGCCCACGCCGATGATCTTGATGCGGGTGGACTCTTCGCTGAGTTCGCCGCTGAACATGCTGTTTTGGTTTTTAAAGTTGTCTGCTTCCATCCCGTGCTACCCTCCCTTGGTTCAGATCGAGAACAGTTTGCTCACCTTTTTCATCAAGCCCTTCGGCGCTGGCGGAGCCGTGAACTCCTCCTGATGCTGGCCGGTCAGGGCGTAGTGCATCAGGCCCAGCGCGGTGCTGTAGCCGGGGCCGCGCAAATCCTCGCGCACCCAGTCCGGGTTCGAGCCGACGCGCACCGGCAGTCCGAGGATTTTCCCCGCCAGTTCGGGAATGCCGGGCAGGACCGAGGCCCCGCCGCTGAGCACCACCCCGCAGGGAAGCACTTCCTCGTCGGCGAATTCGCCCAACTGCTTTTTGAGAATCTGGAAAAGCTCATCCAGCCGCAGTTCGATAATCTGCACCAGCGACTGGCGCGAAAGGTAGCGGTCGCCGATCATCTGGTCGCCGACCATCCAGACCTTCTCGCCCTTGTCGTCCTTTTCGACGAAGGCCTTGCCGAACTGCTTCTTGAGCTTTTCGGCGTACTTGCGGTTGACGCGCAGGCCCAGGGCGAGGTCGTTGGTCAGGTGGTCGCCACCGACCGGCACCACCCCTGTACGCATGATAACCCCGTCGCGGTAAACCGCCCAGTCCGTCGTGCCGCCGCCCATGTCGAGCACGAGCGAGCCGCGGCGCTTTTCCTCCGCCGTGGCCACCATGCTCGCCGTGGCGATGCTGGAGAGGATCATGTCCTCCACCGGCAGGCCAAAGCCGTTGATAATGTGGATGTGGTCGCGCACGCGGGCCTCGTCGCCGTGGACGGACCAGTAGCTGACCTCCAGCTTGTTGCCAGGCTGGTTCAAAGGCTTGTCCACCGCCTCGCCGTCGAGCCGGAAGCCGTGCTTGATGTGGTGGATATAGACGCGCTCGGCGGAGAGTTCCTTACCCTTAGCGTCGTCGATGACGCGCTGAATGTCATCGGCGCTCACGCGGTTCTCGGAGGAAGAGACATTGACCGAGCCGACGTGGTGAAAGCCCTGCAAATGCCCCCCGGTTTGTGAGAGGTAAACCGCCTCGACCTGCACGCCCGCGCTTTTCTCCGCCCCCATGATGGCGGCGTGCACGCAGTTACTGGCGGCGCGGAAGTCCGTGATCTCCCCCTTCTTGACCCCCGAGCTGGAGCTCTCGGCCATCCCGATCAGGTTCAGGCTGCGTCCGTTAACGATTTCCCCGATCAGTGCCACCACGTGGGTGGTTCCGATTTCGACGGCTCCGACGATTTTGCTTTGGCTCATGGGATCTTACGTTATCGGTTAGCGGCTGCGGCTGGTCCGGCCCTGCGACTGGGCCAGTGTGAGAACAGGTTCCTGGTAGCTCAGGTCGATGCGGGGCACCTGCCCGACGGGGCGCTCCTCCAGGCGGGTGTAAATCTTGCGCAGGCGCGAGAGCTGGTTGTCGAACCCGCTCGGGGCGAAGACCAGTTCCTGCTTGTCGCGGGTGACGACCTTGATCGTCGCGCCCAGCTCGGCGGGATCACCCTGAAAGTTCCGCACGGAAACGATGCGCCAGTTCTCGAATATCTCGGGGTAGCCGTTTTTGGCGAGGTCGATCAGCTCGCAGATGGTGGTCATGCCCGCCACGGGGGCGTAGCCGTCGCCCTCCCGACCAATGGAGGCCACATCGAGGAAGGGCAGCGGTTCAAGCTGGTCCGGTGCGTAGTGGGAACCCTGATACACGACCCCTTCGGCATCGACCAGACGCAAACCACGGCGGCCCGAGGCGTCAACAATGACCAGCCGCATGACCGGACGGCGCTCGCGCACGCTGACCACGAGCGAGTCCGGGAAACGCTTTTCGACCGAAACCTCGCGGGTCTGCCCGGCGCTCAACAGGTGGCGGCGGATGCCCTCGATGTCCACATCGGCCAGGGCGATTTCGCGAGGAAGGTCGATCCGCTCCATCAGCCAGTCGCGGCTGAGCACCCCGTCAGTCTGGAAGTAGATATTGCGCAACTGTCCGCTCGCGCCGACCACGGTCAGCTTTTCCGACTTGGTGTTCAGGAAGTAAAGCCCCCCGGCAATGCCCCAGAGAACGAGCAAGACCGCGAACACCGCCCCGGCCATGCGGGCGCTGATCGCCCAGCGACGCTTACGGGCGACCTTCGTCTGGCCGCGCCCGGCCGAGCTCTGCTTGATGCTGTGCCAGGAGGAGGATTGGTTTTTAGCTGTTTTTTTCTTGGCCATGACTCAGGTCAGTTGAGGGTTTCCGTCGCTGTGCGGGGCGGCTCCGGGGTTTGCATTTGTCGCGTGCGCGCGGCCCCGTCGCAGGGCGGGTTCGGCCATTCGGCGTGCCAGTTCCTCGAACGAGAGCCCGCGACAGGACGCGCTTTTGGGCAAGAGGCTGGTCGGCGTGAGGCCGGGGATCGTGTTAATTTCCAGAAAATACGGCAGCCCGTCCGGCGTCAAAATAAAGTCCACCCGGGCGAAGTCCCGACAGCCACAGGCGGCAAAGGCGCGCTCGGCATAGTCGCGGCAGTGGGCCGCGAGTTCCTCCGGCACCTCGGCGGGAAAAATATAACGGGTCTCCCCGGCGGTGTACTTGCGCTGGTAGTCGTAAACGCCACCTTTGGGCACGATCTCGACGATGCCCATCGCCTCGCCGCCGAGCACGCCGACCGTCATTTCGCGGCCCTTGATAAAGGCTTCGGCCATCCAGATGCCGGGAGTCAGACAGGACAGCGCCTGCTCCAGCTCCTCGCGGTTAGCCGTCAGGTGCAGGCCGACACTGCTGCCCTGATCCACCGGCTTGATCACCAGGTGAGCGCCCAGTCGCTCGATCAACGCCGCGGAAGCAGGCATGTTGTCGTAAGAAAAGACCCACGCAGGCGCTTCTGCGAATCCGCACCCGGCAACGCGGGCCTTGGTCGCGGCCTTGTCCATGCACAGGGCGCTGGCCTCGGGACCGGAACCGGCATAGCCGAAACCCCGCGCCTCCAGCAAGGCCTGAATCTGGCCGTCTTCGCCAAAGGCTCCGTGCAGGGCGGGGAAAATCGTGGTCCGCTCCGGGTCGAGCCCCTTCGGGAGCGCGGGCTGGTCGAACTCGACCACCGCCACCTCGAAGTGCGCCCGCAACGCCTCGGCCACGCTGTGGCCGGAGACGAGGGACACCTCGCGCTCGCTCGAAGGACCGCCGCACAGGACGGTGATGTGGGGACGTTCACTCACAGCAGTTCCTCCCATTTCAGCCCGGCCAGCAGGACTTCGGGCTCAAGTTCCACCCCGCGCTCGCGACGGGCCGTCTCGCGAATGCGGCGCACCAGTGCGATGACATCGGCAGCGGTCGCCCCCCCGGTGTTGACAATAAAGTTCGCGTGCACGGCGGAGACTTCCGCCCCACCCTCGCGCAGGCCCTTCAGGCCCAGCTCATCAATGATCCGGCCCGCGTGCCCGCCTTCGGGGTTTTTAAAAATGCAGCCCGCGCTGGGCTCGCGCGGCTGGCTCTCCTTGCGGGAGCCCGCGTAGCTGTCCATGCGGGCGCGGATGCTCTCGCTCTCGCCGCTCTGGCCGCTGGCAAAGACCGCACTCAGGGCCAGTCCCTGCGCGATCTCGCGGCACTGGCGGTAGCCGAAGTGGAAACGCTCGCGGGGCCAGGTTTGCAGTGCGCCGGAGGCGTCGATGAAGGTCACTTCCGCCACCACATCAAAAGTCCAGCCCCCCATCGCCCCGGCGTTCATGCGCAGCGAGCCGCCCACCGTGCCGGGGATGCCTTCGAGAAATTCAAATCCGCCCAGTCCGTTTTTCGCCGCAAAGCTGCAAAGCTGCTTCAGGCGCACGCCCGTCCCGGCCACGATCCGGCCTTCGGGGTCGAGCTCCAGCCGCTGCCAGGTCTCGTGCCGGAAGCCCAGCGCGAGCCCGTCAAATCCAGCGTCGGCCACGATCAGATTCGACCCGCGCCCGAGCGGTAACACAGGCAGGCCGAGTGACTTCGCCTCGCGCAGGAGGTAGGCCACGTCGGCCTCGGTGGCCGGTTCGGCATAAAAGCGGGCCGGGCCGCCAATCCCGATGGTGGTCTTGCGGGCCAGCGGCTCGCCCAGCCGGAGTACGGCCCCGGTCGAAAGGCCTTCGCGCCAGTTGAGTGCCTGCTGGCGGTCGCGGACAAAGCGCGCCGCCATCCGGTCGATATCCCCTGCCCCGACAAAAAGCAATGCGGCGGGACGTTCCTTTTCCAGCGCACGGTCGAGCACGCCGTTCAGGTCCGCCGGGCTGACCGCCTCCAGACACTCGGGCGCTTCGCTGAGGATGCGCTCCTCCGTGCCGCCCGCGTCGGGCAGCTCGCTGGCGGCGTAAACCGGCAGTACCCAGGCCCGGTCGGCGGCGGCAAGCACCTGCGCGAACTCGCGGGCGAACTGCCGCGTGCGGCTGTAGCGATGCGGTTGGAAAACGACCCACACCGGCCCCTCGGACTGGTGCTTGACCATGCCCAGCAGGGCGCGAATCTCCGTCGGGTGGTGCGCATAGTCGGCCATGACCCGCATCCGCTCCTCGCGGTGAATCACGTCCTGGCGGCGGCAGATGCCGGGGAAGGCCGCCAGCGGGTTCTCCGGCACCACGCCAGAAATCAGGCGGCAGGCCTGGAGCGCGGCATTGGCGTTGTCCAGGTTGAAGTTGATGCCGGGGGCCTCGAATCGCAGGACCGGGGCAGCCGCGCCCTCCTCGGAGGGGAAATTTTCGGGTAAAAGGATGTGCTCGCTCGTGCGCGAAAAGAGCCGGGCAAAGGCCGCCCGCAGGTCGGCCTCGGTGCGGTAGCGGTCGGCGTGGTCCCAGTCGAGGTTGACCACGAGCGTGACCGCCGGGGAAAAGCCTTCGATCGTGCCGTCGCTCTCGTCCACCTCGGCCACCAGCCAGGGCGAAGTCGCCGAGTAGCGGGCCGGGGGCGTCGCCCCGTCGCTGAAAAGCCCGCCCAGCACGTAGCCGAAGTCGAACCCAACCGCGCGCAGCATGTCAATCAGCATGCCGGTGGTGGTGGTTTTGCCGTGGCTCCCGGCGACGGCGACCAGTTTTTTGCCCGCAGCCAGCCGGGCGAGGAACTCCCCGCGTCGCAGGCAGGCCGCGTCGATGCCGCAGCGGGCCAGCAGCGGATGGGCAGGATCGACCGCGCTCGAACGCACCACCAGCGAGGAGGAGTCCACCGACCCCACCTGCGGTGTATCCAGAATCTCAATACCCTGTGCCTCCAGCAAGGCGCGGATCGGAGCCTTCAGGTTGTCGTCCCACCCGCGCACGCGGCAGCCCGCCTGCGCCAGGTACACCGCCAGCGGGGCCATGCCCATGCCGCCGATGCCGAGCAGGAAAACTTCCTCGGGGAGCGTGGTTTGCAGGTTTTCGGGCAGGGTCATCATGCTTGCTGGGGACGGGGCTGGCCGGGGCGTTCGGCCGCGATGCTTTCGAGATCGCGGATCATTGGCTCGATCGGGCTGGTCCGGTCGAGTCGCTCCAGATTTTCGCGCATCTTGTTCAGGAGCCAGTCGTTAAAAATGGTGTCGATAACTTCGTCGGTGAGGGAGGAGATATTCTCCTGCTCGACCACGATGGTGCCACCTTGCTGCTCAAAGAAGCGGGCATTGGCACGCTGGTGGTCGTCAGCGGCGAAGGGAAAAGGAATAATGATCGAGGGCGTGTGGCAGCGGATAAACTCCGCGATACTGCCCGCCCCGGCCCGGGAAACAACGAGATCGGCGGCTGAGAGCACCTCGGCCATGCGGTCGCAGAACGGGACGAAATAGGCGCAGGCCACTTGCCCGTCATCAAGCTTGTGCTCGACCATGCCCATCGTGCCGTGGTTGAGCCCGGTCAGGCAGTACACGCTGATATTTTCGCGGGCCAGGCGGTCGAAGTTCTCCGTCACCCACTTATTCAGGGCGACAGCGCCCTGGCTGCCGCCGAAGACCAGCAACAGCTTACCGGAGACCTGGATGCCGAGCTTCTGCCGGGCCACATCCTGCGGCAGGCGGCGGATCTCCTTGCGTACCGGGTAGCCCGAGTGGCGCACGGTCTGCGGGGGGAGGCTTTTGAGTTGCGTGCCCTCGGGCAGGTAAATCCGCTGGGCCAGCCCGCTCAGCATGCGGATGGCGCGGCCGGGGCGGCGGTTTGCCTCATGCAGCACGACCGGGTAGCCGAGCATGAAACCCGCCAGCGTGACCCCTACGCTGAGAAAGCCGCCAAAACCGACGATGGCGGCGGGCTTGCGGCGGCGGATAAGCCGCACGGCCAGGATAAAGGAACGCAATTGCTCCCACTGAAAGCGCAGGAAGCCAAGCGGTTTCCACGACATACCGCAACCCGGCGAGCGCACGAACTCCAGTTGCGGGTAGCTCTTGACCAGGCGCGAGTCCACATCCTTGTTGCTGATGAGCAGGCACGCCTCATGCCCGGCGCCGACCAGCCCTTCGGCCAGCGCGATGCCGGGGGCCAGATGCCCGCCGGTTCCTCCACATGCGATCAGAAAGGTACTCATAGGTGACGGGGCCGCTTGAGGGCCGGTTTTTGCCAGTGGCGAAAGCAGTTCAGGATCAGCCCGACCAGCACGAACATGACCACGAGGTTCGAGCCACCGTAGCTGATGAAGGGCAGCGACATGCCTTTGGTCGGCAGCAGGCCGGTGACGACCCCCATGTTGATGAGGGCCTGGAAAGTCAGGAACCACAGCGCCCCGCACACCAGCAGAAACTGGTACATGTTCGGGGCGCGGCGCAGGCTCCACACGCCGCATAAAAAGACGATTAAAAACAGCGTGACCACGGCGGCAGTTGTGATGAAGCCCAGTTCCTCCCCGATGACCGGGAAGACAAAGTCCGTGTGCGACTCGGGCAGGTAGGAAAGCTGCTGGCGTCCGTTGCCCAGTCCCACGCCGTCCACACCCCCGGCCCCGAAGGCGAGGATGCCCTGCCAAAGCTGGTAGGCGCTGTCGGATTTGTTCGCCTCCACATCCATGAACGAGGTCACCCGGCGCAGGCGGATGGGGTCCAGGTAAACCGCCACGCTGAAGGCCACCAGCGCGAGCAGCCCGCTGGGGATGAGAAAGAGCAGCCGCGTTCCGGCGACAAAAAGCATGCACAGCCCGACAATGCCGCACAGCGCGGTCGTGCCGAAGTCCGGCTCCAGCATGATGAGGCCGCAGACAAGGCCCAGCCCGAGGCACGGCAGCACGAAGCCTTCCCAAAACCTGGTGATCTGGCGCTGGTTCTGCGCCAGGTAATGGGCCATGCCAAAGATCAGGGCCAGCTTCGCCAGGTCCGAGACCTGAAGGCGCATCATCCCCAGGTCGAGCCAGCGGCTCGCGCCGTTGACTTTTACCCCGATACCGGGGATGAGGACCGCGACCAACAGCAGCAGCGCCACCCCGACGATATACCAGGTGCCCTTGCGCACCGTGTCGAGGTTGAGAAAGGCGGTAAAGAGCCCGGCCATCAGCGCCAGAGCCAACCAAAGGCTCTGGCGCTGAAAGTAGAAGTACGGGTTTGAGCTGAGGGATTTGCCGGCGCTGGAGAGCACCACCAGCCCGAGGAAAGTGAGCGCGGCCACACAGAGCGTCAGCACACTGCCGGCACTTAACAAGCGCAGATTACTTTCTCTCGGTTTCAGATCCGTAGCTCAAAGGAAGTTCTTAGTTTGTGCTCTGAACCTCGGCGGCAGGAATGTCGTCAAGGTTCTCCAACAGAAGCTCCGCATTATACTCCTCGATCACGGCCGGTTGGGACGGAGCCGGTTGCGGCGCGGGGACCGGGGCCGGAACCGGCGCAGGAGTCGTGGCGGGCTTGGCGCGGGGAGCCGGAGCAACCGGGGCCGGGGACGAAGTTGAGCCCTGCCCGGGGATGACCAGCTTTTGCCCGGCGCGCAGGGCGCGGGGGTCGGAAATGTTGTTCTCCGTCATCAGCTCGGAGACCTTCACGTTGTAACGCTTGGCGATGGCACCGAGCGTGTCGCCCTTTTGGACCAGGTAGGTGCCTTCGGGAAGCGAGGCGCTGGAGCTGCCCGACGAAACCGACGGAGCAGTAGCACCGCTGCCGGAGGGAATCAGCAAGGTCTGCCCGACGATGATCGTGTCGCTGGAGAGGTTGTTGGCGCTCTTGATGGCGCGGACGGAGGTGCCGTTACGTTTGGCGATGGCCCCGAGCGTGTCCCCGGACTTGACCGTGTAGCTGCTGGCGCTTTCGCTCACCGACCCGGCGGAACCGGCACTGAGGTCGCCGGCGGGCGGCTCGTAGGAAGCAGCGCTGGCGGCGGGGATGACAAGCACCTGGCCGACCTGGAGCACCGACTTGCGGTTGAGGCCGTTGGCGTCCATCAGTTCGTTGAGCGTGACGTCGTGGCGGCGGGCGATGGTCGTCAGATTGTCGCCCTTTTTCACCGTGTAGCTGGAGGTTTCCATCGCGGGCGAGATCCTGGTCACACCGGCGGCGACGAGCCCCTCGTTCATCGGCTCAAGCACGGTGACTTCCTGCCCTTCGATCACTTCGGCGGGCTGGTTCTCGTTCAGGTTCCAGCTCGGGCGGGTCGGAGTGGAGCGCAAGCGCGTCACCTCGGGCGTGCTCTCAGCCTTAATCGGCGCACCGCCGACGGTGTACTGTTGCTGACGGTAATTCTGGTTCGCCTCGGATACGACAGTCCCGTCCGGCGGGCCGACGACGCCTCCCGAGCCGGTGGTCTCGGCGTCCGGTCCGCTTTGACAACCCGGGGTGGCAAAGAGGAATGCGATCACGGCCAAATGAAGGCCGATCACGCAGAGGAATATCTGACTGATTTTCATGACAACGTTTCTCCAGTTTTTGCGCATGCGCTGTTCGTATCAGTGGCCTTCTGTTTCTTCAAACCCAAAACCGCCTGCTCAAATGCAAATCCCCGCTGGGTATAGCTCTCGAACATATCCAGACTGGAAAAGCCCGGACTGAGCAGGACCACGGCCCCGGCGGGGGCCTGGGCGAAGGCTTTCGCCACCGCCTCGGGGATACTCCGGCATACCTGGCACCCGACCCCGGCAGCCTGTAAATGTTCCGCCAGTTCGGGGGCGGTTTCACCCAGCAGGGCGGCCCCCTGTATCTGTCCGGCCATAGCCTGGGCAAAAGCCCCTATGTCGCCGCCCTTGGATTTACCCCCGCCGATCCAGATGACCGGCTGGCGGAAGGTCTTCATCGCGGCCAGGGCGGAAGCGAAATTCGTCGCCTTGGAGTCGTTCCAGAACGACACCCCGCGCAACTCGTCCACCTTTTGCAGGCGGTGCCGGGGCAACCGGAACTGCGCGGCGGCGCTCTCCAGCGTGACCACGCTCATCGACTCCTTTTCCCAGAAAGCGCGCACGAGGCGGTAATTCTCCTGCTGCGGGTAGCTCAGGAACGGCGAGTTGGCGGGTGGGCCGCCGAGCTTGTCCTCGCGGCGTACCACGCGCGTGAAAGACGGCAGGGTCTTGCCGAATTTCTCCGCCCAGGTCGCCACCGACTCGCCGATCACCAGGCTGGGCCGGGACAGTTGCTCGACCAGTCGCCACTTGGCCTCGAAGTAATCCTTGAGCGAGGGGTAGCGTTCGAGGTGGTCCTCGTCGAAATTCGTCCAGATCAGCGACTGGGGACGAAAGTGCTTCAGGCTCTCGGACTGGAAGGAGCTAACCTCCACCACCGCCACCGCGCCCTCGTGGTTGCTCAGCTCGAACAACCGCGACATCGGATAGCCGATGTTGCCCACGGCCACAGCCTGCTGTCCGGCACGCTTGAAGGCGTAGGCCAGGAACTCCGTCACGGTGGTTTTTCCATTGGTGCCGGTCACGGCGATGCTGCCTCCGCCCCAGTACAGGGACGCGAAATCAAGCTCTCCGAGCACCATGCAACCGGCCTTGCGGGCGATCTCGAACCACGGATGCTCGGGCGGAAAGCCGGGACTGTGGACGACCAGCCCGTGGCGGGCGGCCTCGTGCTCGCCAAATTCCGTGCGCGCCTGCGCCCCACCCCGCTCGTCGTACACCTCGAAGAACCGCCCCTGCGAACGCAACAGGTCGCCCGCGGCACGACCGCTGACGCCCGCGCCGAAAATCGCGGCGGGCCGTTCGAGCAGAGGCTTGAGCAGTTCGGGGGTTTCCATCGATGAGAAAGGTTAGCGGAGCTTGAGCGTGGCCAATCCGGCAAAGGCGCACATCAGAGAGATAATCCAGAAACGTATCACGACTTTGTTTTCGTGCCAGCCCAGCAGTTCAAAATGATGATGCAGCGGGGCCATCCGGAAGACGCGCTTGCCCCGGAGCTTGTAGGAGCCGACCTGGAGAATGACGGAGATAGCTTCGGCCACAAAAATCCCGCCCACGATGATGAGCGTAAAAGGCTGGTGGATGATAAAGGCCATCGTTCCGATGATCCCGCCCAGCGCGAGCGAACCGGTGTCGCCCATGAAGACCGTGGCCGGGTGGCTGTTGTACCACAGAAAAACCAGGCTTGCGCCAACGAGCGCCGAACAGATCACGGCCAACTCACCGCTACCGGGGATGTAGCTGATCAGCAAGTAGTCGGAGATGATGACGTTACCGGCAGCGTAGGCCATCAGCCCGTAAACGAGCGTGGCCGTGACCGTGCAGCCGATGGCGAGGCCATCCACCCCATCGGTCAGGTTGATGGCGTTGCTGGAGCCCGCCATCACGAGGAAGAAAAAGATAAAGGCGAACCAGATCGGCATGGCCATGATGAGCGGTTCCTTCAGGAACGGCACCCACAGCTCGGACATTTTCAGGTGCGTCTCGGTGCTTCCCAGCAGCAGCGCAAGCGCGATCAAGGTCAACACGCCCTGCCCGGCCAGTTTCCAGTGGCTGGCGAGGCCCTTGGAGTTTTTCTTGCTCACCTTCAGGTAATCGTCGGCGAAGCCCAGCGCCGTCAGACCGGCATAGACGATCATCGTGACGATGACGTAGAGGTTCGGCTCGGCCCACAGCAGGGTCGAGATAAAGACCGACGCGAAAATCATCAGCCCGCCCATCGTGGGCGTGTCCTTTTTACCGGCGTGCAGGTCGGCCAGTTTGCCGACCTCGTCCTTGTTTCGGAGGGTCTGGGCGAGCTTGAGCTGACGCAGCCGGGCAAAGACCCAGGGCGCGATAATAAAGCCCACCACGACCGCCGTTCCCGCTCCCATCACGGCGCGGAAGGTGAGGAAGCGAAAAAGCCGGAAAGGTCCGAAGAGGTCACTGAACTCTGCCAGATAGGTCAGCATCGTTCAGCCCCTCCCTTCCCCATCGTTGGCAAAAGAGATTCGAGCGCGTAGGCACGGCTGCCCTTGAGCATGATAGCCCCGGAGAAATCCTTCACCGCCTCGGAGGCGTCCCGCGTCTCGGTAAACAGGCGCAGGCTCCCGGCCGGGTTACGGGCCTTGAGCAAGCCATCGCGATAGCCGTCGGCCTCGCTGCCGATGAGCACTGCCCGGTCGCCCTCGCGCAGGCGAATCCGTCCGCCGGTTTCCATGTGATAGCGGTAGCTCTCCACGCCCAGTTCCTTCATGCCGCCGAGCACGTAGAGCCGGGGCTTATCCGCCGGGGCGCTCGCCTCAAAGGCGGCCATTGCCTCGGCCATCGAGGCCGGGTTCGCGTTGTAGCTGTCGATATAGAAAGACTGTTCGCCGCAGTGGAGCCACTCCCCACGGTGATGCGATGCCCGCCAGTGGCTCAGGCGTTCACGCAGCAGGTCCGGACTGACCCCGCACAGCAGCGCGGCACTGAGGGCGAGTGCGGCGTTGCTGACCATGCCGGGCGAGTTGAACGGCAGTTCGCAGGTAAAAGCCGGGAGCGCTGCCGACTCCAGTTCGAGCCGGCAGCCACCCACATCCACATTGCCCATACGGCTAACTACGCACTGCTCGTCAGGCAAAGTCCGGGCCAGGTCCGGGTCGTCCGTCACCACCAGCGCGCGCGCACCAAGATCGCGGAAGGGCGCGTACTGCCAGCAGGCTCCGGGGAAAATCACGCGACGGGCCGAGCGGCCCAGGAGGGCTTTTTCCTCCGCCACACGCTCGACTGTGCCAAGCCGCTCCAGGTGAGCCGGAGCCACGCAGGTAATGATGGCGATGTCCGGCTCGATCATGGCAGCCAGAGTCGTCATCTCACCCGGCTCGTTGATCCCGGCCTCGACCACGGCGTGGTCGTAAAGCGCGCTGTCGAGGCGTGTCAGGGTCAGCGGGACGCCGAGAAAGTTATTTAAATTGCCCTCGGTGCGAAGGGTCCGTTCGCCGAGCAGGAGGCCGAGCAGGTCCTTGGTCGAGGTCTTGCCGCAGCTCCCGGTCACGCCGATGACCTTGCCCGCAAAGTCCCTGCGGTGCCCGGCGGCAATCTTCTGAAAAGCCTCCAGCGTGTCGGGGACGACGAGTTGGGGCAGGTCTTCCCCGACCTCGGCACGAACCAGCGCGGAGGCGGCCCCGGCCTCGCGGGCGGCGGGGATGAAGTCGTGCCCGTCCCGCGCCGGCGTCTCCAGCGCGACAAACATTTCCCCCGCCTGCGCCTGACGCGAGTCGTGGGTGAAGCCCGTCACACGCGACGGCGTGTGATCACCGGCCCAGGAGCCACCGGTCAATGCTGCAAGATCCTCGGGCATAAACTCAGGCATCCGGCTCAATGGCTTTCAGATTAATCAGTTCGCGGGCCACCTGACGGTCGTCGAAAGGCACCACGGTATCTGAAAATTCCTGATAGGTTTCATGCCCCTTGCCCGCGATGAGCACGCAGTCGCCCGGACCGGCTTCCTGCAGGGCGAGGCTGATGGCGCGGCGGCGGTCATCGACAAAGGCGATGCGCTCGGGTACGCTGACGCCCTGCCGCATGTCGTCGAAAATCTGCTTCAGGTCCTCCTTGCGGGGGTTGTCCGCCGTGGCCCAGGCGTAGTCGGCGAAGTTCTGCACCGCACCCGTCATCTTGGGGCGCTTGGTGCGGTCGCGGTCGCCGCCGCAGCCGAAGACCACCAGCAGGCGACCGGCGGTGATTTCGCGCAGCATGGTCAGGGCGTTGGAAAGCGCGTCGTCGGTATGGGCATAGTCCACCAGCACCTGATAGGGCTGGCCGGAAACGACCTTTTCCATGCGTCCGGGGACGCCCTTGAAGGAGGCAATACGCTCCACCAGGTCCGCCGGGGACTTGCCGTGCGCGTAGGCCAAGCCGACCGCCGCCACCGTGTTGGCGACGTTGTAATGCCCCAAAAGCGGGGTTTCCACCCGCACCCGGCCCTCGGGCCAGACGAGGTCAAAGGAGCTGCCCTGCGCCCCGAGCTTGATGTGTTCGGCCCGCAGGTCGGCGTCGGCGCAAACGCCGTAAGTAATCACCTTCACACCCTCGGGGACCATCCCCACCAAGCGACGGCCATAGGGGTCGTCGATATTAATCAGGGCAACCTTCGGCACCGACCCGAGCGCCCCGGTGAAGAGGCGACTCTTGGCTTCGAAGTACGCCTCCATGTTGCGGTGGTAATCGATGTGGTCCTGGGTCAGGTTCAGGAACGCCGCCACGGGGAAACGTACCCCATCGACGCGCTGCTGCTGGATGGCGTGAGAGCTGACTTCCACCACGGCCTGCTTGCAGCCCTCGCTCACCATCTGGCTGAGCATGGAGTAAATATCGAGCGACTCGGGCGTGGTCTTGTACGAGGGCAGCGTGCGTTTGCCCAGGTCGTAGTGGACGGTGCCAATCAGGCCCACGGTGTGGGGCTCGTCCGCCAGCAGGTGCTGGGCGAGAAAGGAGACGGTCGTCTTGCCGTTCGTGCCGGTGACGGCGAACAGGTCCAGCTCGTCGTCCGGGCGTCCGTGAAAGCGGCGGGCGACTTCAGCCAGCGCCGCACGGCAGTCCTCGACCTGGAGGTACGGCACCTGGCGGATGGACTCCGCCGGGCTCTCGGATACGATGCCGACCGCGCCCCGGTCGATAGCTTCCTCGATGTAGAGGTTACCGTCGGTGCGCAGGCCGCCGAGGGCGAAAAAGAGCGAGCCGGGGGCGACGCGGCGGCTGTCGGTGACGAGCGCGCGCACGGGCGTCTTGCCCTCTCCACGGAAATTTACCGCCGGCAGGTCCTTGATGAGTTCGTCCAGGCTGGGCCACTGCGGGCCGACGCTCGAAGCGCCGCCGCCAGCCATGCCAAACGAACACACGAAGGGCCGGCGCCCGCTGCGCAGTCCCCCCAGTAGCAGTTCCATTCCCGGTAGAGCCATTATCCAATCACCTTTCTGAAAGAGCCAGCATCTGTTTTTCCTCGCCCGGCTGGATGCCGAGGTAGGACGCACACTTCTCCGCCAGCGCACTGAAGGCCGGGGCGGCAACCTTGCCACCGTAGCCGACGCCGTTGAGCTGGGGCTCGTCCACCACCACAGTGATGACCAGAGCCGGGGAGGAAGCCGGGAAAAACCCGCTGAAAGAACCGATGTGGTGGCTGCTGGAGTAGCGGCCATTCACGATTTTCTGAGTCGTGCCCGTCTTGCCTGCGGCTTCGTAGCCGGGAATGGCGGCCTCGCGGGCCGTGCCTCCGGGGGCGCAGACCTTGGCCAGCATACCCGAGAGGGTGTAGGCCGTATCGGAAGAAATCACCCGGCGACGCGCCACCGGATCAAAAGAAACAGCCGTCTCGCCGTGCTCGTCGAAAAGCCTGCGCACGACCTGCGGCTGCATGAGCACGCCGCGGTTGGCCACCGTGGCCATCGCCATGTGGACTTGCAAGGGGGTCGCGCCGATGGCGTGGCCCATAGGCAGGCGGCTGATGGTCAGCCCGTCCCAACGCGAAGGCTCGGCCAGCAGGCCGCGCGACTCCGCGCCCATGCCCAGGCCAGTCTTTTCCCCGTAGCCGAAGGCGCGGGCGTATTTATAAAGACGTTCTTCCCCCAGGCGCATGCCCAGAAGCGCGGCCCCACGGTTGCTGGACTTCACGACGACCTCTTCCATGCTGATCTTGCCCAGCGGATGCGAATCCTTCGGCAGCGACAGCGGACGGCCCTTGTACTCGACCGTCGCCAGACTGCAATCCAGCTCATCCTGCGGGCGGACAAGGTGCTCCTCCAGCGCGGCGGCAGCGGCCACGATCTTGAACGTGCTGCCCGGCTCGTAAACGTCGCTCACGGCACGGTTGCGCAGGGCCTCGGAGGGGGACTTCCAGAAAACGTTCGGGTTGAAGCTCGGGTAGTTGGCCAGCGCCAGCAGGTAGCCGGTAGTCGGCTCGCTGACGATAATGGTCACGCCCTTGGGCTGGTAGGCTTTGACGATTTCCTGCACCTGCTCCTCGGCGAAGTGCTGGATCACCATGTCTAGGGTCAGCTCGACGTTCAGGCCGGGGCGCGGCTGCACCTCACGTGTCTGGAACTGCACCAGCTCGCGGCGACGGCCATCGCGCTCGGCCTCGCTCCAGCCGTCCTGCCCGCGCAGGTAAAAGTCCAGCCAGCGCTCGACGCCGGAGACGGCGGACTCCTCCTTGTTGATAAAACCCACGGTGTGGGCGGCCAGCGAGGTCGAGGGATAGACGCGCAGGTACTGCGGGTTACCGTAAACGGCGCGGATGTCCAGTTCGCGGATGCGCATGAGCGCGTCGCGGGTCACGTTGTCGGCCAGCTTGTGCCAGTGAATGTCGCGCAGTTCGGGGCCATCCGGGCCGTTGACCTCGCGCATGCGGGTGTCGAACTTCTCGCGGATCTCGCTCTCGGGCACGCGCAGGATCGCGGCCAGGGCGGAAGCCTTTTCGTAGTCCTCTTCCTTGATCGCGTGCGGGTCCACCCCGATCTGGTAAACCTCGGTCGTGGTGGCAAGCAGTTCGCCGCGCGAGTCCACGATGTCGCCCCGGCGGGCGTTGATGACCTGAAAGGTCTTGCGGTTGCTCTCAACGATCCGGCTCAGTTTCTCCTGATCGATCACCTGCAAATAAAACAGCCGTCCGAAGACGGAGGCAAAGCAGGCGACGATGCCAACGACAATCAGGATAAAACGGAAGCTGGAGACGAAGGAGCGGTTCATCAGGGCTGCGGGTTCCGTTGCTGGTTAATAAAGGCGAGGTCGAAAGACACGGTGGCCTGCTGCCCGGCTGTGGCGGACACGGAAGCATCACCCTGACGGGCCTGGGCGACATAGGCGGGAGCTGCGTTGGCCTGGATCCAGACGATCTGGTTGCCGCTGGTCGGGCGCAGCCCCTGGGGCATGTGCCGGATCAGAAATTCCGGGTTGTGGGCGCGGGCCATGCGCGCCGACAGGGTGGCGTTGTCGTTTTCGAGCACGCGCAGGTCGCGTTCCATCTGGGCCACGTGCTTGGCGGTGCCGGTGGTCTGGGTGCGCATCCACACGATACCGAGCGAACCGCCCACCGCGACCAGCAGGATCATCAGGCACAGGCCGGCGGACATCCAACGATACGAATTGAGGTCTTTAAGGTAATGCATGGCTCAGGCAGGTTGAAGTTCGGGAGCACCGGCAAGCTTGCGCACGGCGCGCACCTTGGCCGAACGGCTCCGGGGGTTGACGGCGATTTCCTCCTCGGAGGGAGCGAGCGGGCGGCGGGTCAGCAGTTCGGCGAACTGGACGCGCTCGTCCTGCGGACGGGAGTCTCCGGCGTGCTCGGGACGGCCCGCCAGGCGGTTGAAGAAGCGCTTCACGAGGCGGTCCTCCAGCGAGTGGAAAGTGATCACAGCCAGGACGCCCCCGGCGGCCAACCGCTCGAAGGCGGCGGGCAGGACGCGCTCAAGCACGCCCAGTTCGTCGTTCACCGCCATGCGGATGCCCTGAAAGGTCCGGGTCGCCGGGTGGATGCGCGAGGGCTTGCCGCCGCGCTTCGGGATGGCCTCGGAGACCAATTCGGCCAGCGAGTCGGTGCGGGACAGACGGCCGCTGCAGCGAGCCTCCATGATGGCCCGGCACACGCGCCGCCATGCCTGCTCTTCCCCCAAGTCACGCACCGCGTGCACGAGATCGCGCTCGGGAGCGGTCTCGAGAAACTCGGCGGCGCTTTGGCCGGATGTGGGGTCCATTCGCATGTCAGTGGGGGCGGGCTTGCCGAAGGAGAAGCCGCGTTCGGCCTCGTCGAGTTGGAAAGAGGATACGCCGAGGTCGAAAAGAGCCCCGGCGTAATCGTGTTCAGTCAGTGTTTGCAGTTGAGAAAATTCCAGGTGGTAAAAAGTGAAGCGGTGTCCGAATTCCTCGCGGAAGCGCTCGGCCCTGCGGGCGGCGTCCGGGTCGCGGTCAAGGGCGGTCAGGCGAACCTCGGGGCCGGACTCCAGAATGGCGCGGCTGTGGCCGCCGCCTCCGAAAGTACCGTCGAGGTAGTGCCCTCCCCGCTGCGGAGCGAGGAGCTCCAGCACCTCTCGCAGCATTACGGGAAGATGACCGGCCATCCTAGTAAAGAGAGCGTCCCACGGCAGCCTAGCGAAGGCGAAGCACATGGGAGAGAGCCCTCCATCCGCGGACGTTGACCTTGGTGGACTGCTCGCGACGCTGAAAGGCGTTGAACAGCGGACCGCCCTCGCCAGAGCGCGGGGCGTGCGGGGCGACCACGTGGAACGCGGTCGGCTTGCGGGTTTCCTGTTTGCCCAGGATTCCGGCATTATAGAGTTCCTGGCTGAGTCTCATATGGTTTGTTCGGTTAAGGCAGTGAAAGGTTTGAAAGCGGTTAGAGTCCGAGTTCGCTGAGGACGTCGCTGAGATCGCCGTCGTCTTCGTCGGCGGAAATGTAGGCGTCGTAGCGCTCGGGGTTCCAAAGGTGAAATTTGTCAACGCCACCGACGAGGACCACCTCCCGGGAGATCTCCGCCTGTTGGTAGAGACGCTCGCTCAGGTTGATGCGGCCGTTTTTGTCGATGGTGAACTGGTCCGCCCCGCTGAACAGCTTCATGACCGCCCGTTGAGCCTTCTGGTCGCCGAGTTTAATCGACGAGAGCTTGTTCTTGAGCTCCTGCACCAAGGCGGGCGGGTAAATGGTCACACAGCCGCAGGGATTGCGGAAAGCGAGATACAGAGCCTTTTCGTCCCCCTCAAAACGCCACTTCGACGGGACCGTCAGACGCTTTTTGGCGTCCAGATTGTGCCGGAACTCACCGGCATAAAGGCCCTGTTCAAAGGAGATCATGGAGAGAAGAAAGAGGATATCCGTTCCACTTCGCCCCAAATCACCCCACTTTGCTCCCCCTGTCAACGGAAAAAAACCACGCGACCCGCCGTTTTGGCTCGGAAAAACCGCGCCGGTGCCTTTCCTCAAATCGTCCCGCAACCCGCATCAACATGGAAAAAACACGCGCCGATGACCTCCTCGTCCGCTCCGGCCAGGCCGCCAGCCGCAGCCAGGCCCGGCGACTCATCCTGGAGGGCCGGGTCAGCACCCCCGGCGGCGAGCTCGTGACCAAGCCCGGACGCTTTCTGCCCCCGGACACCCTCCTGAGCGTAAAAGACCCGCCCCGCTTCGTCAGCCGCGGGGGCGACAAGCTCGCGGCTTACCTGGAACACTTCCCGGCGGACCTGGGCGGACGCCGCCTGCTGGATGTGGGGGCCTCGACCGGGGGCTTCACCGACTGCGCGCTCCAGGCGGGAGCGGCCAGCGCGACCTGCATCGATGTCGGCCACGGCCAGCTCCACCCCTCCCTCCTCGACGACTCGCGTGTGACCAACCTCGAAGGCGTCAACGCCCGCCACCTCGACCCAGCCACCCTGCCCCACCCGAGCTACGATTTGATCTCGATGGACCTGTCCTTTATCTCGCTCACCCAGGTCCTTCCCGCCGTCTGGCCGCTGCTGGAGCCGGGCGGGCTGCTCGTCGCGCTGGTCAAGCCGCAGTTCGAGGCCGGACCGGAGGAAACCCGCCGCACCAAGGGCATCATCCGCGACGAGGCCGTCCGCCAGCGCACCCTGAGCACGATCAAGCTCTTCGCCACCGGCAACCTGCCCGGCGCGCGCGTGGTCGGGGAAATGGACTGCCCCGTGACCGGGGGCGACGGCAACCGGGAGTTTTTGCTTGGTCTGACCCACGACGGGGCCTAGTCTGGCTTTTCACTTTCCCCCGATGAAGCCCATTACCCGGATCGCCCTCGTCGTCAATGCCCAGAAGACCGGCGCTCATGAACTGGGCAAGATGCTGACCCACCTCTGCGCCCAGGCCGGAGTCGAAAGCCGCCTGACCACCTCCCACCCGGTTGAGCGCGACTTCCTCAAGGGGATGGACGCCTGCTGTGTCCTCGGCGGCGACGGCACCCTGCTCTCCGCCGTCCCCGAGTCGATGGCCCACCGCGTGCCCGTTTTCGGGATCAATCAGGGCAAACTCGGCTTCCTGGCCACGCTCTCCGTCGAGGAGTCCGAATGGCAGTTTAAAAGAATTCTCGCCGGGGAGTACATCATCGAGGAGCGCTCCACCCTCCACTGCACCTCCGCCGGGGGTGAGGAAGCCTTCGCCTTCAACGACGTGGTGCTGAAAAGCCCCGACTCGCAAGGGCTGATCGGGCTGCGCGTCACCTGTGACGAGGAACTCGTCACCGACTACTGGGCCGACGGGCTGATTTTCTGCACCTCGACCGGCTCCACCGCCTACAATCTTTCCGCCGGGGGGCCCATCGTGCACCCGCACTCGAACGTCATCACCATGACGCCGATCTGCGCCCACACCCTGACCAACCGCAGCATGATCTTTCCCTCGCGCTCGCGACTGGCTGTCAACTGCTCCCCCCGAGGCAAGCCCCCCATTATCTCCGTGGACGGCAATCTCGCCTTTCACGGCTGCCGCCTGCCCCTGAGCATCCGCCGCGCCGACACCACCGTCCCTCTCCTTCAGCCGCCCAACCATTCCCACTTCCGCATTCTGCGCAGCAAGCTCATGTGGGGCGGCGAGGAAAGCATCGACCCCGGCATCTGATAAATAACCCGCACGTTTCCGATTAACACCGGCGACGGGTGCCCGAAAGCGATCCGATAAGGAATTTTGCCCGCGAAGGAACGCGAAGAGATGAAAGAAAAGGAGCTTCGCGGGTAAGCCCTCTTAATCAGGCATGCATGAGCAGACGGCGACGCAGGACGGCCAGCCCCTTCGGCAGCCCGGCCTCCAGGCGGATGGCCTGGCCCGGCAGGTTTGCCTCCAGCCCCTCCAGGTGCAGGCAAAGGCCGTCGTAGAGCGGGCGTTCAATACCACGCTGGCGGTAATCGCGCTTGAGCATGGACAGGCAGATCGGCTCCGGACCGCCATAGAGCGCATCGCCAACGGCGGGCAAGCCCAGCTCGGCCGCGTGCAGGCGAATCTGATGCGGGCGCAGGTAGGTCGCGCTCGCCTCCCACCAGGCATAGTCTCCGAGCCGTTCGACCAGGCGGAAACGGGTCCGGCACTTCTTACCGCTCTGATGGGAAATCAGCGCGCGCGCCTCGGTGTTGTGCACGGCGACGGGGAGCTGGCTTGACCGCTCTTCCGGCCCGCCACGCCACTGGGCGAGGAAGCCGAAGCGAAAGCGCATCTGCCCGGAACCATAGGCCTCGCGCAACTGCTGGAGCCGCTCATCGCTCAAAGCAAGTAGCAGCACGCCGGAAATTTCCGGCTCCAGAATGTAAACATGGCGGGCCTCCGTGACCCCGTAAGGCTCCAGTTCGGGCTTACCGGCCTCGGCCTGGGCGTTGAGCGCGGGCACCAGCGCGGGCATTCCGGGGTACCAGCGGTGCCGCTCAGTCAGGACATCCGCAGGCTTGTCCAGCGCCAGCCATTGCCCCGGCTCACAGCCGAGCACGGGCAGGCGTTGGGGACGCCCCCCGAGCAGGGGCGGAGGGAAGCCGATGAAGCGGGTCTGTTCGGTCGAAGCCATTGTTTAACGCAAAAATTTCCGGATTTTCAGGGCAGCCCACATCAATCAGTCAGACGGGGCCGATGCCAAACAAAAAAACCCCCGTTCCGGCGGGAACGGAGGTTAGCAAAGCTATCAGCAGCCAGGGCCTCAGGCCTTGGCGAAGATCTTGGCCGAGATGGCCGACTTCTGGCGGGCGGCCTTGTTCGGATGGATGACACCGCGCTTGGCGGCCTTGTCCAGGGCAGAGGCGTACTCGCTGGCGATCTTGGCGGCTTCTTCGCCTTCGGCGGCACGGGCCTTCTTGGCCAGGGTCTTCAGACGGCTGCTCTCGTTGCGGTTACGCTCCGTGCGAACCTCGGTCTTACGGATGTACTTCTGGGCTTGTTTGGTGTTGGCCATGAAAAATCGAATTTGGGAAAAGGAAAAGGGGAGGAAATTACCGTGAACCCCTCCCCTGTCAACGTAAAAAACACCGCACCCGCCCCAGCCAGAAACCGAGGCGCAGCGCGGCGGAAAAAGATCAGGGGATCATAAGCCGGATTCTGTTACCGCCGAAGCGGCTGCTCTCATTTATCTGACGCGCTTGCACGCGTCTCCCCGAAGGGATGCGACCTACCCGGGACCGTATGGACGGGCCGCCCGGTCCCCTACATTGTCTTGCACCGGATTGGGTTTACCCTGCCCGCGCGGTTACCCGCAGCGGCGGTGGGCTCTTACCCCACCTTTTCACCCTTACCCCGCGCCGGAGCGCGAGGCGGTACGTTTTCTGTGGCACTGTGCCGTCAAGGCTGGCTCGCGCCGCCCTGCCCCGGTTTTCACCGGGAATCCTGCCCTGTGGTGTCCGGACTTTCCTCGACCCGGCGCAAGCGCCGAACCGCGAGAGCTCACCCCTGAAATTGTCAAAAGAACAGAGAACAAAAATCGCCCAGAATAGGCGTCCCGTCAATGCCCGAAATACGGCCCATCCCACAAGGCACCGACACCGCAGTCTCCCCCTTTCCACCACGCCAAATTGCCTTGCGCCGGGGTGCTTCATTCAGTGACAATTCGTCGTAGCCATCCCTACATCATCGATGTCCTCAGCCACTCAGGAAAAAATCATCCGCAGCCTGGATTTTCCCGGAGAGGACCGTGGCGTGGCCCTTGAGCAGGCGCTTTTCTACACCGGACTGATCGACGACTACATCCGGCAAACCTTCCGGATCGATCCGCGCTACAAGATCACCCACACGAGCGACTCCCCCGGCAATCAGCTCACCACCATCCGGCGCGGCAGCGGCGAGTTGCGGGTCGAGACGAACTTCGGGCTCAACACCACTTACGGTCCTGATGGCACCCGGAACTTCTACACCCTCAGCCTGGAGGCCACCCATCGCAACCTCACCCTCGACGCCACCGTGGAAACCAGTGACTTCATCGTCTGGAGCTTGCGCGTGGTCGGCGGGCTGTTTATCGGCGGTCCGATCGGGTTGGTCGCTACGCACGTCATCGGACCCGCTTTTTTCTACGTCTCGGTCGGGGTCGGCGCCGGGCTGGGCGGGATCGTCGGCAACTTCATCTGCCGCAAGTACTACCAGCGGCGCGAACACCAACTCCAGAAACTCGGCGAGATCGACGAGGTGGCCGGAGACTGGAGCCACCTGAGCGACACCCTCAGCATGATTATGATCGAAAAAGAGGGCTTCAACTATACCCAGCGCCGGGGCGCCAACCTCTACGAGTAGCAGGACAGAGTCCTGCACCTGTGATCCTGACGGATCACTGATGCCACCGCCAACGCGGTGGCATGGGCAGCGGCGATTGACGCCGACTCAAACGAACTCCGTTCACTTCACTTGCGATTTTGTAGACAAATAACCATTGACTGCGAGTAGCAAGACAGGGTCTAAGGACAGAGTCCTTGACCTGCGACCCTTCAGATCGCCATTGCTGCTCCTGCCGGAGTGCCGACGCCAAAACGGTTGCGCCGGACGAAACGAACTTCACAGACCGAACACGGGCCGGAGACGAGTCTGGGGAAGCAAATGATACCATCTCCACGCGACACAAAAAAAAATCCCCGCGGCAACGAACCGGGGGATTTATTGGATGACGGCAGACGTGCTGCCGCAAAGAGAACGCTTGTGCGAGCGCCGGGCTTTACTTGCCCAGGACGATGCGCGGGTATACGGCGAGCGGATCGGGCTGCTCGGCCTTGACAAAGCCGATGTCGCCGGGGGCGATCTGGAGCTTCTTGGTTTCCGGGTCGTTAATCAGCAGGCCGTTAAGGTTGAACCACTCGACGCGGTAGCTGACCACAACCGGCTTGCTCGTCGTGTTGACGATATTGGCCTGGAGAACCTTCTTGTCCTTGATGTCGCCGTCCACCAGCTCGACCTTGACCTCCTTTTGGACAGCCGGGTCGGAGTAAGCGATACGCTGGGTCTTGTAATCAACGTTCGAGTTCGTGGTGCCGCAGCCCGAGAGCGCGAACACGGCGAGCAGGGAAAGCAGGGAGAATCCGAATAGATTTTTCATAACTGTCTGATGCTTTAGGTTAAAGGAGAGCCGAAAGATACATCCTTTTGGCCGGTTTTACAGGCAAATATGCAAAAAAGCATTTGGCGGAAAATGGAACGGGCTTCCCCTCGCGAGGAAGCCCATGTCCGCTAAAAGGATAAAAATACCCGCTTCCGCCTCAGGAACGCAGACGACGACGCAGGCAAACGAAGGCCAGTACGCACGCGCCGATCAAAGCCGCGTAAGTGGAGGGCTCAGGCACAACGCCGAGGGCGTAAACGCCGCCGCCATCAACCATCATATTGAAGTACTCCTGCTCGTAGGTCCCGAGCGTATCCTCGAGGTCGATCTCCTGCCAATTTTCACCCACGAGTTTCCAGGCGTAAATATTGTCTTCGTCCACCCCCGCGCCCAGTTCGAAGGAGAGGATAATCTCGCTGTTGGTCAGGCCGCTCATTTCGATCTGGACCACCTCATAATAGCTGTAACCGGAAGGCAGCGGAGATGCCACCTCGTTGATCTCCAGGTTGCCGGTGCCCGCATTGTCGGCGAAGACCACGATCAGCTCGCCGTCCCCGGCGTTGACGCGCGCGCCGCTGAGGTTCTGCCCCACCAACGGCGTCGTGTACTCCGTGTAGTCGCTGACCGCAAAGGCACCTACCCCTTCAGCCACGGAGCCGCCCCAGAAATTGAGGGTACCGCCGCCGGCGAATGAGGTGGCCGTGACCGGGAGGTAGATACCGCCCGTAATATTCCCGAGAGCGAAGACATTGACCGTGCCATTATTGGTAAAAGTGCCGCCGACATCGACCAGCGTCGTATTACCGGAAACGCCGAGGTTCAGGATGCCGACGCCCGAACCACCCTGTACATCCAAATTGCCGCTCGTCGTGACCTTGCCGCTGTCGGTCACATTGAACTGCGCATTGCCGGAGGAACCGACCACCACACTGGTTGCGCTCCACTGCGAGCCCGCGCCCTTGACCACGATCTTACCGGTGCTGCCCGCGTAGTAGCCCAGAGCCGTGGAGCCGGTGCTCACGCTCGCCCCGTTCATGACTTCAACCAGCGCTCCACCGAAAAAGCCGATGTAGGCATCATTGGCGATGGCCCAGCTCGTGCCGGCGTCCGACAATTCAACTTCGCCTCCAGCAGCCCCATCGGTACCGATAGTGACCTGGCCGCTGGCGAGCGTGCTGCCGCCGTTCATCATAAGCGAACCGGGCGAACTCTGCCCGATAGCGACAGCCTGGCTGCTGCTCCCACCTGTGCTCCAGTAGGAGTCGCCTGTCCCCGGAGAGACGTCGCCCTCCGGCGTCACCGCCGCCTGGGCCGCGGGACCAGCCAGCAAGGTCGCCCCCAAGCTCAACGCAAGCATGGAGAAACGTGGGAATTTCAGGGTCGGCGATAAAGCCGCATTCGTTGTTCTAGGCACGCGCATAGCGCAGCTAATAGCAAACCAATCAGCTCCGATAGCAATAAAACCCCTAATACATCAGCCATTAATTCCCTATACTTATATAATTTCCTCCTGACATAAACAGGCCCCATCATCGCCACCGGCTGTGCACATCGCCACACACCCGCTATCCCTGTCAGAACCTAATCCTCAGCCACAGCACAACCTGTAGTTTTCAGACGAATAATAAGTCTTCAGGCCGAGGTGGAAAGGCGTTCAATCTTTGGCACTCAAGCCACTCTATGCACTTCACAAGGACGCTTGATTAAACTATTTTGACGATACTTCTGATGAGAACCGTCCTCCTTCCTACCTTGTTGACTACTGTGACATGCCTCTGGGCACAGGCGACGCAGCCGGATACTTCCGCCGCCGAGCCTCCGGAATTCTCGCTGCTTGGCGATCCGGGGTTTGCCCGGGGCTTGATCCTGCGCCGCGCCGACGGGAAGCCTTCTCCGGGAAATATCTATCCCTTCGGTAAATCGGAGGAAAAACCGATCTGGGGACTGGCCGAATGGGCCAGCAAGTACGAGCTTTCCGAAGCAGACAAGACCGTGACCGGGGAAAAGGCCGTCTATACCAACACCGGTAAAACCATCGCCTTCGAACGCATGCCCGGAGGCGGCATGCATATCTGGATGGATCTCGCCGCCTCCACCGAATACGATGAGCCCCGAACGAGCCTCCAAGCCTGGCCACATCTGCTCATCGAGCAGTCCTTCCCGGAAAAACCTTACGTAAAAGACCTCAAGGCGTTGAACCTGAAATTCACCGGGCGGCTGGACCATGCCGAGATGAAAATGCGGCGCAGCGCATTTGATCCGGGGTTGCACTCGGCTCAGTTTCAGCTCTTCATCACGGTGCAGAACCTGAACCAGGACTCGGAAAATTACGGCGATTTTCTCTGGTTCGGAGTTCCCTTCTATGACTACCGGGAACGGAAAATCCCGCCCTTCGCCGCGCAGGACGGCGGCAAGGCTGACGCCTCGCAAAAATTTATCTACAGCCTCGGTACCCGGGATTACATGCGGGGAGATTTTCACGGAGACCGCTGGGTGAGCGTCGAGACCGATCTTTATCCCCACATCCTGAAGGCCTTCGAACTGGCTCAAGGCCGGGGCTTTCTCACCGGTTCAGACTTCAGCGACATGCGCCTCGCCAGTATGAACCTGGGCTGGGAGGTCACCGGCACTTTTGATGTCGGATTCGAGTTTAAGGACTTTGAACTGCTGGCCATAAAACGCACCAGCGGGCAGTAACCGCCGGAAAAACTCTGCTGCCCCCAGCCAAGACTTACCCCTCGATGGGCGGGTCGGAGTTGAGCACGCCGTCCTCCAGCTCGATCAGGCGGTCGGCCACGTCGAGGATACGGCTGTCGTGCGTAACCAGGAGGATGGTCGCTCCGGACTGCTTGGCCAGGCGCTGGATGTGGTCCACCACTTCGCGGCCGGTCTTGCCGTCGAGCGAGGCCGTCGGCTCGTCCGCCAGCACGATGCGCGGGTTGTGCACGAGGGCGCGGGCGATGGCCACCCGCTGCTTTTGCCCGCCGGAGAGCTGCGAGGGCTTTTTATTCACGTGATCGGCCAGGCCAACCTGTTTCAAAATATCAAGCGCCTGAGGCCGGGCCGTAGCCGCCGTTTCCCTCGGGTTGAAAGACAGGGGCATCATGACATTCTGGCAGACGCTGAGCGAGGCGATCAGGTGATGGTTCTGAAAGATGAAACCGATCTTTCGGCGCACGCTGACGAGGTCCTTCTTGCGCCCCTTTTCGAGCAGTTGGCCGTCGATCTCGATGCTGCCCTTCTGCACCGTGCGCAAACCGCCCAGCAGCTTGAGAAAGGTCGTCTTACCCGAGCCGGAGGGGCCCATGATGATGACGATTTCGCCGGGGTAAAAGTCCGCCGAAACGCCGTGCAGGACCTCCTTCATCCCCTCCCCTTCGCGGAAGGAGTAGTGGAGGTCTTTGACGCGGATAATGGGTTCCCTGGACATGTCGCTAGAAAATTTCGGCCGGGTTGGCGTGGCGGAGTTTACGGGTGGCCAATGCGCCCGCCGTCAGGCACATGAACAGCGTCAGCCCGAAGATGATGGCGCAGTTGAGCAGGCTCAGGTACGTGGCCATGTGGGCTATTTGCCGAGTGAAGTAAAACAGCACCCAGGTGAAAAGCGTCCCAGGGATAAACCCGAACACGCTTAAAATAACCGACTCCTGTAAAATCACGCTGGTGAAGTAGCTGTCACGGAAGCCAATAGACTTGAGCGTGGCGTACTCCTCCAGGTGATCGTTCACATCTGTATAGAGAATCTGATACACGATGACCGCGCCCACGATCAGCGCCACCGCCATCGAAGCCGTGATAACGAAACCGATGGGCGTGCGCTCGCGCCAGTACTGCATCTCGTAGTCGAGGAAAGCCTGCCGGGTATAGACGCGCACATCGTCGGGCAGATAATCCGTCAGTCCCGCCACCACAGCGGCGGGGTCCGTGCCCGGCTCCAGGCGGATGAGGCCGAGGCTGACCACGGAGGGGTCGCCGCCCGGCCACAGGGGGAGGAAAGTGTCGGCACTGGTGAGCATGTTACCGTCCGCCACGAAGGTCGGAGAAATCGAGAACAACCCCTCGATGGCCATGCGGCGGTTAGCCACCTCGGTCACGGCCTCGCCGGTCTCATCCACCTCCTGCACAAACGGCCCCAACTCAGGGCGCGAGAGCCGGTCGTAGAGGGCGACGCCCTCGCGCTTGAGCTTCCAGCGCTGGCTCTCGATCTCCTCGTCGTCAAAAGCCTGCACCGCCGGATCCCAGGCCATGATAAAGACCTCGCGCGTGCTGCGGTTGGCGGTGTTAAGCATGGGCAGGCTGCCGACGTAGAGCGGTACGGTCTGCGCCACGCCCGGCTCACCCTCGGCCTGCACCAGCCGCCGCAGCGGGAAGCCCTTGCTGACGCCGAGGTACTCGTACTGGCTGCTGACCATGAAGATGTCCGCCGCCATCTCGGCATGCGGGCCGACGACCTGCTTGAAGAGCGCGGAGTTGAGCCCCATCTGGAACATCATCATCGTGACGGCGAAGGTGATCCCCGCCACTGCCGCGAAGAAGCGCTTCTTCTCCTTGATGAGGTTGAGCCAGGCCAGCGGAATGCCCAGCGGCATGAGTTTGTTTAAAAGCATCTAATGGGCGCTCGTCGGTGTTTGGGAGCTGGTGGGCGTTTGGTCTATCATCACAGCCATGCTGTCATTTCCCGGTGTTTGTAGTCATTTCGGTTATCTAACACGGAGGCACAGGGACACGGAGTTTCAGTTAAAATGCTTGGTGTCCTTCTCGGCCATCGTCTGACCCGGATCAGGGCTTGATCTTGACCGTGACCTGCGCGCCAATGAGCGAACGCACGGCGGCGGGGTCGTCGAGTTTGATCCGGACCTTGACCACGCGCTGGTCGGCGAAAGCCGTCGGGTCGCGGCTGAAAACCGCGTTGGCGGCGACCTGCACGCCCACGCGGTCAACCTTGCCGGTCAACTCCTTGCCCAGCGGCTGGCCGGAAACGGTCGCGGCCTGCCCGGCCTTGACCTTGGAAACGTCGTCCACGTAGACCTCGGCCTCGACAAACATCTCCGTCGTGTCGGCCACGGAGGCCACTCCACCCAACTCGACAGCGGTGCCGGGCCAGGCATTGACGGAGACCACCACACCGTTCAACGGCGAAAACACCGTCCCGGTGGCCAGGCGGGCCTGGGCTTGCCGGACCTGCTCCTGCGCGGCGGCGGCCTGCGCGGCGGCGGCATCGGCCTGCGCCTGCACCTGAGCCAACTGCACCTCCGCGATAGCCTTCTGGTCGAGGATCGACTGCCGCTCCGAGGCGACCACGTCCACCTGCGCGGCGGCGGCATCGGCCTGCGCCTGCGCGGTGTTGTAGGCGGATTTCAATTCGTTGTCCTGCGCGGCCTTGGTCGAGCCGAGCTTTTTAATCTCCAGCGCGAGAATCCGCTGCTGGGACTGGATCTGCACGCGGTCCTTGGTGCCGGGGTCCCACTCCTTGATCAGCCGGGTGTGCTCGTCGATCTCGCCTTGCAGGCGGGCCACGGCGGCCTGATACTCGGCCTCGGCGCGGGCGATGGCCTTCTGCGCCTGATCCACGCCCATCTGCGCGGCGGAAGCCTCCTTCTGCGCGGCGGAAACGCGGGCATCCAGCGACTGAAGCTGATGGTCGAAAACGGCGACCTGCTTTTGCGCCACTTCAATCCCGGCCTGCGCGGCGGCGGCATCGGCCTGGGCGGCGGCGGCACTCTTTTGCGCGGCGAACACAGCGGCCTCAAGCAGGGGCTTGGTCGTCAGCACAGCCAGCGGGTCGCCTTTTTTCACAGTCTGGCCGGGGGTGACGCTGACCTCGGCCACGATGGCCTGGCCGGTCTCGCCCGCCGGGGCGGCGACATTGACCACGCCCTCGCCGGGGATGATCTTGCCCAGCGCGGCCACCTGCCGCGACTCGGACTGCCCCTGTGCCACAGCGGCGGCACCCAGCACGAGCAAAAGCACAAGCGGGCGCAGGCCCAGCGGCTTACGCCTTGGAGAAATTCTCATCATAGGCGGCAATATGCCTATCCCCGCCCAGACTTCAATACGCAAACGCGCAACGGCGCGTGACCGCACAGGCGAATGAAGAATCGAACAAGTACCCCACGGGGCGAACAAACCGCACACGCACATAGCTAGCGCGGCCCGCAACCGGGGCTTGCGCCGGGGGCGGGGGGCGGTTTTGCTGGGGCGTTTCCATGATGACTGTCGAAGAATCCTACGCCCGCTGCCACGACCTGACCCGGGAGCACTACGAGAACTTTCCCGTCGCCCGGCTCGTGCCCAAGAGTATCCGCCCCTATGTGAGCGCGGTGTACGCCTTTGCGCGGACGGCGGACGACCTCGCAGACGAGGGCTGGACGGCCTCCGAAAGCACCGCTCCCGATGGCCGCGTTTTTACCCCGCAGGAGCGCGTGGCCGCGCTCGACGCCTACGAGGAACAGCTCGACAACGCCGCCGCCGGTCGCCCGCTGGAGGAGAAATACGCCTGGATCTTCCTCGCCCTCGGCGACACCATCAAGAAGACCGGCGCGCCAGTGCAGCTTTTCCGCGACCTGCTCAGCGCGTTCAAGCAGGACTGTGTCAAACTGCGCTACTCCACTTTTGCCGAAGTCCTCGACTACTGCCGCCGCAGCGCGAACCCGGTGGGACGGCTCGTGCTCATCCTCCACGGCCACGCCAGCGAGCAGAACTTCGCCTGGTCGGACCAGATTTGCTCGGCGCTCCAGCTCGCCAACTTCTGGCAGGACGTGAGCGTGGACATCAAGAAGGACGGCCGCATCTACGTCCCACAGGAGGACTGGACCACCTTTGGCGTGACCGAGGCGATGTTCTCCCAGCCTCCGGCCACCCCGGAGTTCCGCCGCTGCCTCAAGCACCAGGTGGACCGCACCTACGCCATGTTCAATGAGGGCCGCGTCCTCAGCCGCCACCTGCCCTTCCCCCTGAGTATGGAAATCCGCCTAACCTGGCTCGGCGGCCAGACCATTCTGGATAAAATCGTCTCCCGCGACTACGACACCGTCAGCGCCCGCCCCAAGCTCAACGGCTTCGACAAAGTCAAGCTCCTGCAAAAAGCCGCCTTCACCCGCTGAGAACGCAGCAATCTTAACACAGGCTTGCCTGAAACACCCCGCCACGGCGGGGGCGCGGCCAGAGGGAATGTACGCCCGGCGTTTACGAAACCGGGCGCGGCGCGTTATTTTTTCTTGAGCGTACCTTCCATCGCCAGTTCGCCGCCAAAGTCCGCATTGTGTCCCCAGACGCCTGCTGAACTGACCGAACGCACATCCTCGATGGTGAAGAACAGGTCCGGGTCGCATTCGCGGATGCACTTGATCAGTTTTTTCATGCGCTTGCGTTCGACCGCGACGAAGAAGATATCCACCGGTCCCTTCGAGCCCTGGGCCGGGACCACCGTCACCCCGAAGCGGCTGGTACTGAGCGCGGCCCGCAGTTCCGGGGTCTTGCGCTGGGTGATGATCCGCACGAGCTGGTGCCCGAGGGCGATTTTCTCCTCCAGTACAATCCCCAGGTACGTCCCCGCCGCGAACCCGGAAGCGAACCCCAGGTAACTGGCGATGTTGCTCAGGTTCTGCATCACCTGGGTGATCGCCACCAGCCAGATCAGCACCTCGACGAAGCCGATGGCCGGGACAATCTTGCGCATGCCCTTGAAAATGAGGATGTGGCGAAACGTCGCCAGACTCACGTCCATCAGGCGGGCCAGAAAGATGAGCACCGGAATAATAATCCAACCTGTGTAATCAAAACCGTCCATGATCGATAGCTATAATAAGAAGTGAAAACAGCCCTGCGCAACCAGCGAAACGCCCGTGCTCTCTTTTCCATAAAAAGCCCAGGCGGGCCGGCGCAAGTCTGCAGCCCCCCTTCTCTTTCGTCCACCTGGACCCGCGCCGGCTCCCTGATGTTCCCTCCCCTCCGCGCGGCAAAATCGGATGCCCCGACCACTCCACTGCCCGGCATCCAGATTCGACAGTCGGGGTTCAATTTCCCCCGGCAGCATAAACGCCTTGCCAGCGAGCCGTCTTGTCCCGTCATATAGCTGTTTTTAGAAAACCACCGATGTCGTCCGAGTCCAAAGAAGCGGTTCAGGCCCGCAAGAAATCCAACCTCGCCTTCACCTTCATGTCGCTCGAACCCGAGCGCCGGGAGGCTATGGCAGTGTTTTACGATTTCTGCCGCATCGCCGACGACATCGCCGACGAACCCGGACGCACCGACGATCAGAAGCGCGCCGAGCTCGACGCCTGGCGCAAGGAGATCGAGTCCTGCTACCGCGTGGACGGCGTACCCATCAAGTTGATGGCCGAAATGAAACCCGTCATCGACCGCTACGGGGTCGAAAAGGCCGACCTGCTGGCCATCATCGACGGGGTGAGCATGGACATCGGCGGGGCGCGCTTCGCCAGCTTCGAGCACCTGCGCCGCTACTGCTACGGGGTCGCCTCCGCCGTGGGGCTGGTCTCGATCAAGATTTTCGGCTGCACGCATCCGCGCACTCCGGAGTTTGCCGAAACCCTCGGCTACGCACTCCAGTTCACCAACATCCTGCGCGACGTGGTCGAGGACAAGGTCAAGATGGGCCGCGTCTATCTGCCCCAGGACGAACTGGCCGCCCTCGAAGTGAGCGAGGACGACCTGGCCAACCCCGCCGCCAACCCCGCCTGCCAGAAGCTCTTCCGCCTCTGCTACTACCGCTGCAAGCACTTCTTCAACAAGGCCCGGCGGCTCCTGCCCGATTCCGAGCGCCAGAACCTCAAGGCCGCGCTCGTCATGGGCGCGTTTTACGAGGAAATTTTAGAAAAAATCGCCGCCGGGGGCTTCGCGCTCACCGTCGAGCGCACCCGCCTCTCCAAGCCGCAAAAACTCCGGCTCCTGTGGCGCACCCTGCGCGAAGCCAAACGCCCCGGACGTCCCCGCAGCCTGCCGGGCCGCGCTGCCGTCCTCGGCGGGGGCGTGGCCGGGATCACCGCCGCGCTCGAACTCGGCCTGGAGGGCTTCACGCCGCACCTTTACGAGGCCCGCACCTACCTGGGCGGGCGTGCCCACAGCCTGACCGATGCCGCCACCGGCCTCACCATCGACAACGGCCAGCACATCGTCATGGGCTGCTACACGGGCTTTCTCAAACTGGCCGAGCTGCTCGGCATCACCGACAAACTGGAGCGCCAGCCGAGCATGCGCGTGCCCTATGTCAGCCCCGGCGGACGCTGGTCCGAATTAGCCGCACAACCCTTGCCCGCGCCCTTCAACCTGCTGGCCGGGCTTTTCAAATTTTCCGAACTGAACACCGCCGACCGGCTCGCCATCCTGCGGATGGGGCTGGTCATGCGCCTGGAGGCTGTCCCCGCCGACGACGAGACCGCCGCCCACTGGCTGCGCCGCCACGGGCAGACCGCGGGCTCCGTCCGCGCCCTGTGGGAACCCTTCTGCGTGGCCGCCCTCAACGAGCCCACCTCCACCGCCAGCGCCCGGCTCCTGCACGAGACCCTGCGCCGCTCGCTCTTTGGCAAATCCGACGCCGCCGACATCATCGTGAGCAAGGTCGGGCTGAGCGAACTCTTCGAACCCGAGACGAGCCTTTTCCTCAACAGCATCGGCGGCAGCCTCAGCCTGTCCTCAAAAATCGCCCGCGTCGAGGTGGCCGAAGACCGCGAAACCGGCATCCAGCGCGTCACGGCAGTGGAAACGCCACGAGGCGAGCGGATCGAGGCGGAGCTCTTCGTCAGCGCCCTGCCCTGGACGGCCCTGCGGTCGCTCCTGCCCGAGGGCTCGCGCCTGCGCGACCACCTCGCGGCTATCCCCTCCGCCCCGATCATGGGCATCCACCTCGTCACCGACCGCCCCCTCTACGACAACGGGGCAGATTTCGTCGGGCTGCTCGACTCGCCCGTGCACTGGGTCTTCGATCGCACCCACACCCTCCCCCCCGAGTACGCGGGCAAACACCTTTACGCCGTCATTTCCAGCACCGCCCAGGCTTGGCTCGACATGAAAAGCGACGAAATCGTCACCCTCCTGCGCACTGAGCTGGAGAAATTCTTCCCCGCCGCCACGGAGATGCAGATCGCCCGTTCGCTCGTTTACAAAAGCCGCGACGCGACCTTCGCCGCCCAGCCCGCCACCGAGCCTCACCGCCCCGGCCCCAAGGCCAGCCCCTGGAGCAACTTCCTCCTCGCGGGCGACTACACCGCCACCGGCCTGCCCGCCACCCTCGAAAGCGCCGCCCTCAGCGGCTTCGCCGTCAGCGCGGCGCTGGATGGGTAAAGAAGCGGGCAAGCTTGACGCCTTACGACTTCCCCTTATAAGTAAGGAGATATGCAGGTCCGACTTACCAGTAAACGCCAGGTGACTTTCCCCCGTCATGTGGTGGAACGCCTCGGCGTCAAGGCCGGCGACACGCTCGTCATTGAGGAATCCGCCGACGGGTTTCTCATCAAGCCCCGCCGCTTCAACAGGGCAAACCTCGCCCCGCTGAAAGATAAAATCGCCGCCAACCTGCCCGCTCCGGACATCGCTGCCATCCGCCATGCCGCGCTCGACTCAGACCTACGGGATTGACACCTCCGTCTTCGTGCGCCTGCTCACCGGGCATCCGGAAGCGGATTTCCGCAAAACGGTAACAGCCCTCGAAAAGTTGCTGGAGGCGGAAGCATCCGCCGAGCTCACCGTCTCCAACCAAGTGATTGGAGAAGCCTACATCACGCTCCAGCATCACTATAAAATCAGCAAAAACGACGCCAGAAAGGCCATTGATACCCTCCTGACTGGCAGCATGATTACTCCGCTGAACGGTTTTGAAGTCGTAAATATCTTGCGTTCAAAGGGCGGCTGCGGCCTCCTTGATCGGCTGATTGCGCAAGACTATCTCGCCCGCGAAGCCCACATCCTCACCAATGACCGTAAAATGGCCGCCCTCCCTGGGGCACGCCTGCTTTTTTAATTCTTTCCCACATGTCCCTGATTCTCATTCCGACCCGTTTCGAAGCTGACCTTTTCATCCAGGCGCTGGCACATGCCGCCTCCTACGAGATGGGACATCGTCCAGCCTGGGTTGGTGACTGGGAAAAGCAAACCGTCCACGTCTCCCTCATCGGGATGGGACCGGTCCACTGTGTTGAACCCGCCCGCGAGGCTATGCGCCTGGTCAAGCCGAAGCGGGTTATCCTGGCCGGATTCGGGGGGGCGCTCGATCCGGCGCTCAAGCTCGGGGATATTGTGATTGACCGCGGCGAAGGCAAGATCCACACCGCCAGCGAAGTCGTCTCCACCCCCGCCGCCAAGGCCGTGCTTTTCGCGCAAACCGGCTGCCCCGTGGTGGACATGGAATCGGCCCCTGTGGTGGAAGCCGCTGCCGAGGCCGGTATCCCGTTGACCGTCATCCGTGCCATCAGCGACACCGCCACGGACGAGTTGCCCGCCTTTCTTGCCAAGGGCTACAACCGCGAAACCGGTAAGGAAACCCCATTACGCATGGCCGGGCACATGCTCACCCACCCCGGCGATATTGGACGCCTGCGCCGCCTGCTCAAAAGCTGGGGCCCCGTCCGCGAAGCCCTCGCCGAGGCCATCGCTGCCGAGCTGTAGCTCCAGACCTGCCAGACACGGTAGAAGAAAAAGAAGCTGCCCGCGAAGTCACGCGAAGAAAGGCAGGAAAATGAAGCTTCGCGTTCCTTCGCGTGACTTCGTTGGCAACCCCTGGAAGAGGGCGCAAAAAAGCCGGGTCACGCTGGACCCGGCCTGTTAAATGGTTGGAGGCAAACGCCTGTTGGAGACGCGCCTAGCGGTCGGTGCCGCTGGCCGGGACATTCTCCTCGCGCTGCACCTGGCGGGTGACGCGATTCGGAGCGATGTTTTCCAGCAGTTTTTCGCTGCCGGCCACGTCCTTGGAGGAGGAGCAGCAGGAGCTGGCGCCGCAGGACTCGGCGCGCTTCATAGCGTCAGCGCGGAGCAGCGCGTAGAGCTTTTCCTCGTCCTCGGTGAAGGTGACGGGCTTGTGCATGTTCTTGTTGGCCTTCCACATGCGAATGGCACCGCCGAGCGAGAAGCTGTCGTCCACCGCGCTGGCTTCGTAGCCGCAGTGCACCATACAGTCCTTACAGCGCTCGTCCGTACCGTGCTGGCCGTAGCGGGACCACTCGGTGGTCTCCATCATCTGCTTAAAAGTCTTGGTGTAGCCGTCGCCAAGGAGGTAACAGGGCTTCTGCCAACCGAAAACGTTATAAGTCGGGTTGCCCCAGGGGGTGCAGTCGTAGTCGATATCGCCCTTGAGGAAGGCCAGGAAGTTCGGGCTATGGTTGAAACGCCATTCCTTCTTGGCACCGCCGAGAATCTTCTTGAAGAGCACCTTGGTGCGGTCGCGTTCGAGGAAGATTTCCTGGTCGGGGGCCTTTTCGTAGGGGTAGCCCGGCGAGGTCATCATGCTCTCGACACCGGCTTCCATCATCAGGTCGAAGAACTCGTGGACGCGCTCGGGGTCAGCGTTGTTGAACAGCGTGGTGTTCGTGGTCACGCGGAAGCCCATTTCGACGGCCTTCTTGATCGCCTTGAGGGCGATGTCAAAGGTGCCGTCGCGGCTGACGGAGCGGTCGTGCTCTTCCTTGAGCCCGTCCATGTGCACGGAGAAGGTCAACTGCTTGTGCGGCGTGAACTTTTTGAGCGCGCGCTCCAGCAGGAGGGCGTTCGTGCAAAGGTAAATGTAGCGTCCCTGCTTGATCAGGCCGTCCACGATCTGCTCGATCTCGGGATGGATCAGCGGCTCGCCCCCGGCGATGGAGACGATAGGCGCACCACACTCTTCGGCGGCGGCCAGCGCCTTCTCGGCCGAGACGCGCTTCTTCAGGATGTGGTCCGGGAACTGTATCTTGCCGCAGCCTTCACAGGCGAGGTTGCAGCGGAAAAGCGGTTCGAGCATGAGGACCAGCGGGTAGCGCTTGCGACCACGCAGTTTTTGGCCGAGCACATAGGTGGCCACGGTCCAGGCTTGGGAAATCGGAACTGCCATAAGCGGGAAAAGGTGTCGTTAATCAGAGTTTCTGTCAAGGTCGATTAGCAGGCCTTGAGCCAACTCCGGTATTCAATCGTGTCTGTGCAAAAAGACCGCCCAGCGGCCCGTCGTTTACAATAGGTTAGTGTGGGAGGAAAGCGCCCGAGCCCGCTTTTGGCAAACACAAATTGCCCGCCTTCCCTGTCGGGAATATTTGAGAGTTCGGGACGACCTAGCCGGGGCAGCCAACGCTGACCTCCTCCGGGCGGACGCCGGAGGCAACGGGCACGCCGTTGACGAGCGGATACCGGTAGGTCTTGCCCTGGAAGTTGCGCAGGACGACCTCCGAATCGGTGATTTTCTTCACGTATTCGGGGTTGATCGGGACCTTGCCGCCGCCGCCGGGGGCGTCGATCACGTACTGCGGGATCGCATAACCGGTCGTGTGGCCACGAAGCTGGTTGATCAGCTCGATCCCGGTCCGCACATCCGTGCGCAGGTGGGCGCTGCCGGTAATCAGGTCGCACTGGTAAAGGTAGTATGGGCGCACGCGCATCATCAGGAGGCGGTGCACGAGGCTTTTCATCGTCTCGACGTTGTCATTGACGCCCTTGAGCAACACGCTCTGGTTGCCCAGTGGCACCCCGGCGTAGGACAGGCGTTCTGTCGCCTGACGCAGTTCCTCGGTGCACTCACGGGGATGGTTGACGTGGATGCTCATCCAGATCGGGCCGTGCTTTTTAAAGATTTCGCACAGCTCGGGCGTGATCCGCTGTGGCAGAAAAACCGGGATGCGCGAGCCGATGCGGATAAACTCGACGTGCGGAATGGCCCGCAGGCGGCCCAGCAAGTAGTCGAGCTTACGGTCCGAGAGCAGCAGCGGATCGCCGCCGGAGAGGAGCACGTCGCGGATTTCCGGATGCGACTCGATGTAAGCCAGCCCGGACTCGAACTCCGGGTGGAAATTGTAATCCTGCGCGTTGGAAACCAGCCGCGAACGCGTGCAGTAGCGGCAGTAGGAGGCGCAGCGGTCCGTGACCAGAAACAGCACCCGGTCCGGGTAGCGGTGGACGATGCCCTTGACGGCCATACTCCCCTCCTCGCCGACCGGGTCGAGCAGTTCCTCGGGCGCGGTCTCCATCTCTTCCTCGCGGGGGATGATCTGCCGCCGGATGGGGCAGTTCGGATCGTCGCGGTCGATCAGGTTGAAGAAATACGGCGTGATGGCCAGGGCGAGCTTGCGCCCCGAGAAGTAGCAACCGGCCCGCTCCTGCGGCGTCAGTTCCAGGTACTTCTCGACTTGCTCCACGGAAGTGAGGCGGTTTTTCAACTGCCACTTCCAGTTTTTCCAGTCACTTTCGGGGACATGGCTCCAAAGGCCCTGCCCTTGAAACCACCGGTCTTTTGTGTCGCGCGGGTACATGTGAGAGGGGCACACATAAACTCACCTTGACCCAAAATTCAACTATCTTTTTAAATATTTAAAATCTTCAATACATTTGCCTTGTGCCACGCGGGGTGTTTGGCTTATCTTTTGAAGTTTGTATCATGGCCGCAGGACCGATCATCAAGACGCAGGAAGAACTCGCCCGCCAACTCTGGGCGGTGGGGGACATCGTGCGCCTGCAAGTCCTCGACCTGCTGCCCATCGGGGCCGACTGCAAGCACGGCAACAACGTCTCCCAGCTCGCCGACAAGCTGAACCTGTCCCAGCCGACCGTCTCCCACCACCTGCGGGTGCTGCGCCAGGCCGGAATCGTCGAGTACCGGAAAATGTGCCGCGACGTCTATTACTGGAAGAACGCCGACGAGGCCCACGCCCTCGTAGAATCTCTCCGCCGCGTCCTCATCGAAGACGGCGAGCAGGTTGCACCTGCCAGGCACGACAGCACAGGGCAGTAAGAGACTTAACAGGAAGGCCGGAAAGCACGTAAAGGAAGAGCGGAGATGTCGCCTTACTTACCGGCTTTCCCGTTGATAAATCCCTTAACGGTCAAAATGGGAATGAAATCAATATAAGGCGTTTCTTCCACGCCCACCATCATCCCCTGCCGCCACGTTGCGAGCGGGAGAGGCGTCAAATCCGCCGACCGCCTCAGCCTGGGGTCAACGCCGCTGCCCTGCCCCATCCTTTACCCCACGCACACTATGAATGATTGTCATAAAAATTGAGAATACAGTGTTCAATGGATGGACTTTGAGGCGGGATATGCTTATTTTGCTATGAGCCATGGAAGCACTGTTCGATACACCCCGCCTCGCACCCACCGGGGCGGATATCACTGCGGCCGGACCACACGGCCACAGGCGCCCGCGCATCCTGATCGCCCAGGACGGCTTTGCCGGTAAGCGCCGGGCTATCCAGCGTCTCCGTCAGGAGGGCTACGAGGTGGAACTGGCCACCAGCGGCATTGAGGTGATGAATGCCGTGCGTGACCGGGACTTCGACCTCGTCCTGATGGATGTCGAACTACCGGACCTCAACGGAGTGATCGCCGCCCGCACCATCCGTACCAACTGGAAGGAGCACGCCCCGCACATCGTGGGCCGTTCGCGCTCCCCCTTCCCCGAGGACTACCAGACCCTCAAGGAAGAAGGAGAGATGGACGCCTGCGTCTCCAGCAAACTATCTGACCAGGAATTACTTGCGCTGATCGCCGATTGCCTCGCGCAAAACACCCGCGTCGCCTGAACCCCTGTTCGGACCCCGCGTTTGACACCCCCGCCATGTACGATTGCGGAGGAAAGTGCTTTTTTTATTTGCGCCCCGGCGAGGGTGTCATTTCTTTGGACCGTTAATGGGCACCTCACGTAGCGGCATCCTCGCTCTGGAAGACGGCAGCGTCTTCCGGGGAAAAGCATTTGGCGCGGCCAAGACCGTCGTCGGCGAAGCGGTTTTCAACACGTCGATGACGGGTTACCAGGAAATCCTGACCGACCCCTCCTACTATGCGCAGATCGTCACCATGACGGCCTCGCAGATCGGTAACTACGGGATCAACCCCGAGGACGAGGAGTCGAACGGCCCCAAGGTTAAAGCCTTCGTCGTCCGTGACCTGTCCCCGGTTTCCAGCAACTGGCGCAGCACGATGAGCCTGCCCGAGTACCTGGAAAAGAACTTCATCCCGGGCTTGGCGGGCGTGGACACCCGCTCCATCACCAAGCGCCTGCGCGTGGACGGTGCGATGAAGGCCTGCCTGAGCACCGAAGATATTTCCGACGAGGAAGCCGTCACGCGCGCCAAGGAATGGTCCGGCCTGATCGGCATCGACTACGTCAAGGACGTCACCTGCAAGGAGCCTTACGCCTTCGATCCCGACGGCTCCCTGAGCGAGCTGTTTAAAATCACCGGCACGACGATGAACCACTTCACGCGACCGGAGAAGACGTTCAAGGTTGCCGCCTTCGACTTCGGGGCCAAGCACTCGATTTTCAAACGCCTGCGCAACCACGGCTTCGACGTGTTCGTGGTCCCGGCCACTGCCACCCCCGAGCAGGTCAACGAACTGCGCCCCGACGCGATCTTCCTCAGCAACGGTCCCGGCGACCCCGCCGCCGTCACCTACGCCCACCAGAGCGTTTCCAAGCTGATCGAGCAGTACCCGACCTTTGGCATCTGCCTGGGGCACCAGATCATCACCCACGCCCTCGGCGCGAAGACTTTTAAGCTCAAGTTCGGCCACCGTGGCGGTAACCAGCCGGTCAAGAACATCGAAACCGGCCTGGTCTCCATCACGTCGCAGAACCACGGCTTCGCGTCCACCCCGGACGAGATCGAGAAGTGCGGCGGCGTCGTCACCGAGATCAACCTCAACGACAACACCGTCGAGGGCCTGCGCCACAAGGATCTGCCCGTTTTCAGCGTGCAGTACCACCCCGAGGCCGCCCCCGGCCCCAACGACGCCGACCCGCTCTTCACCCAGTTCTACGAGATGGTCGCCAAGGCCAAGGGTTGATTTTTTCTCCCGCCCATTTTTCCCAAAAAAGCCTCTGCCGCAAACGGAGGCTTTTTTGTGCCCGCAGACCGCGAAAGTCATTTCGTAACAGAATTGAGACCGGCCTTTATAACGCTTTGAACAAGCAAGGGATTTAACAGGAAGGTCGGGAAGCAAGGGAAGAGGCCCCCAAACCTGACTTGGCGTGCGCTATGGCCCTTTTTCCAAAAAATCTCTGTGCGCTCTGTGCCTCCTCTGTGTGCTCTGTGGCCTAAAATAGAACCGCAAAAATGAAAAAGCCCAGAATCCTCGGGCAGAGCCTACCGCTGGGTGGCCAGGCGACGTTCGACGATCATGCGCGTCTGGAGCCAGCCTGGATCGTTCCCGAAGGCGGGAGCGGCCTTGTCCAGAGCGTCTTTCGCCCCCTGCCAGTCTTCGAGCTTGGTCCGGGCCAGAGCGAGATTATACCAGGCGCGGTAAAACTGCGGATCGAGCAGGACCGTATTTTCCAGTAGCGGGATCGCTTCCTGCAGCCGCCCATCGCCCGCGTAAAGCAGAGCCAGCGAGTAATGCAGGACGGCAAGCCGGGGAGCCTCTTCCAGGGCCTGCTGAAGCAGTTGCTCGGCCGAGGCGTTGTCCCCGATACGGCTGTACATGATCGCGCCCTGGCGGAGCACTTCGGGCGAGGCCGGGTCGAGCGCCACTGCCTGGCCAATGAGCTTGGCCGCGCGCTCGTTGTTCCCGTCGCGGATGTCCTGATCGGCCAACATGAAGGCCCCGCTCACGCGGTCGGCCTGAAACTCCAGATAGGTCTGCCACTCCTTGGCCGCGTCGGGATCGGGGATCGATTCACCCCAACCGGCATAAGCCTGCTCGGCGGCGATGCGGACATTGCGCGAGGGGTCTTTAAGCATCGGTTCGATCACCGGCTGGGCCTGCTGCATCGGGGCCAGTGCCCGGACCGCACGCGCGCGGACCATTGAGCTGTCGTCCTTGAGCGCCTTGTCCAGGTAGGCCATCACCTCACGCTCGGGGATATAGCTCCCCAGCAGGCCGGTGTAAGTCGCCCGCCAGGCGTGGTTGGGCTCGTCCGCCGCCAGACCGAGTAATTGCCCGACAGCCGCCGGGTCGCCCGCATAGGCGGCGGCAAGGGCACGGGCGCGCTTGCGCTGGGGTTTCTCGGCCAGCTTGTCGCCATACCACTTTTCCGTCCACTCGATGGCCCACTCGGTCGTCTCGTCCGAGTGGCAGCGCTGGCAGGCGTTGGGGATGCCCAACTCGGCGGTCATCAGCGGATCGGGCAGCAGGAAACCGTGGTCGCGGCGCGGATCGCGCTGCATGTAAGGCGTTTCCGGCATGTGGCACTCGACACAGCGGTTGCCGGTGCTGTCCGGGCCGTGGTGGCTGTGCGCGACCGGGTCGATGATGGTCGCCCCGTCCAGCCCAGTATCATGGCAGCGCATGCACAGGTTGTTGTTCTCAAAGGGAAGAATCGTCTTGCCCGAGTGCGGGTTGTGGCAGTCCAGGCAAGTGACTCCGGCATGGCCCATCGGGCTCATGAGGAAGGAGGCATAGACGTAGTCCTCGTCGAGGATTTGACCGTCCGGGTAATAGAGTCCTGGCTGGTCCGGCAGGGACAGCCCGAAATGCTGATGGTAAATATCCCCGGCGACAAAGGTGTCGGGCGTAAACTGATCGCGCCGGGAGTGGCAGGAGGCGCAGTTTTCCATTATCCGGCGGGCACTCAGGGTCTGGACCGGCGGGGAGTAGCTTTCGGTGGCGTTGGCGACGTGCTCCTCCATGCCGACGTGGCACTGCATGCAGGAGACGCCCTGTTCCATCCAGGTCGTGTGGTAGCTGTCGGTTTCGATGTCGAAGTTCTTCCGGTACTCGGTCATGTGGCACCAGGCGCAGTTGGCGTTCCAGTTCATCCCCTGGCCGCTCCAGTGGCCCCATTCGCCGGGCTGGCGCTCGTCGCCCGCGAAAACATCGAACCACTCGTCCGCCGCCGGATCGTAGGCCACACTGGTGGTTTGCCAGCGTCCGCCGCGCAGTTTCGCCAGGTATTGGCGCAACGGGGTGACGGCGATAACCCCGTCGAGGGCGTAGCGCTGCTGCTCGCCGCTGTCGCGGGTCACGGTCATCCAGAACTTCTCCGCTTCCTCTGAGAACAGGAACGACTCACCGGGGACCTTGATCTCACGCGCCGGCAGGAAGGCTGGCAGGTCCATGCTCATCATGACGGGCCGGTTGGCGTGTGCATGGTCGCTGGGCAACCATTCCTGAAAGCTCTCTTCGTGACACTGGCGGCAGGCGTTAGCGCTGAATTTCTCATAACGCTCGGGAAAAAACGTGGCTGGAAACGCCTCCGTTCCTGGCACACCGATACCTGTCACCACCGGGGCAACGGGAGCCACCTGGCGGTTTTTCAGGGAATAGATCCCCCAGCCCGCACCGGCCAGGCAAACCACTCCCAGGCCGATTAGCAGAAGTCGAGGTAAAGTCTTCAAAAAGCAAGTATGCTTATCATACCGTAGCTCAAGTCAAGCCAAGCCCGCCCATCCTTTATCCGGTAAGAGACTGTCAATCAGTTCGCCCGGACAGGACATGAGGAGTTGACCCGGTAAAGCAGGCCACTAATCTGAGCTTCTCACCTTGCCTCAAAACCTCCCTCAAATCATGTACCTGTCTATGAAAAACATTCGCAAACTCCTTTTGAGCACGGGCACGATTCTCGTGCTGGGCCTCAGTTCCACCCAGGCTTGCACCAGCCTGCTCGTTAAAACCAGCGACGACGGCTACGTCTATGGCCGCACGATGGAGTTCGGCTTCGAGCTGGAGTCCGAGGCGGTGGTGGCCCCCCGCGGCCTCAGCTACACCGGCACCGGCGCGAAAAAGGGACAGGACAGTCTCAAGTGGACCGGCAAGTACGCCGTGGTCGGCATGAACGCCGTCAAGCAACCCCTCGTCTGTGACGGCCTCAACGAAAAGGGTCTCGCCGGGGGCATCCTGTATTTCCCGGGCTACGCCGAATACACCGACCCGGCCCAGGCCAATCCGGCCAAGAGCCTCGCCCCCTGGGAATTTCTGACCTGGTGCCTGACCAGCTTTGCCAACGTTGATGAGGTCAAGGCCGCAGTCGAGAACGGGGACGTGCAGGTGGTTAATCTCGTCTTCCCGGCCTTTGGTTTCGTCGCGCCCTTCCACTACACGCTCCACGACGCCAACGGCAAATCCATCGTCATCGAGCCCACGGGCGGCACGCTCAAGGTGTACGATAACCCCTTCGGCGTGCTGACCAACGCCCCCACCTTCGACTGGCACCTGACCAATCTCAAGAACTACACCAAGCTCTCGGACGCCAACGGCTCGTCCCTGAAAGTCGATGGTCACGTGATCGACTCCTTTGGCTCGGGCTCCGGCTGGATCGGCCTGCCCGGCGACCCGACCCCGCCCTCGCGCTTCATCCGCGCTTTCGCCTACAGCATGACGCCCGTCGCCCAGCCCGACGGCACCGAGAGCGTGCGTCTGGTCGAGCACATCATGAACAATTTCGATCTGCCCAAGGGTTTCATCCGCAACGACAAAAGCGACGAGGCCGACTACACGCAGTGGACCGTCGTCGCCGACATGGCCAACCGGGTTTACTACGTCAAGACCTACGACAACCAACAGCTCCAGGCCATCGCGTTGAAGGATTTCGATCTCGACGCCAAGACGCCCTACGCCGCGGCCATCGCGGACGAACTGGAAGCCCCTGCTCTCACCTTCCCGAAGCAGTAGAATCCCGGTTTTTGTAGTTTTCCCCAAGAAAGCCGTCCGCGTGATAGTGGACGGTTTTTTTGTGCCCACCTAACGATTGCTTTCGTTCCGCCTTCTCGTCACCATTTATCTGTACGGCATCCGTTTCGAAAAACAACGGGACCGGTCAACCCGACCATTTATTAGTCAAAAAAAGTCATAGTTTTACCCTCATACACTGCCGCAAGGCTGGACACTTCCTGTTCCGCTACATAAATTTCCTGTTTCAAAAAATTGGTTTAACCTACAAACTGCGCCCATGCCCTCCGCCCTGACCCAACCCGCACCTGTACTCGGAGAACTCAAACAGCAACTGACCGGCGAACTCCACACCAGCCCGGTCATGCGCAAGCTCTACGCCACCGACGCATCCGAGTATCAGGAGTTCCCGCAGGCGGTTGCCTTCCCTGCCGACGAGGCGGACATCGCCACGCTGATCCGCTTCGCCGCCCGGCACCGGGTGGGGCTCATCCCGCGCACGGCGGGCACCTCGCTGGCCGGGCAGGTCGTCGGCGGCGGGATCGTGGTCGATGTTGGCCGGCGGTTGAACCAGATACTTTCCCTCGACGCCGCCAGCCGCCGCGTGCGCGTGCAGCCGGGCGTCGTCCGCAACGAATTGAACCACTTTCTCCAGCCGCACGGACTGCTCTACGGCCCCGAGACCTCGACCGCCAACCGCGCCATGATCGGCGGCATGGTCGGCAACAACTCCTGCGGCTCGAACTCCGTCGTTTACGGCTCGGCCCGCGAGCACCTCGTCTCCTGCCGCGGCTTTCTCAGCGACGGCACGGAAGTGACGTTCGGCCCACTCGACCAGGAGGGCTTGGAGCAAAAATGCGCCGGCCCCGAGGACTCGCTGGAGGCGAAGATTTACCGTTTCTGCCGCGACCTCCTCGGCGACAAAAACAACCGCGAGCTGATTGCCAAAAATTTCCCCAAGTCTTCCATCCCGCGCCGCAACACCGGCTACGCGCTCGACCTGCTGATGGATGCCCGCGTCTTCGACCCGGCCTCGGAGCAGCCCTTTAATCTCTGCCGCCTCATCGCCGGGTCCGAGGGCACGCTCTTCTTCGGGGTCGAGTTCGAGCTGGACCTCAACCGGCTGCCACCGGCACACAGCGCCCTGCTCTGCGCGCACTTCGCCGATGTGGACCAGTCGCTGCGCGCCGTCCTCCACGCACTCCCGCACCAGCCCTTCGCCGTCGAACTGCTCGACCGCCACATCCTCGAAGCCACCAAGCGCAACATCGAGCAGGCGAAGAACCGCTTCTTCGTGCAGGGGGATCCCGGCGCGATTCTCGTAGTGGACATCCGCCATGACGACGAGGCCGAGGTAGACCGCCGCCTGGCCGAAATAGTCGTCGCACTTAAGGCCGACGGACTCGGCTACCATTTCCCCATCCTCAAGGGCCCCGACCAGGCGCGTATCTGGGAGCTACGCCGTGCCGGACAAGGGCTGATGAGCAACGTCCCCGGCGACGCCAAGCCGCGCGAAATCGTCGAGGACACCGCTGTCGATGTGCACGACCTGCCCGCGTACATCGCGGAGTTCGACACCCTCATGCGCGAGAAGTACCACATCGAATGCGTGTACTACGCCCACGCCGGTTCGGGCGAACTGCACACGCGCCCGATGTTCAACCTCAAAACCGCCGAGGGGTTGAAAACTTTTCGTGGCGTGGCCGAGGACATCGCCGCTCTGGTCAAGAAGTACAACGGCTCCCTCAGCGGCGAACACGGCGACGGGCGCCTGCGCGGCGAGTTCATCCCGTTCATGGTCGGCGAGGAGTGCTTCGCCATGATGCGGCGCGTGAAGGAAACCTTCGACCCGCTCGGGATCTTCAACCCCGGCAAGATCATCGACACCCCGCCGATGGACACCGCCCTGCGCGTCTCCCCCGACGAGGAGACTCCGCAGTACGACACCTTTTTCGACTTCTCCTCTACGCTCGGCGTGCTCCGCGCCGCCGAACAATGCAACGGGTCCGGCGATTGCCGCAAGGGGCACCTGGCCGGGGGCACCATGTGCCCGAGCTACATGGCCACGCGCGAGGAAAAGCACACCACCCGCGCCCGCGCCAACATCCTGCGCCACACCCTCACCCACCCGCGCGACGCGCTCAAGCCCTTCGACTCCGGCGAGGTCAAGGAGGTCATGGACCTGTGCCTCTCGTGCAAGGCGTGCAAATCCGAATGCCCCTCCAACGTGGACATCGCCAAGCTCAAGGCCGAGTTTCTCCAGCACTACTACGACGAGCATGGCGTCCCCCTGCGCTCGCGCATGATCGCCAACTACACGCTTTTCAACAAGCTCGTCGATGTCGCCCCCTGGGCCTGGAACCTGCTCTTTGGCACTGCACCGATCCGCCGCCTGCTCAACCGCGTGAACGGCTTCCACCCGGACCGCACTATCCCGCTGCGCCACCGCACTACCCTCACCCGCTGGTTTAAAAAACAACCGGCCCAAGCCGCTCCGAAGCGCAAGGTGTACCTGTTCTGCGACGAGTTTACCGAGTACAACGACGTGCCTGTCGGCCAAAAAGCGATCAAGCTGCTCCAGCGGCTCGGCTACGAGGTGGTCATCCCGCGCCACCGCGAAAGCGCCCGGACGTGGCTCTCAAAAGGACTCGTGCGCAAGGCCAGCCAAATCGCCGAAGCAAACGTGCGCCTGCTGGCCCCGCTCGTCACCGGGGAAACGCCACTGGTCGGGATCGAGCCCTCGGGCATCCTCGGCTTCCGCGACGAATACCCCGACCTCGTGCCCGGCGAACTCAAGCCCGCCGCGCGCGCCCTGGCCAAGAACTGTCTGTTGTTTTCAGAGTTCATCGAACGTGAGATCGACGCCGGGCGCATCAGCGCGGACGCCTTCACCGACGAGCCGAAGAGCATCCACCTGCACGGCCACTGCTTCCAGAAATCGCTCGCCTCGATCACACCGAGCGTGCGCGCGCTGTCATTGCCCGGCAACTACACCGTCACCGTCATCCCCTCGGGCTGCTGCGGGATGGCCGGTTCCTTCGGCTACGAAAAGGAGCACTACGAAGTCTCGATGAAAGTCGGAGAGTTGGTGCTCTTCCCCACCGTGCGCAAACTGCCCGCTGACACGCTCGTGGCCGCCCCCGGCACTTCCTGCCGACACCAGATCCACGACGGCACGGGCCGCACCGCCCTGCACCCCGCCGAGATTCTTTATGACGCGCTCAAGCCGGGCTGACGCCGAGCCGTTTTAGTTTTTTAACCACAGAGGACACGGTGAGCGCAGAGTTTTTAAGATAGTCCTCCTGTTCCCTTGCGGCTTTGTGGTGGAAAATAATACGTACAAACGTCGGCTTGCGACCACGGTTAGCTTGGTTCCTGACATAAATTGGAGGGTGCGACTCAGTTTGGATGCTCCTCAGTGCCTCCGGGTACAACCCGGGGCGGGGTTTGGGGGCGCACAGCCCCCAAATTTAGTGCAAGAACTTGGCTAACGGTACACTAGCGGCGCTGGTCAGCGATGGCCTGCGCCTTGAGCGAGAGCTCGGAGGCGAGGAAGGCATGCTCCTGGGTCATGGCGCTCTCGGTCCGGTTGAGGGAGTCGAGAATCAGTCGCCCGAAGAAGGGAAAGCCGACCTTGCCATTGACATCAATAAGTTGTTCGCCCTGCTGGTCGGCGATGATGACGAGATTACCCTCGTCGCTGCGGCCGAAGTCGAAGTACTTGCGCACCTCGATTGTGCCCTTGGTCCCGGTGATGAAGCTGCGACCGTCACCCCAGCCGCGCATGCCGTCGGGCGTGAACCAGTTTACCCGCGAGAAGCAGGAGGCACCGGTGTCGAGCTTGAGCACGGCTTCGCCGAGGTCTTCCAGTTCGGGCGTGTCGGGGTTGGCAATATTGTCCACGCGGGCATGGAGGACTTCGCCCCCCCGCGAGCGGGCGTAGTGCAGGAACTGGTCAAACTGGTGCGAGGCGATATCCGTCAGAATGCCGCCATACTTGGCCTTCTGGAAAAACCATTCCGGGCGGGTGTCCTTGTAGAGACGGTGCGGCCCAAATATCTCCATATGCACAATATCGCCGATGGCACCGTCCTGGATCAGTTGGTCCACGTACCAGGCCGACTCCACGTGCACGCGCTCGGAGTAATAGACCATGTACTTGCGTCCGGTCTCGGCCACGACCTTGCGGGCCGTCTCAAGCTGCTCCAGCGTGGTGAAAGGGCACTTGTCGGTAAAGTAGTCCAGTCCGGCCTGCATGACGCGGCAGCCGAGCGCCCCGCGCTCGGAGGGGACAGCGGCAGCCGCCACCAGCTTCACGTCCTTGTCCTCAAAGATACGCTCCAGGCAATCCACCGGCTTGGCCTGCGGAAAACGCTTCACGAAGGCCTCCACCTTGGCCGGGTTCGGGTCGTACACGTAGCGCAATTCCGCGCCCGCCTCGGTCAGCCCGTTGCATTGGCCAAAGATGTGGCCGTGGTCGAGGTGAGCCGCCGCGAATACAAATTCGCCGGGCTCGACCACGCGTTCAACCTTCGCCGCCTCGGGCGCGTAATTCATGCCGTCTGCTTTCTGAGCCATGGGTATAATCGGGATGTCGTTCTGAAAACGGATTAGTAGGTGCTGCTCATGTCCGCAGCCTTGCCTGCGGATTCATCGACCTTCTTCACGAAGGTAGAGGTCTCTATCTTTTTTTTAAGCGCGGCCTCATAGGTCGCGCCATCCAGCGGAAAGTTGACTGTCTGGCCGATGTCGGCCGAGTGTATCATGCCGTTGGCCAGCTCCACCGAGTGGATCCCCTCCTCCGCCGGGGCAATGAGCGGCTTTCCGTCGAGGACCGCTTCGATAAAGTTTCGGATAATGCCAACGTGCTGAGGTCCGCGCCCTTTGGCCGGGATGGTGATTTCCCATTGCGCGGGCTTCTGGAAACCACCCTGGCAAGTCTTCGACCACTCGGAGGTGGGAACTTCGTTGCGCAGCCATTGCAGGTCGTCGCCCTCGATGATGACGCGGCCCTTTTCGGCGGCGATCTCCAGGCGGTTGGTTCCGGGGGCTTCGCCCGTGGTCGTGATAAAGACACCGTTGGAGCCGTCGGCGTACTCCAGGTACGCGGTCACATCGTCCTCGACTTCAATCTCATGGTAACGCCCCACGCCACAAAAAGCGCGGACCTTGGCGGGCATCCCGAACAGCCATTGCCACAGGTCAAGCTGGTGCGGGCACTGGTTGAGCAGCACGCCGCCGCCCTCACCGGCCCAGGTCGCACGCCAACCGCCGGAGCTGTAGTACTGCTGGGTGCGGAACCAGTCTGTGATGATCCAGTTGATGCGGTTGATCTTGCCCAGTTCGCCCGAGTCAATCAGCTCCTTGAGTTTGATGTAGCGCGGGTCAGTGCGCTGGTTGAACATCGCGGCGAACACCACGCTGCTGTCTGTGTGGGCGGCGATCAGGCGTTCGCAGTCGGCCTTGTGCACGGAAATCGGCTTGTCCACCAGCGTGTGCAGGCCCTTTTCCAGTGCCATGATCCCGAGCGTGGTGTGGGCGTAGTGCGGGGTGGCGATGATGACCGCGTCGATCAGGCCGCTCTCAAACATCTCTCTGGCGTCGCTGAAGCGCTTCGCATCGCCCGCATTGGCGGCTTCGAGCTTCTGGGCATCCGAGTCGCAAATCGCCGTCAAGCGGCAACGCTTGTACTCGCCAGCCGAAAATTGGCCGCAATAAGTACCGCCCATATTTCCCAGGCCGACGATTCCTATCCGTAATTCGTCCATAACTATAAAGAGGTTTGAGGACAAAGGCTATCTAACACGTGTTAGGCGGCAAGCTTTAAACACAATCCCGTCTCAAAAAAATGATTTAATATCACCGGGCTTACGCTTTTTTGAAAGGAATGCCTGCCCAGTGAGTAAAGGCCCGCGAGCATAACAGAAACAACCCCTTGGAGGACAAAACTGTACCTGCTGAATGATTGACTTAGCCGAACACGGTGCCCGATAATTCAGCTCCCCAATCCTCGCTCATGCTTCAGGTTATCCTCCTCCTGTCCGTCCTCTTTTTTGTTTTTGCCTACCGCTTCTACGGGAAGTTCCTGGCCTCGCGCTGTCGCAGCGACGACAGCCGCCCCACCCCGGCCTGCACCCACGCCGACGGCGTGGACTACGTGCCGACGCGGGCCTCCATCGTCTTCGGGCACCACTTCTCGTCCATCGCCGGGGCCGGTCCGATCGTGGGGCCGATCTTCGCGGCCCAGTACTTCGGCTGGGGGCCGACCTGGCTGTGGATTCTCATCGGGTCAATTTTCGTCGGCGGGGTGCACGACTACGGCAGCACCCTGATGAGCCTGCGCTTCGCCGGGCGGACGGTCTCCGAGATCACCCGCTCGCTGGTCGGTAAAAAGACGGCCCAGTTTTTTCGTATCTTCCTGCTCTTGACGCTGATGTACGTCATCATCGTCTTTGCCGACCTGACGGCGGGCACCTTCCGCACCGAGCCCGCCGTGGCCACGGCCTCGGGCTGGTTCGTGGTCGCCGCCGTCATCTTCGGCTGGCTGCTGCGCAAGGGGATGAAGTTCGGGCCGCTGCTGCTGGTTTTCGTGCCGCTGACCTTCGCCGGGCTGGCGGTGGGCAATTTCTTTCCCGCCCCCGTGCTCGACAAAAACCTGTGGCTGGCCGTGGTGATGGTTTACGCGCTCGTGGCAGCGGTGCTGCCGGTGGACATGCTCCTGCAACCCCGAGACTTCCTCAGTTCGACCTTTTTGTTCGCCATGCTGATCCTCGGCGTGGGCGGCATGCTCCTGACAGGCGCGAGCTTCCAGATCCCCGCCTTCGAGGGCTTTATCACCGACAAGGTGAACCCCGGCTACATCGCGCCCATGCTCTTCATCACCGTGGCCTGCGGGGCGTGCAGCGGCTTCCACAGCCTGGTGGCCAGCGGCACGACCTCGAAGCAGCTCAAGCGCGAGTCAGACGCCCAGCGCGTGGCCTACGGCGGTATGCTGCTGGAGGGCGTGCTGGCGGTCTTCGCGCTGGCGACAGTGGCCATCCTCAGCGGGGCGGATATTGAGGGGGAAAACCCGGTCGCCATCTTCGCCTCGGGCGCGTCGGTCTTTTTCGCCCATCTGGGCATCCCGGCCGACCTCGGGGTCGAGTTCGCCGCGCTGACCGTGAGCACCTTCCTGCTGACCACGCTCGACACCTGTACCCGCCTGAGCCGTTTCCTGCTGGAAGAGTTCTTCGACTGGCGCGACCAGACCAGCCGCTACCTCGGTACCGTGCTCGTGCTGATCCCGCCCGCGGCGCTGGTTTTCCAGACCTTTAACGGCCAACCGGCCTGGCAGGCAATCTGGCCCATGTTCGGCTCAACCAACCAGCTCATGGCGGCACTGGCGCTGGTGACGTTTGTGGTCTATCTCAAGGCCAAGGGCATCCGCTACACCTTTGCGCTGATTCCGGCGCTGTTCATGCTGGTCATGCCGCTACTGGCCATGGGCCTGATGGCGCTCGACCCGGCACAGTCGGGCCTGCTGCGCCTGCTCAGCCTGGGCATGCTGCTGCTGGGGGTCTTCGTCGCGGCCATGTCGCTGAACTTCGTCACCCGCGGACAGGCCGAACTGGCCCGCGAGGACGTTTAACGCCCCCCGCGAAAACGGGTTGAACATTTCCCCCACCCCTGCTGTCTTAGAAGCGGAGAACAAAACAACGACGTGAGTAAGGGCAAAGGATTTTGGGGGATGCTGCAAGAAGTGCGATCATGGATCGTGCTATTGCTGCTGCTGGCCGTCACCGGGGCTGTCGGCGTGGCCGGGCTCAAGCTCACCCGTGCGCAAATGGCCGAGGACATTTACCGCGACCGCCTGACCGGGCTGGCCAGCGACTACGCCAGACTGCGCGACCAGTACGAGCGCGCCCTGAGCCAATCGGTCGTGACTGAGTTGGACATCCGTAACGGCAAGCTCACCGTCCGCTACCAGCGCGGCGACGGCCAGGTGGCCGAAATCCCCACCCCGCTCGACACAACCAAAGAAATTTTCGTGGACTTTTACGTGGCCGGAAACCGCGTCGGCATCCGGCGGGTTTTCGACAGCTCAATGCCGCCGGACCAGGCACTGGTCCTCGACGAGCCTTGGGACATCATGGCCAACGACGCCCCCCCGACGACCTTCGGGCGGGCCGTCTATCGTCGCCTGGGCGAAGGCCGCTGGAGCGTCACCATGACCGGCAACGGCTCCCTCGGGCTGGATCAGGTCCCCGCCGGGCAGCGCTCGAACCTCGCCCCGCCCCCGCCGCAAATCACACCCGAAGCTCCCGTCATGGCGAGCGAACAGGCGATCGAGGAAATCACCGTGACGGACATGTTCGGCTGGCTCAAGGAGCAGGCAGGCGTCACCCGGTAAACGAGCGCGAGGGCCAGGACGGGCACATACTGTCCCATGCTTTTGCCCCCAGGCAAAAGCATCGCGGTGCGCAGCACCGAGGGTGCAGGCCATGCCCTGCCTCTGTGGTTAAAAAATAAACCAGCAGTGAGACAAACGCGCCATCACTCTGCGTCGCGTTCGACGATCAGGCCGCAGTCCTCGGAGCAGCGCCCGGACTCGAACTGAATCGTCACGTGACTGATACCGAAATGCTCGTGCAGGGTGCTTTCGATCCGGTTGAGCAGCGGCGTGGTTTCGCTCAGGCGGCAATCACGAACCTCCACATGCGCCTCGAAGTGGACGTTCTGCTCGTTCAAGGCCCAGAGGTGGGCATGGTGGACGTTGCACACACCGTCCATGTCGCCGATGGCGGCTCCGATTTCCTCCACCGTGGGCGACTCGGGCGCGGCCATCATGAGGATTTTCGAGGCGTGCCAGACGATCCCCCAACTCGCGCGAATGAGCCAGACAGAGATCAACATCGTGAGCAGCGGGTCCACCCAGGTGGCCGATTTCCAGACCATGATGACGATGCCTCCGCCGATGACGCAGATGCTCACCACCGCGTCACTGAGCACGTGCAGGTAGGCCGAGCGCATGTTCAGGCTGTCTTTGGAGCCCTTTTGCAGGAGCATCGCCATAAAGATGTTGGCGATCAGCCCGATCAGCGCCACCCCGGCCATGATCCCCGGCTCAATCGGCTCGGGGTGGATAAACCGCATGACTGCCTCGTACATGAGCCACAGGCTCAGCCCGATGAGGACGCCGGAGTTGAGCACGGCGGCCATGATCTCGGCCCGCTTCAGCCCGAAGGTGAAACTCGTGGTGCTCTTGCTGTCCCCAAGCCGCAGGGCGAAGTAGCTGATGAGCAGCGCCACCGCGTCGGTCGCCGTGTGCAGGGCATCCGACAGGAGCGCCAGACTACCGGAAATAATTCCCCCGGTGATCTGCGCCGACATGATGATCAGGCTGATCAACAGCGCCTGGAGCAGCCGCTTGCGGGGCACGCCCGCCGGGGCGTGACTGTGCCCATGCCCGTGGGAATGGCCGTGGCCATGTCCGTGAGCGTGACTGTGGTCGTGGGAATGCGTGTGCATGTTCACTCGGCCCGGTACCGTAAAGACACGGCCCCGGATTGGGATCGCTTTAATGAAACGCGGTCTCACAAGGCAAGTCCGGAGCATTATTTTTATCAAGGAAAAGCCCGCAGTCCGCTCCCGGCTTGACTTCGGGGCGAATGCACGGTGCGCTGGCTGTTGCAATGAGGTTGCGTAAGCGCGAGCACCCGGAGGCGGATTTCCAGATGGCCCCCATGATCGACATGGTGTTCCTGCTGCTGGTGTTCTTCCTCTACGCGGGGACGCTTGCCCGCGCCGACCGGGTCCGCGAGGTGGACCTGCCCGAGTCCGCCGAGAGCCGCGTGCCGGACAATCCCGCCCACCGGGTGACGCTCTCGCTCGACGCGGATGGGACCGCCTGGCTCGGGGCCGAAAGTCTCACCCTGCCCCAGCTTGGCCTGCGCCTCGAACGCGCCCTGACCGCCCAGCCTGATCTCTCCGTCGAGGTCCGGGCCGACCGGGCGACCCCGTATGGAAAAATCCGCCCCGTGCTCGACGCCTGCGCCCAGGCCGGAGCAAGCGAGGTCATTTACGCCACCTTCCAGGGCAACTGAGTCATGGCCCGCCTGCGCAAGAAACCCGACGAACGCGTGGGCATCCCCATTGCCCCGATGATCGACTGCGTCTTTTTGCTGCTGATCTACTTCATGCTCTCTTCCACCCTGGAAAAACAGGAGGCGGACCTTTCCTTTGAGCTGCCCGGCACGGTCGAACAGGTCGCGCCGCTGGAGTTCCCCGACGAGCAGATCATCGAAATCCGCGACGACGGACAGGCCGTGGTCAACGACTACGCCTACGACCGCCCCGACTCTCCCAGCTACCAGGAACTGGCCGCCATGCTTGCTCGCTATCAGTCGGCCTGCCGGGCCAACCAGTCTGAAGCCCGCGTCACGCTGTCCCCCGCCGACGGCACCGCCCACCAGGCCGTGGTCAAGGTCATGGACGCCTGCGCCCGCGCCGGTGTCAACGACGTGCAGTTCGCCCGCTAGCTGGTCCAGCCGGACCCCGTTTTTCCGGTTGCCAGCCAGCCGGGGCCTGAGACAATAAGCGCCATGTCTCTTGTCGCTCTCCTCGTCACCGTCGTACTGGTTTTTCTGCTGGTGTTTTTCGCCACGTTTTTCCTCCGCCTCGGGGCCAGCGTGGCCGGAGTTCCCAAGCATAAAAACACCCTCGGGCGGGCCTTGCTCATCCTCATCGTCACCTGGTTGGTCATCTCCGCGCTGGGCGGAGCCGGGACATTCATTCCCGGCCTTGGCAACATCCTCGGTGTGCTCCTTGCGGTGCTGATTAACGTCCTCATCATCGGCGGCATCTTCGACGTGAGCTTCGGCAAGGCTTTCGTCACCTATATTTTCAGCCTCGTCTTTCAGGTGCTCTTCGTGCTCCTCGGCCTTTTTATCCTTGGCTTGCTCGGAGCCAGCTTCGCTGTCCTCGCCGCCTAGCTCTCACTCTACTCCAGCCGGTCCCCCTCAATAAAAAGGCGTGATTTCCGGGCGCGGGTGTGGCATGGCTATTGTTTTCAGATTATGGCGAACGAAAAGAAACAGGCGACCTGGGGCGGACGGTTCAAAGACGGCCCCGCGGAACTGATGCTGCGCTTCGGCGAGTCGATCTCCTTCGACTGGCGGCTGGCCCCCTACGATGTGCAGGTGAGCAAGGCCCACGCCGCCATGCTGGCCCACATCGGGCTCATCAGCGCCGAGGACCGGGACGCGATCCGGGCCGGACTCGACGCCGTACTGGCCGACATCGAATCGGGCGCTCTCCTGCCCGACATCGCCTGCGAGGACGTTCACATGAACATCGAACAGGCGCTGACAAAAAAGACCCCCGCCGGGGCGCGCCTGCACGCCGCACGCAGCCGCAACGACCAGGTGGCGACCGACATGCGACTGTTTTTCCGCGACGCCTGCGGTCAAATCGCCGGACGCCTCAAGGCCCTGCTCGGCGCGATTGTCGAACTCGCCGACAAGAACCGGGATGTATTCATCCCCGGATACACGCACCTCCAACGCGCCCAACCCGTCTCCCTCGCCCACCACCTGCTGGCGTGGGCACAGATGTTCGGGCGCGACCTGGAACGCATCGAGGAAGTCGCCCGCCGCGCCAATATCTGTCCGCTCGGCTCCGGCGCGCTGGCCGGGAGCACCCTGCCCATTGACCGCGAATTCGTGGCACGCGAACTGGGCTTCGTCAACGCGGCGGGCGAGCCGCAAGTCACCGCCAACAGCATGGACGCCGTGGCCGACCGCGACCTCTTTGTCGAGTTCGCCAGCGCCTGCGCCCTGTGCGGCGTGCACCTCTCCCGCGTCTCCGAGGACGGCATTCTCTGGAATAGCGCGGAGTTCGGGTACGTGCGTTTTTCGGACGCCTTCACGACCGGCTCCAGCCTCATGCCGCAGAAGAAAAACCCCGACGCGCTCGAACTGCTCCGGGGCAAATCCGCCCGTCTTCAGGGCAACCTGCAAACGCTTTTCACCCTCTGCAAGGGCCTGCCGCTGACCTACAACCGCGACCTGCAGGAGGATAAGCCGCCCGTTTTTGACAGCTTTGACACGCTCATGATCTGCCTCGACGTGCTCGCCGGCACGCTGGAGGGCATGACCGTGCGCCCGGACAAGTGCGCCGCCGCCGTGGCCGACCCGCTGCTGCTGGCGACGGACCTGGCCGATTACCTCGTGGCCCGGGGCGTCCCCTTCCGCGACGCGCACCACGCCATTGGGGCACTCGTCGGCATGGCCGAGGAGCAGGGTGTGCCGCTCGACAAGCTGCCCACCGAGGCGGTCAAGCAGGTCAACGCCGCCTTCGAGGACGACTGGGCCTCGGTCTTTGATCTCAAGCGCGCCCTCAGCCTGCGCGAACGCCCCGGCATGCCCGGCCACGAACAGACCGCCGCGCAAATCGCCGCCTGGCGTCAACGCCTCCAAGCGTAGCACCTTGAGAACAAAGGCGTGGTCACCAAGGACACGAAGAAGGCACGAAGAGCACAATGCGGTTAGGCCGCTTTCCACCCTTTTTGATACTCAATGATTTAACAGGAAGGCCGGAAAGTAAGGAAGTCGCGCCTTTCTTGCTCGGCAAACTTTCTTCTCTCTGTCTGTAAAATTCCTTGCTCAATCAAGGGGATTGGAGCACCGAACGCATTTCTATTGAGAAACGGCATCTCAAGCAGGAAGTCCTTCGTGCCCTTCGTGCCTTCTTCGTGTCCTTCGTGACCGTATTCGAACTGCGACGACCGCCTCAGGATTCCTTACCCTCTTCCTTTTCGCGAGCCTCGAAAGCCGCCTGGTCGGCCAGCGAAATGTGGCCGACAACGCGCCCGTCGTCGAGCGGGTTGTCCACCCGCGCTTTCAGGTCTTTAAAGAGGCGGCGCAGGTCCACGACCCCGCCGATCCCGAACCAGACCGTTGAGACGATGCCGACGACGCCCGTCACCACGATACTGGTGAAGAAGAAATAGGTGCTCCACCACTCGTTAGACCAGGGTGAGATGAGGTTCCAGACCAGCACCAGGATGAAGCAGAATCCGAGCTTGTAGATGATCGCGTAGCCGAAGACAGACCAGGCGATGATCTTGTCACCCCGGGTGTACTCGGGGGTGATGCCTACGAGCCGGCTGGCGAAATTGCCCCAGGTCCAGGCAACGCGCGGCTTAACGTCACCGTCGATGTTGTACTTACCCCGGTGGAGCATGCGGTCGAGGTTAAACGGTTCGCGACAGGTCAGCAGCGAGCCGATGATGTAGGCAGCCACCCCCATGCCCATCGACATGAAGTAAAGCTCGTACGAATTGATCGGGAACTTGACCGCGCTCATCTTCCATTCGATGTACGGGTTGAAGGGGGCGGAAACGCTCTGAAGGAAATTCGCGAATGGCGTCACCCAGCCGTGCGTGAGCAGGAATGGGTAAATCGTGTCCGCCCACTCGCGCTGCACGAACAGGCTGGCGATAGAAAACCCCGACCCGAACAGCAGCGAACAATACGCCCCCGTGGTCGTGCCGAAGCGGCTGTACAGCCCGAAGATCATGATCGGTCCGGCCCCGCCGAGCCACACCGCCGTCATGATCGTGATGAACATGTTGATGTAGTCCAGGTGGACGAAGAACAGCGAACAGATGAGGAAAAACACCGCCACCCCGACCGAGCCCCAACGCAGGAGCTTGAGGTGTCCCTCCGGCGTGAGGGGCTTTTTCTTCAGCGGCAGGATGATGTCCTGAATGATGGTGGACGAGGAGTTGAAAATACGCGAATCGTCAGTCGAGAGCATGAGCATGACCATGAGCAGCCCGAAGATCCCGATCAGCCCGACGGGGAAAAGATTTCTCAACGCGACGGGCAACATCATCTGGTTGTAAAGCGTGCGGAACTTCTGGTACTCGAGGTTACCCTGTCCGTCGTCGCTGAGCGCGGAGCGGGCCGCCTCCAGATAGGGCGTGTCGAGGTTGACCGCCTGCGAGAGCGGCGCATCCACCCCGATCTGGTGGCTCACGGCCGGAATCGCCTGGATGTTGTCCATGAGCGCCTCACGCTCATAAGGCGAGGATATCGCCTCCTGCGAAACCTTGTCCGCCAGTTCCAACCGGATATTCCGCGAGAGATCCGAGAAATTCCCGTGCGACATCAGCGTGATCACCATGACCGCAATCAGCAGGCACATGAGTGTGGAAAACCCGGTGCGCCAAGAGCCGAGGATGCCCGCTATTTTCTGCTCGTGGGGCGTGCGTCCGCAGTTGGTGGTGTCGTTGCCGATCCAGCTGGCACGGTTCAGGACCATGCCCACAATCGTCACCACGAGCGCGAAGATATTAAAGTCCCGCAGTTCGGAGATGTCGAAGGGGTTGAGGAAGCTCTCGTTCGGCACGCGGTCGAGCATGACGGGGCTGATCTCCCCGCTCCACGAGAAATGCAGCACGATGTACCCTGCTACGATGACGAAGACCGGATAGCTCAGCAGCGACTGGATACAGTCCGTGATCAGGAGCGAAATCCGCCCTCCCGGCCACATCACGATGATGCACAGGGTCAGCATCAAGGCCACGATGATGGCGAAGCACGGGATCGGCACGCCCAGGATCATGACCTCGTGCGGCAGCCCCATGTAGTAGATGAAAAAGTTCGTCGCGATGGCCGGGCCGATGGCATTGGTCAGCATTTCTGAGAGCGTGCGCAGGGTGGCCGCCACTATGCGAAACGAACGGCTGTAGCGCATCTCCAGAAACTGCCCGATAGAGAGCGCCTTCGTCTCGCGGAAGCGGTACACGCAGTACCCGGTCAGGCCCATGATCGTGCTCACCGGCACCAGCAGGTACTCCCAGAAGGTCAGGGCATAGCCAGTCTGGTACTTGGCCTCGACCAGCGCCACGAGCGTGATGACGCCGAGCCCCTGGCTCAAGTCCGCCACCGAGATCACATAGCGTCCGGCCACACGGCTGGCGGCAAGGTAGTCGGCCACCCCGCGCACGTAGCGGCGGCTGTGTACCGCGGCCCAGAGGATGCCGAGCACCGGGATGATAATGATGAGCCAGTCCAGCCAATGCATGTTGTTCTAAAAAATTCGTCGTTACAGATAAAGGGACTGTGCCTCCCGGTTTAAGAGGAGGTGACGGCGAGCTTTAATCCCCGCCGCGGACAGCCCGCGCGCGGCCACGTTCAGCGCAGCCAGAGCCGCCCGAAGCGTTCGGGGTCCTTGCTGTCGATGATGCCGTTAAAGAGACGCAGGACGCGACGCTCCTTCAGCGTGCCGGGGTCCACATCGGATACCGCCAGGGCGATACCAATGGAGCCGCCCGCGCCCGGCGAGGCGTCCGCCCCGAGGGTCTCCCAGGGGAAGAGAATGTCGTAAGTGGTCACGTCCGCTTCGCGGGAAATTTCCAGGTCCATGCGGGGCTCGCCCTGCCCGGCGGGAAGCTCCGGCAGGTAGGAGATCCAGCGCCAGGTCATTTCCTCGCCCGGCTGGCCACCGACCCCGTACTCAAAGACGCGGTGCCCCTTGAGACCGTAAAATTCGTTCGCGCTCCAGGGTTTGTCGATGTCCAGGTCGATCCCGATCTGAATCGCGTCCTGGCTCCACATGTTTTCAGCCGAGGCACCTTGTACGTGATGGTCGTCACGCACCTGCACCCGCAGGTAAAGCCCGTCGCTGCCATAGGCCGACTGGAGTGTGGCCGAGCAATTCTCCACCTCGACCGGCCCGCCGAACGGCGCCCACTGCGTGAAATCGACCGCCGGGATTTTTTCCCAGTCCGGCTCGTCGTCACCGACCGGCTCGCAGGCCAGCAGCGTAAACTCGAAAGGCTGCGCCAGGCGATCACGCTGGCCGGGGCTTTGGCTGACGACTTCAAACTCGCCCCGGTAGCGATGCCCCAGGGTCAAGCCGCTCAGCGGCACCTCGATGGTCACGGCCTCGTCGGGCTCGACTTCCATCGGGTCGGCAAAAAACGAACGCAGGTCGCGCACGGCGGCAGCGGCGCGGACCTTCAAGGGCACGGTCGCGTAGGACTCGGCCGCGGCGGTCAGCAGCGGCTCGGCCCGGTCGGCGGGCCAGTTCAGGCGCGGGGATTCGAGCTTGAGCGGAGCGATCACCTCGACCGGCTGCGCCTGCCAGCCATCCGCACCTTGCGCCAGCAGCAGGTACGGCCCCACCGGCGCGGTGGCCGGAGCGGAAAGTTCGCGCCCGCTCACACTGAGCGGCGCGGGGATCAGCCACTGGCTTTCGGCGGTGGCGGGCAGTTCGACGCCGTTGCCGCGCATGAGGGTCAGGGCCGGAGCTTGACGCAGCTCGGTGCCATTGACCTGCTCCCACGAAACAAAAACTGGGCTGGGCGAAAGGGTGAGCTTGCCGTCGGCCGGGATGGGCAGCGAACGCCCCACCATGTCCTCGATCCGCGCGGGACGGCCCGGCAGCGTGAACTCGGACTGCCCGTGCGCGTCCCAGAGAATCGCACTGGAGCCACCGTCGCGGCCAAAGAGCACCATATGCGTGCCCGGGGTCAGGCGCAGCCACTGGAACGGCCCCTCGGCCCCTGCGACCCAGCGGGCCAGATGAGAATAAGCGGCATAGGCAGGCTTGGGGGTACCGTCCATGTGTGCAATGGAGAAGCCCTGCTCCCCGAGCTTGCCGTTGCCGCTGAAAATGTAGCAGAAGTAAATCGCGCTGGCCGCGTCCTGCGTGGCCAGCAGCGCGAGCGAACGCACGAGGTAGCGCGCCTGCGTCAGCTCATCGACCGGGCGCTGCCAGGTACCGGGGTACGAAGTCCAGCCGAACTCGGTGAAGTGGATCGGCATGTCGCCGTGACCGGTCTCGACGAGAAAATTTTTCAGGTCGATGATGTTCTGGATAAACTCGCCCTCCGGCTCGCTGCCGTCCACGTAGCAGTGAACCACGATCCCGTCGAGGTGCTCAAAGAGACCGAGTCGCTCGGCGTCGATCAGGCCGATACGGTTGGAGGTTTTCAGCCGGGGTTGGGAAAAGCCGGGGCCGAGCACCTGCGTGTCCGGGCGGGCCTCCTTGATACCGTCGGCGATGGTGGCGAGGAAGCGCACGAAGTCCTCGTCGCTCCCCTCCCACTGCCATTCGGGCTCGTTGTAGATTTCAAAGTACTTGGGAAAGCTCGGCCAAGGGGGGTTGTTGGCGAAGGACTTGACCAGCGTTTTCAGTTCGTCCCAATCCTCGGGGGCGCGGGTCGGGTTGCCAAAGGAGTGCTTGCCCTTGCCGTCCTCGGGGTCGAGCATCCACATCGGCAGCCCGAACGAGATCACTCCGATGTCGCTGAACTCCGGCTCATCACTCGGGGCAACGGGCTTTTCCGGCTTCACCGACGGGTCGGCGTAGCGCAGGAAGTCGCGGTCGTATTTAAAAATGGCCGTCATCCGGCGGTTGAAACGCGCCCCGGCGGCAGCCACCATTTCCTTGTCACCGTGGACATTCCACAGCCCCAGAAAGGACTGCATGCGCTCCTCATCCGAGAGAGCCGCACCGATGACGGCGGCGCTGGCCTCGGCCTGCTGCACGTTTCCGTCCGCGTCCTTGACGGTGGCGGCTAGGTGGTAATAGCCCTTCGACGGCAGCTCGATAACGATCTCGGCCGGGTTTCCGGAAACGGGCAGCCGCTCACGTTCATCTCCGTATTCATCCGTCACTACAACCGTGCCTGCCACGTCTCCGGAAAACCCGTCGAGCTTGAGCCGCATCTGGCCGCTGTCGGCCAGAAAGACATTGTCCCGCGCCTCCGAACTGAGAGTGAGCGCGGGAGCGGCAGCGACATCAGCGGCGCAGGCAAGCCCGAACGCGACGCTGGCAATAAAAAGGCGGGAAATATTTTTGGAAAAAAGCATAGGTCTGGCGGTGGGAACTTAATCGGCGGACAGGACGATGACATCATCGACCCAGAGCTGGCCTGGGCCGGTGGTCGCATCGGCGGTCAGCATGAGAATGAGGCTGGCGGCGTTGCTGTTGAGCTTGCCCTGGGCGGTGATCTTTTGCCACTCGTTGCCCGCTGCGACCGGAGCCAGTTTTTCATTGAGCCCGAGATAGCCGAGTGTCTTTCCGCCCGCGTCTTTCTGGAGGATGCCCAGCCCGATGCTGCCAGAGGCGATGCCCTCGCTGCGCACGTAGGCCTCGACCCGGATGTTTTTCCCGCGCAGCGCTTCGGGCACGGGGATGCCCTTGCTGTGAATGCGGATCAGGTCCTCCCCCGCCCCGTTAAACTCGACCCGCATGCAGGCCAATCCGGAGTGAGGGTCTTCACGGTCGAGCTTCACGGTGAAGGGTTCCTTCCAGCCGGTGGCGGGCTTGTAAACGCCCTGATAGCCCGCGCCCCAGTCCGGGATGTAGGCTGGCACGCCCTCGAAGCCGTCTTCGGTCAGGATGACCGGAGCCGGGGGCATCTGGGCAGAGGCGACATTTGCCGCCAGCAGGAGCAGGGCGCTGAGCCGGAAGGTTCGGCGCAGCGTGTGGTTGGTCATGGGTAAAATCATAAAAAGTGCCTCAATTCGGGATGCCATTTCTCAATCCGCCCCGTTCGGTCAGGTCTTCGGCTGTAAGCTTCTCAACGTGGCCGTCGATAAACGAAGCCTGCATCTTCCCGCTGTGCCGGTAGTCTGCGTGCAGATCATTGACGACGTAATAGCCGGTGGTTGTTCCAAATGTATCAGCGAACAAAAGAGTATGGACCGGATCCAACTCAGCTATTTTATAGCGTCCACGCTGCCAAAACTGGACATCGCCCGCTCCCCATTGAGCACCTGAGCTACTGCCCGCCACCAGATTGATGTTGATCCCGTAGGACAAGGGAAGCTCCGTCGCCGGACACTGGATAAGCTCCTCGGTCAGGCCGTAGTCACGCAGGTTCGGGCGGGCTGCGCGAAGGTCGTCATACCAACGGGCCTGCGGCACCCAGCCGCCATTCTCCATCGACTGGAGACTGGCCATACGGGAAAGCTCGCGCAGGTTGCTCGCGCACTGGGTCTCCGCCGACATCGTGCGCACATGCGTCAGCACACTGAAGAGGATGCCACTGAGGAGGCCCAGAATAGCGACGACGACCAGCAGTTCGATCAGGGAAAAGGCGCGTCGGGTAAGGGGGGTATGGAGACGAGGGGGCATGGGGGTGTCGGGGTTAGGTGGCCGTCGGGCATGGACCCGTTGACTGGCGCACAAGCAGGCGCGCGGGCAACCGGTCCTGCATTGCCGCAGGGGCCGCTTGGTTTTCGTGTTTTTCTTCGATGCGTTTGATCAAAAGCTTCGCGGCGCGGCGACCGATCTCGCGGGGGTCCTGCGTAACGGTGGTTATCTGCGGGCGCACGTGGCGCACAACGCTCAGGTCACCAAATCCAGTAATCGACAAATCTCCCGGCACGCTTAACCCCAGGTCGGCGGCGGCAGCGAGCGCCTGCAGGGCCACTTCGTCGTTGAAGGCCATGATGGCGGTTGGCCGGTCGGGGCCGGAAAGCAGTTCACGGGTCAACGCGTAAGGTTCCTCCGAGGGGTAGGATTGCAAGTCGCGCAACCACTTTTCGTGAATAGCCACGCCGTGGCGAATCATCGCGTCCTGAAAACCCTTCAGGCGATCCCGGCCGGTGCTCCCGTGCAAAAAGCCCAGGTGGGCGATCCGGCGGTGGCCGAGCTCGATCAGGTGCTCGGTCGCGGCGAACGCCCCCTCCACGTCCTGACTACCGACCAGGTCGTAACCACAGCCGGGCCAGGTCTGGTCCACCACCACGATGGGATTGGGAAAAGAGCGAAGCTCATCCAGGTAGGCTCCCTCGGGGTAAGCCGCCGGGGGGAACATCAAAATACCGTCAACGCGGCGTCCGGCCAGATTGCTCAGCGCGCGGACGCCGTCCTGCACGCTGCGCTCCCACTGGATGACCATGGCGTCGTAGTGGTCCTGATAAAGGGCCTCGAACATGCCCGCCACGATATTTCCGGCAAACTCATCATCGAACTGACTGCACGTCACCCCAACCATCATGCTCCGGCCCCGCTGGATAGCGTGAACCAGCCGGTTCGGGCGGTAATTGTGCTCGCGGGCAACACTCAGGATACGCTCGCGAGTGGCGTCGCCGACACCCGGCTTGCCGCTGAGAGCCTTGGAGACGGTTCCCAGCGAAACGCCGCAAATCTCCGAGATCCTGTTCAGTGAAACCATGTCAGGAACGTGAACCATTTTTTAAATTTACGCAAGTACTTTCGTGAAATTAATGCTTATCCATAATCAAATAGTTAACAATGAATTAAGAAAAATATGCTAAAACTTTTAGTTGAAATAACGAAAATAATATTTTACTTTCATTCCAAGATGGCGATCTGCACGGGAGCACTTCGCCCAAACCAGAAGTACGCAGCATGCAACTGCACTTGAGTGCCCAACCTCCCACTGTAATGACCATGAACGCCACCCTGAACGAAACCGCCACCCCGGCCCGCCACACAACCCCTGCCCCGGTGGCAAACGCTGAGGCCCGTCGGCTGGCCTGGTGGCGGCGGGTGCGCTTCGGCATGTTCATCCACTGGGGTCCCTACTCTCTGCTCGGCGGGCAATGGCGCGGCAAACGCATTGACGACGGTATCGGCCACGGCGTGGGCGAGTGGATCATGTACAATGCCCAAATCCCTGTCGCCGACTACGCCCGCGTCGCCCGCGGTTTCAATCCGGTCGAATTCGACGCCGACGACTGGGCCGCCCTCGCCGAACGCACGGGACAGAAGTACCTTATTTTCACCACCAAGCACCACGACGGATTCGCCATGTTCAAGTCCGCCGTCAGCGACTATAATATCGTGGACGGGGCTCCCTTTGGCCGCGACGTGGTGGCCGAGTTGGCCGCCGCTTGTGCCCGCCGGGGCATCCGCTTCGGCCTTTACTATTCGCAAGCTCAGGACTGGACCCACCCCGGCGGAGCGGCCTTCAACGGCAGAAACGACCCCACCGCACCCTGGTCCGGCGGCACCCCCGGCGCGGGCCGCTGGGACCCGGCACAAGAGGGGGACTTCGACGCGTATTTAAAGAATATCGCCCTGCCACAGGTGTCCGAATTACTGACCCGCTACGGACCGATTGACATTTTCTGGTGGGACACGCCCATCGGAATGACCCCGGAGCACGCCGCCGCCTTCCGCGACCTGCTGCGGCTCCAGCCCGGCATCATCACCAACAACCGTCTCCTCGACCCCGACCGTCCGAACGCCTTCAGCGGCGACACCGAGACGCCCGAGCAGTTCATCCCCGCCACCGGGCTAAAGGGGCGCGACTTCGAGGTCTGTATGACCGTCAACGACACCTGGGGCTATAAGGAGCACGACCACAACTGGAAATCCCCCCGCACCCTCATCCGCCAACTGGTGGACACCGTCTCCAAGGGCGGCAACTTCCTCCTCAACATCGGCCCCGACGGTCAGGGCCGCATCCCCACCCCCTGCCGCGAGCGACTGGAGGCGGTCGGGCGCTGGATGGACACCAACGCCGAGTCCATCGACGACGCGCATGCCAGCCCCTTTGCCAAACTCCCGTGGGGCCGCTGCACCCGTCGCGACCACAACGGCCAGACCTTCCTTTATCTGCATGTTTTCCGCTGGCCGCGCAACGGCTCGCTGCCCGTCCCCGGCCTGTGTTCGGAGATCGCCGAGGCACGACTTCTGGCCGGAGGTGAACCGTTGAAAACCGCCCGTCAGGGCAACGACGCGCTCATCCTCGTCCCGCTCGACGCGCCCGACGCAGACGTCAGCGTCGTCCGGCTCCGCCTGAAGGGGGAGTTAAAAATCCTCTCCTCCCTCCCCCGTCCCGCCAGCGACGGACGCATTTGCCTCCCCGCCTGGCAGGCCAGCCTGCACAACCGCTCCTACGGCGGTCAGGCCGTGCTCGACCTCGACGCCGACCGCCCCGCCATCCGCGAGTGGACCGACCCGCAAACGCACCTCAGTTGGGACTTTGAAAGCGCCACGGCAGGCACGGTCGAAATCTCCGCCGACTGGCTCACGGCCCCAGCCGAAGCCCGGCTCCGGGTCAGCATCGGCGAGGAGTCGCAGGAAGTCGCCATCCCCGGCGGGACCGTACCGGGGATGTCCCCGCTCGGACAACTCCCCCTCCCCCGCCCCGGCACGTTCCGGCTCACCCTCGAACCCCTGCCCGAAGGCTGGCAGCCTGCCGAACTCGCCGCTCTCGAACTGCGCGTACACAAATAGCCCGGCGGCGATTATTGGTTCAAAGTAGATTTGAGGGTTATGCGAGAGGGTGTTTTTTGAAAAAAAATCCTCTCGCGCTCTCCCCAAAAAACTTTTGAGACGGAACTTCGTTCCTTCAAAAAAACTCTGTGTCTTTCGTGCCCTCTGTGGTTAAAAAAGAACGCGCTTCGGCTCAGGCACTTTTAAAAACCGGACGGGAGGCAGCCCGCCGTTTGCCCTGCCGCGAGCGGAGGCTTTTTCCCTCGTGCCAGATACCGGTCGTGAGCATGACAAGCGGCTCCGAAGGCACACCGTGCTCGTGCATCAGGCGGGCGCGAATCAGCAGATCGACCGCGCACATGGCGATACGGGCCGTGCTCTGGTAGATACCCGCAATCGGCCCCTCCCACTCGCGCACGTCCAGCGAAATATAGTCGCAACCCGAATCCTTCAACGGCGGGTCATTGATCCACTTGTCGCAGTCGCCAATAACAACATCCGGCTCCATTCGCCGCAGCCAGTCGGCCAGGGCGGCCGGGTCCGGCTCAGCCTGACGCCAGACGCGCTCGGGCGCGTGCCCCCAGCCCAGAAATGCGGCCGAGTAGGCGCGGTTCATGCGCTCCTCCAGATCTGTCCGGACGAGCAGGCACGGACGCTTGTACCCGAGGCGGTCGAGATTGCGCAGCGCCAGCACGGCCCCCTGGTAATGGCTCGCCTGCGCCCGGTTCAGGGCGGGCTCCCTAAGGGAACTGCCGACGCTGACCGCGCTCAGGTGCTCCCAGTCCAGGGCCGGAGCCGGGGTATTGGCCGGCAGCGGCGGGGTCAGGATCACCCCCTGGATGTTGCGGGCGTGGAGCATCCGCATCAGCACGCGCGGAGTCATCTCCTCGGTCAACACGATGTGGTCAATCGTGCGCCCATGAAGTTGCGCCCCTTCGTTCAGCCCGCGAAAAATATCCGCGTCGAAGTCGGACTTCACCTTGAGGTTGTACCAGCGCCGGGGCCACCACAGCGCGGCAAAGGTTTCCTGAAAATTGACCGGCCGGCGGTGGGCGAAGCTGGTCATCAGTTCGCTGACCATGGCGTCCGGTTCGTAGCCCAACTCCTTCGCCACGCGGAGGATTTTTTCGCGCAGCTCGGGCTTCACGGAGGAGTCCGGCTTGAAAGCCCGGGAAACGGTCATACGCGACACACCAACCCGCTCCGCGATGTAGCGCAGGGACACGGCAGGGGGTGGGTCGGACTCGGGATGTCCCGGGGCAGTGGGCATGGCAAAAATGCTGTCCAGACCCGGCCCGTGGTCAAACGCATTCTGGCCTCAGCTCCTCCCATCCAAGCCTCATGCCGCCTGCTATTCGACGAAAACCCGCTCCGAATCGCCCTCGGCAATGGGACAGTAACAACAGCACTGAAGTTTCCACCCCGGCCCGGGTGGGCGATAGTACGGGGACAGCCAACCCTTACACTTTAACCACCACCCCAATGTTTTCCCGAAAAACCCATACGCTGAAGATGCTTGTGATAAACTCCTTATGCCTGACGGCGGCGGGAATCAGCTCCGCCGAGACGCTTTCCCTCAGCCCGGTCGCAGACGGCTTCATCCGCTCGACCATGTCGGCCGAGAAGTGCCGCAACACCACGAACGAGCTTTTCATCGTCGGTAACACCGCCCAGCACGGCGACGCCTTTCGCGGCGTGCTTGCCTTCGACCTGAACGCGCCCGAACTCAAGGGTGCCACCATCGTGAGCGCCCAGCTCGTGCTCGACATCAAGGAGCGGGACGTAGCGGGCGGCGGCAGCGCCTCGCAAGTGGCACAAGTCGGCGTTTACAAACTCGCCCGCTCTTTTGACGAAGCCAGCGTTGACTGGCTGCGCAGCAACAGCGGCAACCCGTGGACCACCGTCGGCGGCGACTTCGGCCCTTGCCTGGCCACCGTCGAGGCCAACCCGGCCGAAGCCGCCACGGGACAGGCTTTGTCGTTTTCCAGCGAGCCCCTGGCGCAGGCGGTGCAAGAATCGCTGGGGAACGACGTTTCCTTTCTTATCAAACTCGGGACTGAAGGCCCCCAGCGTAGCGTGTTCCGCTTCCTCTCAGGCGCGCCCCGGCTCGTCATCGAGTACACGCCCTCGGACGAAGCCGCCGCTATCAACGCCTGGCGCGACGCCCCGGCTGGCCAACCGGAAACACCCGTCTCCGGCGTCGTTCCGCTGGCCGGTAATTTCAAGGAACCCCTCAGCCCCCGCTACGCCGTAGTGGCGGGCGGGCACCCGGTCGATGTCCGCGCCAATCGCTTTAACTTCGACGTGGCCATGTTCACGCTCGGGAGCGAGCCGGTCACGGTCGATGTCATGGTCAAGGACGACTTCAGCGCCTACACGCTCAAGCCGACCCGCCACGGCGTCGCAGTCGAACGCATCGGCCAGGCCCTGCGCTTCACGTTAAGCGAGCCGCACAAGCTCGTGCTCGAAATCCCGGGCCGCACGCCGCTGGCCATCATCGTCACCCCGGCTGAGACGGACGTGCCCGACGCCGCTGATCCGGCTGTCGTTTTCTACCAGCCCGGCTACACCAATGCCGGGACCATCCGTCCCAAGGACGGGCAAACGATCTACCTCGCTCCGAACGCCCTCGTGCGCGGGCGCATTGAGGCGCGCGGCGTCAAGAACGTCCGCGTGATGGGGCGCGGGGTGCTCGACGCGACCGGCAACTCCTCTCAGGGCAACCGCCAGCCGGGCATCCTCTTTGAGGACTGCGAAAACATCCTCGTCGAAGGCATCGGCCTGCGCAGCCTCAACGGTTGGTGGCAGACTCTCTACATTAACTCCCAGAACATCGAGGTCACCCATATGAACCTCTTCGGCATCGGCGTGAACACCGACGGGGTGGACATTGACGCGGTGAAAAACTTCGTCGTGCGCGACAGCTTCATCCGCGCCGAAGACGACGGCCTGGGCTGGCACTCGCTCGACGCCGAGACCTACGGCGAGATGATCACCGAGAATGCCCTGGCCGACAACCTCGTCATCTGGAACACCACCGCAGGTAACGGCATCCGCATCGGCGCGTCGATGGAGGGGCAGCTCTGGCGCGACATCACCATCCGCAATGTCGATATCCTCATGCACGCCGGAGCGGGCATCTACAGTGACTACTCCGACTGGGCCTGGATCACGAACCTGCGCTTTGAAAACATCGCCATCGAAAAGGCCGGTAAGCCGATTGACTTCTACATCGAAAAGACCCGCTACAGCAACGCCAGCGGCTACCTCGACCGCCGCGGTAACATTGACCGCCTGCTCTTTGAAAACGTCACCATGAACGGCGGAACGATCCGGCTGGCCGGGTACGACAAGGAGCACCTGATCAGCACGGTGCGCTTCAACCAGTGCGTCAACGCCGGGGTGCCCGTCGATGCGCCCGACAAGATCAGCATCAACGCCTACGTCACCGATGTCGCCTTTAACGAGCCCCTGCCGCCCACTCCGCCCTCCAGCCCCGAGCTCGTCGTCCTGAGCGAGTGCGAGTCCCGCGCCGCCGGGGCCCCGCAGTTCATCGCCCGCGCCGCCGGGAGCCAGATCGGCCGCACCCGCGTGCTTGAGGCCAGCCAGTCCGGTGCCACCATCGTCCACGAGGTGCCTGCGCCTGCGAGCGGCAAGTATGCCCTCACCCTGACCATCCGCACCAGCCCCGACGGCGGCGTGGCCGACCTCAAGCTCAACGGCAAAGTCGTGGCCGAAGCGGTCGATTTCTACGCCCCCGCCCCGGCCTACCAGACCATCGACTGCGGTGAGCTGGACATCGACACCGCCGGGTCGCAGGATCTGGAAGCCACCGTCACTGGCAAAAACCCGGCCAGCTCCGGCTACCGCCTGGAACTCGACACCCTCGAATTCGCGGCGAAATAGCTGCCCGCGCCGGCAGTTTAGCCTCCCCTTTTTCAGCAGTAGTTTCCCCCCACCCCATGCACACGGTCGATTACTTCGTGCTCATCGTCTATCTGGCCGGAATTTTCCTGGTCGGGCTGTTCCTGTCCACCAAGAACAAGAGCACCAGCGACATGTTCGCCGCCGGGGGTGAGTCCCCGTGGTGGACCTCCGGGCTGAGCTCATTCATGACGATGTTCTCCGCCGGGACGTTTGTCGTCTGGGGCGGGATCGCCTACCGGCTCGGGCTGGTCGCCGTCGTCATCAACCTGTGCTACGGGGTGGCCGCGATCCTCGTCGGCTACTTCGTGGCCGGCCACTGGAAACGCCTCGGCGTGCGCACACCGGCCGAGTTCATCGAGCTGCGCTTCGGCGCCTCGGCGGTGCAGTTCTACACCTGGGCGATGATGGTCTTCCGCATCGTGGGCGTGGCCGTCTCGCTCTACTCGCTCTCCATCGTGCTCGTGGCCATGATGCCGCTGCCGGAGGGCAACCCGCTGCGCGACCCCGCCACCGGCAACCTTTCGCTGGAGTGGGCCATTGTCATCTTCGGCGGCATTGTCGTCATCTACACGATGGCGGGCGGGCTGTGGGCCGTGCTCATGACCGACGTGCTCCAGTTCATCGTGCTGAACCTCGCGGTCATCTTCATCGTGCCGCTGGCTTTCGGCAGCGTGGGCGGCGTCGGAGCCTTTATTGAGCGTGCCCCGGAAGGCTTTTTCGCCCTGACCAGTGAGCGCTACACGGTGTTCTTCCTGCTGGGCTGGGTGGTGATTCACTTTTTCATGATCGGGGCCGAGTGGGCCTTTGCCCAGCGGTTCATCTGCGTCTCCAGCGAGCGCGACGCGAAAAAAAGCTGCTATCTGTTCGGGGGGCTGTATCTCTTCAGCCCGCTGCTGTGGCTGCTCCCGCCCATGATCTACCGCACGATCGACCCCAACGCCGACCCGCAGCAAGCCTACATCCTCTCCTGCCGAGCGGTCCTGCCCGCCGGGATGGTCGGGCTGATGGTGGCGGCGATGTTCTCGGCCACGGCGAGCATGGTCAGCTCGCAGTTGAACGTGTTCGCGGGCGTGCTGACGGACGAATTTTACCGCCGCCTCTTCAAACCGGCGGCCTCGGACCGCCACCTGATGCGGGTCGGGCGCGGCTTCACCGTCGCCCTCGGGGCGGTGCTGATCGGCGTCTCCCTGCTCATCCCCTATCTGGGCGGGGCGGAGAAAGTCGTCGTCGCCGTGACCAGCCTGATGGTCGGCCCGCTGCTGGCCCCGACGATCTGGGGGCTTTTCAGCAAACGGGTCAGCCTGCGGGCGATCTGGGTGACGGTGGCGGTCAGCTTCGTCTGCGGCCTCATCCTGAAAATCGGCCTCGGCGAAGACGGCTTCCTCGTCAATACGCTGACGCAGCCGCTGGCGGACTGGTCGCAGGCCAACGGCACGCTGGTGGACCTGATCGTGGGCGTCGTGGTGCCCGTCGGCATCCTCAGCGTCCTGCACCTGACTCAGCGGCAAACGGCCAGCGGGTGGCTGCGGGTGGAACGCCAGGTGAGCGAAGTCATTTCCGCCGGAAAAGTGACCGAGGCCAGCTCACTCCCGGCGATCATTGTGGGCGGCTGCCTGCTGGTGTGCGCGGTCCTGATGTTCGGGCTCATCCCTTTCAACGACAGCGGCCACGGCATCCTGGCGACTTTCGGCTCCGTGCTCCTGCTCCTCGGCGGAGGCATCTTCCTGACCCTCAAGCTACAATGTAAGGAAATTTAATGAGACTCACTTGAATATCCAATCCTCCAGACCGATATTACCCATGATGTGACTGTAACAGCCACAACCCGCTTTAAAAATTCCCCCTCCAGGATACGCTTACCAATAAACCCAAATACCCATGAAGATTAAAACTCCGACCATTCTTGCTCTTACCCTCTTCGCGTGCAGCGCCGCCGCGCTCAACGCCGCCAGCGTCACCATCGCCAGCACCGATGGCGCTTACATCCGTAACGCCAATGCCCTCAACACCCCCACAGAAACGAACTTTCTGGTCGGTCAGACAACCACTGCAAGTGACCACTTGCGCGGACTCTTTACTTTCGACCTGACCAACAGCGGGGTGGATTTCAGCCAAGTCACCATCGATAGCGTGACCATCACGCTGACCACCAGCCGGGAGGACGCCAATAGCCTTAACTCCGATGTCGCCCTGAATCTGTATGAACTGACCCAGGACTACGACAGAGCCTCGACCACCTGGACAGTAGCCGAAACCGGCACTGCCTGGACGAAGCCCGGCGGCACCTACGACTCGAACGCACTGCTGACCACGGTCTCGGCTAACCCCGGTGCCATTACGACAGGCTCGACGATTACCCTGAGCGGTCAGGCTCTGATTGATGTGGTTTCCGCCAATGCCAGTGGCAGCGCCGACTTCATCCTCAAGCTTGCGGACGAGAACTACACCAATCGCGAGATTTTCTTCTTCGCAAATAGCGGTGCCGGTGCCCCCACGATCACCATTAACTACACCGCCATCCCCGAAGCCAGCAGCTTCGGCTTGCTCGGCGGCGCGCTCGGACTCGCGATCCTTTTTCTTGGACGGCGCTTCAAGCGCTCCTGAGCGACCAATTTACACAGCACACACTTCAAGGCGGAACCTTTATGGTTCCGTCTTTTTTGTCCCGAGGAAGCCAATCGCTTACCGCATTCGGCGGCATTCAAGCACGACCTAGTGTCGTGTTCGCTAAGTTCTTAATAAATGTTAATGGCCATAAAAAGTCACAAGAAGCACAAGAAACTTCGTGGATACAGAGGTCGCTCTGCGTCTTTGCGCCTCTGCGGTGAAAATATTTTTATTAGAAACTAAGCTAACGGCACGACCTAGGCGATTGTTCCATCCCCCCGGTACACGTCGCCGAGTGGCTTGCGCGGGGAGCAGGCGATCTTGAGGCGCTCGCTCACTTCACCGACACCAACCAGGCTGATAACCACCAGCCCGTCATCGAGTCCGAGCAGTTTTTTCAACTGCCTGTCCCTGCCGGGACCGACGGACCAGTTCAAAGCACAAGCGCCGACTTTCAACGAATGGAGCGCGAGCAGGAAATTCATCAGGAACATGCCTCCGTCCACATAAGGTTGGTTCCTCTCCCCCACCCCCTCAAACTCATCCGCGATCGCCGTGATAACCGCCACACCTCCTAGCGTCTCGCCAAAGCCGCGGTTCCCGTTTTGCAGGCGGAGAATTTCCCGCACCCGCGCGGGCTCGTTATAGTAATAAAGTTCGACCGACTGCCGGTTGCACACTGAGGGGAAACGCTGAGCCAGCGCGGCGGCCTGACGAATAGTATCCTGGGCGATACGCTTACCCGAGAAATCACGTACACTGCGCCGTCCAGCCACGAATTGCGCGAAACTGGCATCAGCACACTCAAAGAACTCCTCCCGGCTCAGTGTATCCACTCCCACCCGGGTACCGAAACCGGGCGAGCGGTGAGTGTCACAAAAGGCTTCGACCAGTGAGATTTTTTCGTATCCGGACTGCCCCCGAAACGCATCGTGCGCGCCGACATAGCGGCGTAGCGACAGCAAGCCGCAATCGGCGTAAAAGTCGTAGCCATACCTCTCCACGTAGCACCCGATAAGCATCTGCAGGTGGCCGATCATCCGCTCTCCGAAAAAGGGGCGCATACCGGCCAGCGAGAGCCCTTTTTCGACCCGATGGGCATCCTTCATAATCAACGCGCGGAGGTTCTTCCTGCTGCGCTTGCCGAAGCCGATGTATGCGTGTCGCCGGTATCGGTGAAAATCTGACCAACAGGCAAGGACCAGCCCGCACACACTGAGCCGGGACCTGATTTCCCAGGCCCGGTTGTAGCCGATCAGCGTTATGAGCCTGTCCTTAAGAGTCATCGGCAGGAGGAAGCGTGTTTAGCGGGAAAAGCAACCGGCCACTTCGGCGGCGAAGTACGTCAGGATCATGTCCGCACCGGCTCGCTTGATGGCGAGCAGGCTCTCGTCGCGGCAGCGTTCAAGGTCGAGCCACCCCAGCCGCGCGGCGGCGTGGAGCTGCGCGTATTCGCCGGAGACCTGGTAGGCCGCCAGCGGCAAATGGGTGTTGTTGCGCACGTCCCGGATGATGTCCAGGTAGGCCCCGGCAGGCTTGACCATGAGCACGTCCGCCGCCTCCAGTTCGTCCAGTTCGGTTTCCAGCAGGGCCTCGCGGCGGTTGGCGGGGTTAAGCTGGTAGGTGTGTTTGCCCAGCAGATTCGTCCCGGCGACAGAGGCGCTGCCGACCGCGTCGCGGAACGGCCCGTAAAAGGCCGAGGCGAACTTGGCCGAGTAGGCCATGATCGCGGTCTCGGTCAACCCGGCATCGTCCAGGGACTCGCGGATGGCCTCGATACGCCCGTCCATCATGTCGCTGGGGGCGACGAAATCCGCCCCCGCCTCGGCGCACAGCAGGGACATTTGCCTCAAAATCTCCACCGTGCCGTCGTTGTCCATGTCGGTGCCCGCGGCGTTGAAAATACCGTCGTGGCCGTGGTCGGTGTAGGGGTCCAACGCGATGTCCGTCACGATGGCCAGCTCCGGCACGGCCTGCTTGACGGCCCGGATGGCCCGCAGGACGAGCGTCTCCGGGTTGAGCGCCTCCGAGCCGGCGGCGTCCTTGAGCACCGGTTCGATACTCGGGAACAGCGCCACGCCCGGCACGCCGAGGCGGTGAAGCTGCTCGCACTCGCGCACCAACTCACGGATCGGCAGGCGGCGCTGGCCCGGCAGCGAAGCGATCTCTTGCGGCGCGCCCTCGCCATCGATGACAAAGTACGGCTGGATCAGATCCGCGGGCGTAAGCCTGGTCTCTGCGACCATGTTGCGGATGGCCGCCGTGCGCCGCAGGCGGCGGGGACGGCGCGGAAGGTTGAGTCTGCGCATAGTATCTATAATAGAAGGCCTCCCCACGCCCGGGCGCAAAATCATTTTCCTGAAAACATCACCCGGCACGAAAATTATCGCGACCCATCCAGCCCCGATCCGCAACCGGCCCAACCGCCCGATTGCGGGACGATAAAAAAGTGATGTCAAATGCGCATTTCCCGCCTTGACTCCGCTCGTGCCGCCCCTACTATTTCGCGCTTCTTGTGTTCTTAATCAGATTCCGAATTGTGTTTTGCGAAGCTCGCGAACGTGTCGTTCCGCCCCGCGGGAATGACCAGTCGCCAACCGCCCGACGGCTGGGGAAGCGGCCATCGAACGCGCTTGACACTTCGACACAAGTTATTGAATTTTAACCACATGCCAGAGTAGCTCAGTGGTAGAGCAGAGGACTCATAAGCCTTTGGTCGGCAGTTCAAATCTGCCCTCTGGCACCACTTTTCCGCCGATGACAACCTTCCGGTTGTCTCCCCATAGTGACAAAGTCCCCCCTCATGCAGCTTCCCGATCAAGCTCCCTTCAACGCCGAACAGAAGGCGTCCCTTGAAAAAGCCCTGGGCACCCTCTCACCCGAACAAAATACCTGGCTGAGCGGTTTTCTCGCCGGAGCCGGAGCCGCCCTTCAGAGCGCTTCCGCCGCCGCGCCGGTCCATCATCACCCCAGCAAGGGAGTCCCGCTGACCATCCTCTTCGGCACCGAGTCAGGCAACTGCGAAGAACTCGCCGGGCGGGCCAAGGAAATTGCCGAGAACCAGGGCTTTATGCCGACGGTTCGCGACATGGGAAGCTTCACGCCCGAGTCCCTGGCCAAGGAGACGAACCTCGCCGTCATCGTCAGCACCTGGGGAGAAGGCGATCCGCCCGACAGTGCCAGCACTTTCTACAAAGCCGTCATGGACAAGAGCTGCCCCCGCCTGGAGCAGTCGCGCTTTTCGGTCCTGGCCCTCGGCGACACCTCTTACGAACACTTCTGCAAGATCGGACGCGACTTCGATCAGCGCCTGGAAGACCTCGGCGCCAAGCGCTACTACCCACGCACGGACTGTGACGTGGACTACGAAGAGCCCTTCCAGAAGTGGCTCGAAGGTGCTCTCAAGTCCCTGGCCAAAGTCGCCCGACCCGAACCAGCCCGTGCCGTAGTTGTCAATGGTGCCGCCTCCAAGTCCGCTCCGGTCCCTTCCCCTGCGGCCAACGGTCTCGTTTACGATAAGAAAAACCCTTTCCCGGCGCTGCTCAAGGAGCGCATCCTGCTCAACGGCACCGGCTCGATCAAGGAAACCTGGCACCTGGAGCTCTCGCTCGAAGGCTCGGGCATGTCCTACGAGCCCGGCGACGCCCTCGCCCTCATCCCGGCCAACTCACAGGATGTCGTCGATGCTATCATTGACAGTTGCTGCTTCGACCCGCGTGAGCGCGTCACCGGCAATGCCGGCAGCGAAGTCACCCTGCGCGAAGCCCTCACCCGTCACTATGACATCACCGGGCTGAGCAAAAACGTTTTAAAGAAGTACAACGAAAAGGCCGCTTCGGACAAGATCACTCACCTGCTCGACCCCGAGAACAAGGACGAACTCCACAACTACCTGTGGGGCCGCCAGGTCGTTGACATGCTGGAAGACTTCCCGCTCAAGGGGCTCACCGGCGGCGAACTGGTCTCCATCCTGCGCAAGATGCCGCCCCGGCTTTACTCGATCGCCTCTTCCTTCCGGGCGCACCCGGACGAGGTCCACCTGACCATCGCCGCCGTCCGCTACGAGAGCCACGGTCGCCAGCGCAAGGGCGTCGCCTCGACCTTCATCGCCGACGACCTCTCCGCCGGAGGCACCGTCCCGGTCTATACGCACAAAAACAAGAATTTCCGCCTGCCCGAAGACTCCGACACCCCGATCATCATGGTCGGCCCCGGCACCGGCATCGCCCCCTTCCGCTCCTTCATCGAGGAGCGCGCCGTCAACGGTGACAAGGGCGCCAACTGGCTATTCTTCGGCGATCAGCGGTATAACTACGACTTCCTCTACCAGCTCGAATGGCAGGACTACCTCAAAAAGGGTGTCCTGACCAAGCTCGACGTGGCCTTTTCCCGCGATCAGCCCGAGAAGATCTACGTTCAGGACCGTCTGCTTCAACAGGGCAAGGAAGTTTACCGCTGGCTCGAAGAGGGCGCGCACTTCTATGTCTGCGGCGACGCCAACCGCATGGCAGTGGACGTCCACAACGCCCTGCTCAAGATCGCCCAGGAAGCCGGTGGCAAGTCCGAAGAACAGGCCCAAACCTGGTTCGAAGACCTCCGCAAACAGAAGCGCTACCAGCGCGACGTGTATTAAGATACCACCTCTGGCATCTGGATGCGTTTCAAGAGATATTATAGCCACAATGGTTAAATGGCTGGTTGTTAATTGTTGGATGTTGAACTCGGAAAGTAACAATTAGCCATTTTAACCATTTAGCCATTTCCTTGATTTTTCGTCAGCCCCGGCAGCCTTGCCGGGGCCTTTTTTATCCATGAAAAACGTTTTTCCTCCGGCATAAATACAGGCGGAGACATTCCTTCAGATTTCCAATAAAAATCCAGTGAACCCGTTTTTTACTAGATATTTCCTTGGTCATCCTGATAAATAATTCATGTGAGCTAATGTGTTTTGCAGAATTCAATCTGTTTTCCGCGAATCCGTTTCTCCATCCTGTCATCCATCCTTAAATACCCGTTTCCGGCGCCAGCCACGCCTGAACGGCCACCCCTATCCATCATGCGTCATTGCCTTCCCCCCCAGGCAGGAATCAACGGTCGTAGCCGCGGATTCGCCCTGATCGTCGCCATCTCCTTGATGAGCTTCATTTTTCTGCTGCTGATCACGCTCTCGCAACTCACGCAGATCGAAACCAAAGTCGGCTCGACGCAGAACAACCTGAACCTGGCCCGCCAGAACGCCATCCTCGGGCTGAAAAACGCCATCGGCCAGCTCCAGCTCGTAGCAGGACCGGACCAGCGGGTTTCCGCCACGGCGGGGATTCTGGACAGCACGCCCGCCGACGCGGACACCATTACCGGCGTGGCCGAGCCCTACTGGACGGGCATCTGGAACTCCTCCTACCCCGCCGGCACCTCCGTCCATAGCAGCGGCGCGCTCGCCAACTACCGCAACACCGCCGACCGGCGCAACGAAACCGGCAACACCTTTCAGTCCTGGCTCGTCTCCGACAGCGACAACGTCAGCGCGCTCGACTTTGACCGCACCAGCGACGAAGCCGTGCTCCTTCTGGGCGAGGGCTCCGTCAGCGACGAAGACACCGAGGGCGTTTACGCGCCCAAGGTCACGGTCCGCAACGACAGCACCCCCACCGGCCACTACGCCTACTGGGTGGGCGACGAGGGCGTGAAGGCCCGCTTCGACGCCATCGACCCGCACGCCGACGGCAGCGTGAACTCGCCCGTCGATCCCAGTATCCCGCAGGGCAAGCTCAGCCTCATGCTGGCCCAGCGTCTCGGGGTGGAAAACGCGCTCGATCTCGACCTGCAGGCGAACAAGGACGCCGACAACTTCTCCAAAGCCGCCAGCCAGAAGCAGCTCGAACTGCTCGCCTATAACGGCGGCGGCAGCGACTACGCCAAGACCCAGACCCGGGAGGCTTTTCACGATGTCTCTTTTTACAGCGCGGGTGTGCTCTCCAATGTCCGTGACGGCGGGCTGAAAAAAGACCTGACCGCGTTTTTCGAGCAAGGCGTCGGCAGTGCGCTGCCCACCACCATGCCCGCCTTTGACCGCACCGGCGTGACCGAGTACACCCAATACGGCGCGAATCTGGTCAACGACAACAAGGGCATCGCCGATTTCCCGGCCCCGGCCAATGAGTTCTCACCCGGCTCGCCCTCCTGGGACCAGCTCCGCGCCTTCGCGCAGCTCAAGGACCGCGCAAATACCAGCGTGACCCCGACCATTCGCACGGCGGGCCTTTCGGAGGATTACCCCGTCGGCCCCGTGCTCGTCCGCGCCCAGCTTGACTTCATGCCGGAGTTTACCCCGACCGCCACCTCCACCGACACCGCTCCGGAGTACGACCTCAAGGTCCATGTCGCCATCCGTGCCCAGCTCTGGAACCCGTACAACGTCGCCCTCTCCGCCCACAACTACGAAGTCGAGTTCATGCTCAAGGACGCGGCCGCCAAGCTCTTCCCGGTCCTGGCCAAAAATGGCGTCGGTGTGGATGGCTCCGGCCAGCTTAACGGCCCCTTCCAGGTGATCGGCTCCGGCACCACCTCGGACAAGGGCATCGACTCGTCCATAGACGGTGTTTTCCAGCACGCGAATGTGACCAGCTACACCGTCCCCGACGCCAGCGCCTCCTCCGGATACAGCACAGTGGCGGGGTTTGTCTTCAAGATCGACGATGTCTCCCTGCCGGCCGGTTCAGTCAAGATTTACAGCCTGCCCAACGGAACCTCAGCCACCTATGACGGTGAGAACGAGTTGGATCAGGGCGACTTCTCCGGCACGGTCACGCTCGACTTCGGCACGGTCACGGTTGACCCGTCGGTCATGGACATCGACCCAACCACGGGCAGCGCCACGGTGCAGCCGAAATTCGTCTGGCGCAACTGGAACGACCTCAGCGAAAGCACCCAGGGCAGCATCGGCAGCATGGCCGTGCTTGAACCGGTGGATGTTGACGGCGGCCAGAGCCGTGACCTCTTCGACACCGCCAGCGACAGCCCGGTCGGCCTCGACCGCTACTTCAGCCGCCTGAGCGGACGCCCGCTCTCTCGTATCGGGATGACAGGGACCTCCGGTGACTCCATTGACGCAATCAACAACCCGCTCTTTGCCCCCGTTTTCAAGGTGAGTGCCTTCCTTTACCCGATCAACGACTACCCGGCCAACTTCTCCAGCGGCGAGGAGCCCATCATGCTCACCCACAGCAACGCGCTCGCCCGCCAGGCCGCCCCCAGCGGGCTCAACCTCGACGCCACCAACGCCACGCAGGCCCCGTACATTGTCCCCGGCTGGGGAGCCGAGCTGGGCTATGACACGAGCCTGACCAGTTGGAGCAGCGCCGACCGCTTCGGCACCTCCTTCGGGCTCAGCGGCGTCACCTCCGCGGTCATCGCCGAGCTTCCGCCGCAGGACGTCCCGATCCTGTCGCTGGGCTGGCTCCAGCATGCCCGCCTGCTGGACAACAACATGGGCCCGACCTTCCTCATCGGCAACTCCATGCCCAACGTCTTCATCGACGACCTCACTGAACTCGAACGCGACAGCGGCACCGGCTACGCCACCACCGACGGCGAACCCGCCGCCATTGACGCCGCCTACCTGCTCAATGACGCGCTCTGGGACCCGTTTTTCCTTTCCACCGTCGAAACGCCCGCCGACCTCAACGACGACGACTACGTGGCGGCCAATTCCCGCCTCAAGCGTATCCACTACAGCGAGACGGACATTCCCGCCGCGCAGTTGAACGACTTCTTCGACTTCGCCGCCGCCAACCTCATGCTTGAGGGCGCGTTCAATATCAACTCCACCTCCGTCGATGCCTGGAAAGCCTTCCTCGGCAGCCTCGGCGATCTGGAGCTCGACCCCGAAACCGGCGCGACTGCCGGGGGCAGCACACTTGAACGCCTCTACACCCACCTGGCCTCCCCCTCGCAGGGCGACGATGTGGACAACACCCTGACCGATGTCTGGAACGGCTACCGCACCCTGAGCGATGAGCAGTTGGACACGCTCGCCCGCGCCATGGTCGAGCAGGTCAAGCAACGCGGGCCGTTCTTCTCGCTCTCGGAGTTCATTAACCGCCGCCTCAGCAACGACGCCTATGGCCAGCGCGGTGCGCTTCAGGCCGCCATTAATGCCTCCGGCATCAATGACCCCGTCCTTGACAATGCCGGTATCGGTGCAGGCCGCCTCACCGACGGCCTGCCCTCCCCCTTCCTTGAAGTTGGCTCGCAGGGCTACCACTACGATGCCACCACCGGATGGATCACCCAGGGCGACATCGTGCAGGCGCTCGGCCCCTTCATGAGCGCCCGCTCGGACACCTTTATCATCCGCGCCTACGGCGACGCCGTGGACCCGATCACCGCCGCCGTGCAGGGCCAAGCCTGGTGCGAGGCCATCGTCCAGCGCATGCCCACACCCGTCAATCCGGCTTCCACCAGCACCAACGATCCGGACTACTTCGAGCCGTCCGACCCCGACAGCCTCGGACGCCAGTTCAAGGTCATCGCCTTCCGCTGGCTCAGCGAAGACGAAGTCTAACCCACCCCGGCACGACCACGATGAAAATGCTTTGCCTCCACGCCCTCGCCGCCCTGCTGGCGCTCCTCCCCCTCGCCTCAAACGCCACCCAGGTGCGCGTCCTGTGCCAGGGCCAGCTCCCCGCCGAAGCCTACTACTACGACGGCAAGGAGTCCCACCCGCTCAAGCTGGCGGACGGGCAATTCGCCGAGCCGATTGACTACCCGGCCAGCCGCTTCGCGCTTTTTGCCACCCCGCCGAGCTTTGACTCGGCGGGCAAGCTCCAGACCGCCCCCATCGCCTACACCGACCTCCCCGAGGGAGCCAAGAGCGCGCTGGTCCTGCTGGTCGGGACCAAGGCCGACGGCGGACGGCAGGGCTGCACCATGATCGCCGTTCCCAGCGCGGCCCGGGGCGCGCCCCCGGCTTTAAGTGTTTTTAACCTCTCACCCGTCCAACTCGGTGTCGCCCTGGATAAAGAAACTCTCCAGCTCCCCGCACTCTCCGCGCAGACGCTGACCTTGCCCGCGAGCGATTCACGCCAGCCCGTGCTCGACTACCAGTTTCGCGTGGCCGGGCAGGCAAACGGCGAATGGCAACCGCTGGTGATGAGCAAGCTGCGCCTGCGTCCCGACCGCCAGGGCTACCTCCTGCTGACCCAGCCCGCCGCCACCACCGGGGTCAACGCCTCCAGCTCGGAGCCGCTCGCCTGGAAGCTCTTTTACGCCCCCGGCTCGTAGCACGGTGCCCCCTGGCGTCTTTGAACAGTCAGGGCAGCCATCTTGACGACAGGGGCGCTGTCTAAAAAATCAGGCCATGCGGGTAAAATTCTCCTTCGTCACGGAAACAACCGGCGGCTCTCCGGCCAGGTAGCGCCTGCACTCCTCCACGGTCATCCGCCCGAGCCGGTAACGCTCATTCCCGAGCGAACCGGCGATGTGGGGCGTCAGAAAAACGTTCGGCAGCTTCAGCAAGGGCGTCTGGCAATACGCCTCTTCATCCGTGATCACGTCGAGCACGGCAAAAATGTCGGGCCGTTTCTCCAGCACCCGCGTGAGGGCTTCCTCATCGACAACGGCCCCCCGCGAGGTATTGATAAACACGGCGTTCGGAGGAAGCATTTCCAGCAGTTCGCCGGTAATCATGCCACGGGTTTCCGGCAGCAGCGGGGTGTGGATCGAGACCGCATGGCACTCGGAAAAAAGCTCCTCCAGACTGGAGGCCCGCCGCACCGACAGCTCTTCGAAGACCTCGTCGCCCGCGAACGGATCGTAGGCCACCACATCGAGCGAAAACACCGAAAGGTACTGGCAGACCAGCCGCCCGATAGCCCCGAGAGAGACCAGCCCGACGCGCGTTCCTTCATCCAAGCCGATGATATTTGCGTGGGAGGAGATGCCCCGCTTCAAGTCCTGATTGACCCCCCAGGCCCGTTTCAACCCGAAGATCAGGCTGGCCATGGTGTAAGCCGCGACCGGATGGGCATTCACCGTGTAGGCGCTGGTGAGCCGGATATTTCGCTCCCAGAAGGCATCTGTCACCAGCCTGCGGACCGAACCGGCCCCATAGAAAAGCGCCTTCAGCGACGGCAAAGAGGCCAGCATTTGCTCATCCATGATCGGACAGCCCCAGCCGGAAAAAACAATTTCCACGTCACGGTAGTCCTCTGGATGGTTCAGGACATCTTCACCGCTGTGCACACGGCGGTCGTTATCGGTCAGCTTACCGATCTCGTCGAGCACGGCTTCGTTGTAGATAGAGTCGCGACTGGCGGGACTGAGCAGAAATATCGATTTGGGTTTCTTCATCGGGATGCAAAAGGATTCAACAACCAGCCGTAGCTGGCGGCAGGAAGGATTCATCATATCTGCATATATTAAATACGCCCGGCAATCCAAACCATACTCACACAGGTGAGTCATTTGGGATGGCATGGCGCGCGTGTTGTCCGAGTTGCAAGACTACGGTTTAGCCGCTCATCACTTGGGATTTGTCAAAATACCGCCCGCCCTGCCATGATCAGGAAAAGGAGTCCCCCACCATCGCAGATTCACACCCAACCAGTTCCGGCCCGGCCGACACCGCCCCCCAGCCCAAACGCTGCCCGCGCTGCGGACGCGACTTTGTTTGCCGGACTCACGACATCGCCCATTGCCAGTGCGCGGGGATCGCGATGACGCCCCAACTCTCCACCCGGATCAAGGAAACCTACGACGGTTGCCTCTGCCGCCACTGCCTGCAAGAACTCGCCCGCGAGACCGGCAACTAGCCCCCGCGCCGTAAGCCCCCGCGCCTCGCGAATTCCGCCAGTGCGCAGTTGACTTCGTTTTGGAAACGTGAATCATTCCAAATGTAACCCAAGCTACATAAAGCGATCACTTCCCTTAACGACACGCCACATGGCCGAACCCTCTCCGCTCTCGCAATACCGTTCCACCCAGTCGCTGGACCGTGTCTGCACGGAAGACACCCTCAAATACCTGCACGAGTGCGAATACGAGGGTGAGCGGCAACTGGCCACAGCGGAAGGTGTCGCCGGTGTGCTTAACCGCTCGCTGAACGAAACGGTGGACCTGCTCAAACGGATGCGTCAGGCCGGGCTGGTCAGTCTTCAGGGTTCCGCTGTCGGGATGACCGACGAGGGCCGCAGCTACGCCCGTCAGGTCATCCGGGCGCACCGCCTCTACGAGACCTACCTGGCCCGTATGACCGACGAGCGCCCCGCCCGCTGGCACCGCAAAGCGGACGAGGCCGAGCACCACATCTCCGCCGAGGACGTGGATGCGCTTTCCCAGCAGCTCGGGCACCCGCGCTACGACCCGCACGGCGACCCGATCCCGACCCGAGCCGGGGAACTACCCGAGCTGACAGGCGGCGCGCTTGAAGCCTCCCCGTTGGGGGCTATCGTCCGCGTCCTCCACGTCGGCGACGAACCCGAAGCCCTCGGCCACCTGCTGGTCGAGTTGGGGCTGGCTCCCGGCATGCTCTTGAAGGTGGTCGAACGGGGGAATGACCAGATGCGCATCTGGGTCGAGGGGCGCGAGTGCACACTCGACCGCGCCGCCGCGGCGCTCGTTCGCGTGGCCGAAGCCGACTGCGACGAACTGCCCCGCGTGGCCCGGCTCTCCAGCCTGGCCGAAGGAGAGGAGGCCATCGTCGTTCGCCTACTGGCTTCCTGCACCGGCTCCGAACGCACGCGCCTGCTTGACCTGGGCTTTGTCCCGCCAAGCCGCGTGAGCGTCGAGCTGAAAAGCCCGATGGGCAGCCCCGTGGCCTACCGGATTCGTAATACCCTGGTGGCTCTGCGCCCGGAACAGGCCGACCAGATCGTGATCGAAACACCCGAACCGGAGGCCCGTTCATGAAGTGTTCCCAATGCACCTCCACGTCCTGCCACTGCCCACCGGCGGCGGCTTCGCGCCCACTGGGTCTGAACGCCGACAACTGCGACGCGGTCATCGCGCTGGCGGGTAATCCAAACACGGGCAAGAGCACCGTCTTCAACCGGCTGACCGGGCTCCACCAGCACACCGGCAACTGGCCCGGCAAGACCATCGCCCGCGCCGAGGGAGCTTTTTCCTATGGAGGGAAAACCTACCGACTCGTGGATCTGCCCGGCACGTATTCCCTGCTCTCGGCCTCACCGGACGAGGAAGTGGCCCGCGACTTTGTCCTCTTCGGCCGCCCCGACGTAACGCTCGTCGTGATCGACAGCACCGCCATCGAGCGCAACCTCAACCTCGTCCTGCAAATTCTCCAGATCACCAAGCGCGTGGTCGTGTGCCTGAATCTCATGGACGAGGCCCGCGCGCACCGGATCGAGATCGACGTGCCCGCGCTCGAAGCCGAGCTGGGCGTGCCCGTCATCCCCTGCGCGGCCCGGCGCGGCGAAGGCATCGACGAACTGCTCCAGGCACTCGCCCGCGTGGCCGCCGGTGAGCGCCCCGCCGGACGACGCCTGCCGCTGGCCATTCCGGAGATCGAGCAGCCGCTTGAGACCCTGAGCCAGGCCCTGCGTGAAGCCTTCCCCACCCTGCGGCACGTTCCCTGGATCGCGCTGCGTCTGCTCTGCGCCGACGAGACCGTGACTGCCTCCCTGCGCTCGGGCGAGATTGGCCAACTGGCCGCCGACCACGCCGCCAGCGGTGGCAAATCCGGCCCCCACGCCATCAGCGACCACGACCGCGAAGCGGGTGAACGCCTCTGCGAGCTGGCCGAGTCGTTCCGCTGGCACGCGCCCGGCAACCTCCACGACCGCCTGACGGAGCAGATTTACTCCGAGTCCTCGAAGATTTTCTCCGCCTGCGTGCGCCAGCCCTCGGACTCCGCCCGCGCCCGCTGGCAGGCCCGGCTCGACCGCGTGCTCACCCACCCGCTGACCGGCTACCCGGTCATGCTGCTCATCTTCGCCCTCATCCTGTGGATCACGATCATCGGGGCCAATTACCCCTCCAGCTTCCTCGCCGGTATCCTCCTGGACTGGGGACACCCGGCGCTGCGGCAGTTAACGGTCGATCTCGGCTTCCCCGGCTGGCTGACCGGGCTGACCGTGGACGGCATGTACCTCTCCTGCGCCTGGGTCATCAGCGTCATGCTGCCGCCGATGGCGATTTTCTTTCCCCTCTTCACCCTGCTGGAAGACCTCGGCTACCTGCCGAGGGTAGCCTTTAACCTCGACCGTATTTTCCAGGCCGTCGGGGCGCACGGTAAACAGGCCCTGACCATGTCGATGGGGCTGGGCTGCAACGCGGCGGGCATCATCGCCTGCCGGGTGATCGACTCGCCCCGCGAGCGTCTGATCGCGATGATTACGAACAACTTCTCGGTCTGCAACGGACGCTGGCCCACGCTCATCCTGATCGCGACCATCTTTTTCGGGGCGCTCGTCTCGCCGCAGTTCTCGACCCTGGCGGCGACGGCGGTCGTCTTCAGCGTGGTCGTGTTCGGCTTCGGGCTGACCTTTCTCAGCTCGTGGATTCTCAGCAAAACCGTCCTGCGCGGCGAGGCCTCCACCTTCAGTCTGGAACTGCCCCCCTACCGACCGCCGAACTTCTGGCAGACGCTCTACACCTCAATTATCGACCGCACACTGTTCGTGCTGTGGCGGGCCATCGTCTTCGCCGTCCCCGCGGGGGCCGTCATCTGGCTCGTCGCCAATGTCCACGTCGGCGGCGAACCGCTGGCCACGATTTTCAGCGGCTGGCTGGAGCCGCTGGGCTGGGTGATGGGCCTGAGCGGGCTAATCCTGCTCGCCTACATCATCGCCATCCCGGCCAACGAAATCGTCATCCCGACCATCCTCATGCTGACCGTCCTGCAAACCGGGATGACCGACCTCGGCGCGGGCGCGGGGGTGATGTTTGAGGCCGACGACGGGATCGTCCACCAGATCCTCACCGCCGGAGGCTGGACCACCCTGACCGCCGTCTGCCTGCTGTTATTCTGCCTCTGCCACAACCCATGCAGCACGACGATCTACACCATTTACAAGGAAACCCGCAGCGCCGGCTGGACCGCCCTGGCCACCCTCTTGCCCTTCGCCTTTGGCATCCCCCTCTGCATCGCCGTCGCCTTTGTCTGGCGGCAACTCAGCTAATGTGCAGTTACCCAAGTTCTTGCTATTTTTTTTGGGGCCCCTGCATTTCCGGTTCTGCGTCTCTCGGCGGAGATTGCCGCGATGCAAAAACCTTGTCATCGCCGCGGGGAGCAGGTTTCATGCGGCCATGCCACAGAGCCCTACCCCTGCCCATACCGCTCAGCGGCACGAGCGCGTGCGCCGTCAGCACTCCGACGAACTGGCGCAGGACTACGTGGAGGCCATCCATGAGCTGCGCGAGGATACAGGCACGGCCCGCGTGGTTGACCTGACAAAGATCTTCGGCGTGACCCATGTCTCCGTCATCCGCGCCCTGGCGCGCCTGGAAAAGCGCGGGCTCATCAACCGCTGCCCGGACGAGGGGATCGTCCTCACCGACAAAGGCACCGAATGGGCTATCGCCTCCGCCGAACGCCACACCCTGGTCGTGCATTTCCTGCGCGGGATCGGTGTCAGCGAGGCGCAGGCCAACGCCGACGCCGAAGGGATCGAACATCACCTCAGCCGCGAGTCGCTGCAGGCGATGAAGAAATTTCTCAACGAGCGTCCCGGCAAATAGGCTCGTGATGCAAGGGAACCTCAGGCTCGCCCCAGGGGCATGAGACGTGAGGCGGCGGGGTTGAGCTGGGAATTGTGCTGGTCGGTGCGCGGATCGTAGCGGCGCAGCAGATCCCAGAAGCGCGGACTGTGGTTCATCTCGGTCACGTGGGCCAGCTCGTGCAGGATGACGTGATCCTGGAGGTTGGGCCGCAGCAGCACCAGCCGCCAGTTGAGCGAGATCGTGCCCCGGCTTGAGCACGAGCCCCAGCGGCTCGACTGGTCGCGCACGCTGACCCGCCCGATGCCCAGGCCGTGCTCGCGGGCAAACTCCCGCGTGCGCGTCTCGATCACCTCGGCGGCGAATTGCCGGACCAGCGTGACCATCTCCGTTTCCTGATCTTCGGTCGAGCGCAGGCGCAGTTCAATTTCGCCCGACTGGGTGTCGTAAATGTAAAAGGGCCGGGCACGGGTCAGTTGCAGGTTAAGCCGGAAGACCTGCCCCAGCCCGTAAAGACGGGGATTCGCCTCCAGGTAGTTGACCAGCGAGCAGCGACTGGGGTTTTCCTTAAGATTTTTTTCCAGCCAGGTGCCCTGCGAACGCAGGAAGTGCATGGCCTCGGCTATCGGGCAGAGCCAGGGCACGGAGAGCACGGCGTGGTTACGCGCCCCGATAGACAGCCGGATGTAGCGCGCCCCCTTGCGACGGCGCACCTCATAGGGCACGAGGACGCGCCCCTGAGAGGTCTCGACTTCGGTCAGCCGGAGGTTGTCAGCTTTTAGCGGCACGGGCTTCGGTCTGGTCCTGTACGGTTTGGGTGAATCGCCGGAGCGCCGACTCCGGGTCGATCCCGGCCAGGCGGCAGGCGGCGGCCAGTTCGAAGAGCCGCTGGCCCGCTTCCGGCTCGGTGAGTTGTTTCGAGAGGGATTCGATGCGGGCCTGATCCACGCTCGGCGGCGCGGGCAGGTGTTTCTTGGTGATCTGCTTGAAAACCTCGCGGGCGCTGAGCAGAGCGCTCAACTGCGGGGGCAGGTGCTTGAAAAGCCCGGCGCCCTGGACGCCGTTCTTTTTCTCTGTCGCCTTGATCTGGTCCCAGTTTTGCAGAACGGCTTCGGAGTCCTTCAGATCGAGGTCGCCAAAGACGTGCGGGTGGCGGCGAATGAGCTTTTCGTTGACCTCGGCGGCGACGGCTTCGAGGTCGAAGTGCCCGGCCTCCTCCGCCATCTGGGCGTGCATGACCACGTGCAGGAGCAGGTCGCCCAGCTCCTCGCGCATGTGGGGCATGTCGAGCCGGTCAATCGTCTCCAGCAGCTCGGCCACCTCCTCGATCAGACAGTCGCAGATCGACTGGTGCGTCTGCTCGCGGTCCCAGGGGCAGCCGCCGGGGGCGCGCAGGCGGGCCACAGTCTCGCGAAGCGCGAACAGGGCGCTCTCGCCAGAGGCGTTTGAACTGGAGGAAACAGCCGTCAAATCGCTCATAGTTGAAATCTATTCTGACCCTTAAACGCGCAAAGGCAAACCCGCGCTTTCTTTTCCGAGAGGTGGTTTTTCGGGTTGATTTAGGCATTGAAAAAGCCGCCCGGACGGGGAAGGCTCCCAGCCTTTTCCTTTTTACGAGACTTTCCCCCGACATCTTATTTCCACCCGATGGACAAACTCACCGAAATCATGGCGCACACGCGCGAGCAACTCGCCCCGCGCCTGCGCCCTGTGTCCGAAGCCGAGCTGGCCCGCTTCGGGGAGCGCCCGCGCACCGGTCCGGGCTTCATCGAGTCGCTGGCCAAAGCCCCCGGCCTGGGTGTGATCGCGGAGATCAAGCGCCGCTCGCCCTCTGCCGGGCAAATCGCGGAGCTGCCCGATGCCGAGGAACAGGCACGCAAGTACCTCAATGCCGAGGCCGACGCCATCTCCGTGCTGACGGACGAGAAATACTTCGGCGGCTCGCTCAAGGACTTGTGGACGGTGACGGATTTCATCGGCGACCACCGCCGCTCCACCCCCTGCCTGCGCAAGGACTTTATGGTCCACCCGATCCAGGTGCTCGAAGCCGCCGAGGCCGGGGCCCGCTGCATCCTGATTATCGTCCGTGCCCTCAAGGACGACGAGATCGCCCGCCTCAGTGACGCCGCCGGGCTCGCTGGGCTGGACACCCTTTACGAGATCCACACCGCCCCCGAGCTTGAGCGGGCGCTGCGCTTCGAGCCGGAGATGATCGGCGTCAACAACCGCGACCTGGCCCGCTTCCGCACCGACCTGGCCTTTTCCGAGGAGCTCATCCCGCAAATCCCCCGCGACATTCTCGCCGTAAGCGAGAGCGGCATTTTTACACCGGAAGACGGCATGCGTGTCTTCGAGGCCGGGGCCAAGGCCGTCCTGATCGGCGAAGCCCTTATGAAACAGGAAGATCCAGGCCAACTGGTCAGTGCCCTGCACGAATTGGAGTAATTGTTACAATTGTTACGATTGTTACAGCCATGTTGAAATAACCTTAAAAGGCCAGTGTTGGGTTGCTCTATGAGGGGCGCGATGCCTACAAACAGGTCTTTTCCCAATGAGTACGACTCCTCCAGAGAGTAATCCCGCCGAAATGGAGGTCATCCATCCCGAGGTCCCGCATCCGATCACCTCAGGTGGCTCCAAATTCGTAAACTGGCTCGGAGTCCTCGTCCTGGTTTATCTGCTGCTGATCGCGGTGGGCATGATCGGCAGCGGCTTCAAGTGGGTCTCTGGCGGTGCAGCCGGGGCGGAAAAGCTTTTCGCCTTCGCCGATAATCCGATCATGGGCGTGATGATGGGCCTGCTGGCCACAGCGCTGATCCAGTCCTCCAGCACCGTCACCTCCGTCATTGTGGGGCTGGTGGCAGGCGGTCTGCCCGTGGTGACCGCTATCCCCATGATTATGGGAGCGAACCTCGGCACCACCCTGACCAACACCCTGGTCAGCTTCGGCCATATTGGCTCGCGCCAGGAATTCCAGCGCGCCTACGCCGCCGCCACGATCCACGACTTTTTCAATATTCTGGCGGTGTTCATCTTCCTGCCGCTGGAACTGATGACCGGCTTTCTGGAAAAGTCCTCCCTTTTCCTTTCGGATCTTTTCCTCAACGTGGACAACGCCGAAATCGGCTTCAATCCCGTCAAGGCGGCGACAAAACCCGTCGTCAGCTTCATGCAACACGAGGTCTTCGGCAATCTCTCCGAAAGCGTCGGCTACCCGAAGCTGGGCGGCGTGCTCATGATCCTGGCCGGGATCGGCCTGATCTTCGTCTCCATCATCTACATTGGCAAGCTGCTGCGCCGCCTGCTCATCGGCAAGGCGAGAGAGATATTCCTCTCCGCCCTCGGACGCGGCCCGGCGGCGGGCCTGACCTCGGGCGCGGTCGTCACCGTGCTGGTGCAGTCCTCCTCCACCACGACCAGCCTGGCCGTGCCGCTGGTGGGAACCGGCGTCATCAACCTGCGGCAGGTTTACCCCTTTACGCTCGGGGCCAACATCGGCACCACCGTGACCGCCCTGCTGGCGGCCACCGCCGTCACCGGCGACAACAGCGTCTCGGCCATGGAAATCGCCTTCGTGCATTTCCTCTTCAATGTCTTCGGCGTCATCGTCATCTACGGGCTGCCATTTTTACGAAAAATCCCCATTATCTGCGCCGAGCATCTGGCCGCCAAGGCCGCCGCCAACAAGCTCTGGGCCGTGGGCTACATCCTCGTGGTCTTCTTTATGATCCCCGGACTGGCCTACATGATCTACGCGGTCGAATAAATAGGTTTGAGAGTTTCGCGTTTGAAAGTTTGAGAGTTGGGGCAAGGCGGTTTTAGGCTGGGTATCCAGCCACCCGCCCGATAGAGAAGGCCCACGCTCAAACTTTCAAACTTTCAAACTTTCAAACGTTCGGACCGCTTTCATGCTCACCCTCACCCAGACGCGCGAACGCCTGCAGGCACTCGGCATGCACCCGAGCAAGAAGCTCGGCCAGAACTTCCTCGTCGATCCCAACATCGTGCGCAAGTCCCTCGACCTGGCCAAAGTCACCGCCGGGGACACTGTGGTCGAGGTCGGCCCCGGCCTGGGAACGCTCACCGGCGGTCTGCTGGAGCGCGGGGCCGAGGTTTACGCGGTCGAACTGGACCACCGCCTGGCCGCATCCCTGCGCGAAACCCGCGGCGACGAACCGCGCTTCCACCTCGCTGAAGCCGACGCCATGGACAAGCCTTTAGGCGACTTCCCCGGCGACCGGCCCTTCAAGATCGTGGCCAACCTGCCCTACGCCATTTCCACCCCGTGGATGGAGAAAATCCTCGCCGGTCCCCTGCCGGAAAAAATGGTCCTCATGCTCCAGCGCGAGGCCGCCGAACGCTTCACGGCCGAGCCCGGCGGGAAAAACATCGGCGCGGTCAGCCTCTTTCTCGCCGCCGCCTACGTGCGCCGCCCTGGCCACGCCGTCGCCCGGAGTTGCTTCTACCCCGCCCCCGACATCGACTCGGTCCTGCTCCACCTGGAGCGACGCGAGCACCCCCGCTCCTTCGCCCCGCAGACCCGTGCGCTCATGCGCAAGTTTTTCACCCAGCGCCGTAAACAAATCGGCTCACTCGCCCGGCAGGAGAAATCCCCCGCCCTCGACCACTGGCTCGCCGTCCTCGAATCCGCCGGCCTGCCCCCGACCCTGCGCCCCGAAGCCCTCCCCCTTGACGCCTGGCTCCAACTCGACCAGGCACTGCAGAGTGCTTGAAAACTCTTTTTCGGGCTTACGCAGCCCGAACCCGCGGCAGCCGAGGGCTGCACCCCCGGTCCGGCATCCGGGCTGCGCCCAAACGCCGGACCGACTTTGGAGCCTTCCCTGACGACGGAAACGCCATCATGAAAAATATGCGCGTCAAAGCTGGTGACTCAGTTTCGAAAATGCACTCAAAAACAGCCCTCTAGCGCCCGGCGGCGACGCGGATGAAGCGTTCGGTGGCCTCGGCCAGTTTTTCGGCGGCGAGGGAGCCGAAGCTGAGGCGGGCAAAGTTTTTCGGAGTGCCCTCGGCCACACAGAGGTCACCGGGGACGTAGAGCACGCCACAGGCCACGCAGCGTTCGCAGAAATCCGAGCCGATGGACAGGTCGAGTCCTTCCGGGCCGCACATCCAGTAGTAGAGGCCTCCCTTGGGCGTTTCCCAATCCCAGCCGAGCGAGCGCAAGGGCGAGGCTTCAAGGGTTTCGCCCATGAGACGGGCCTTTTCGGAGTAAATAGCGCGGATGCGCTCAAGGTGCGTGGCGTACTCCCCGGCGGCGAGCACGCTCTCGATCACCGCCTGGTTGAAATTCGGTGTGCCGAAGTCCTGATGTCCCTTGAGCGAGAGCATCTTGTCCATCCACTGGGCATGCGAGCAAATCCCGTAGCCGACCTTCAATCCGGTGGCAAAGGGCTTCGTGAACGTCCCCAGGTAAAGGCGCGGCAGGCTCTCGTACTCGGGCAGGCTGAAGATGCTCGGCGCGGGCCAGGGGCGTTCGAACCACAGTTCGCGGTAGGCGGCGTCCTCGACCACGGGGATGTGCAGGCCGTTGTCGAGCAGGGCTCGTCCGAGCGCCCGTTTTTCCTCCACGGGCACACTGCGCGTGGAGGGGTTGCCGTAGTAGCTGTTGAGGTAAAGGGCCTTGATCCGTTCCGCGCCGCGGGCGGTTTTGAGCTTGAGCAGGAAGTCCGGCAGCGCGTCAAAATCCGTCCCCCCGTCGGGCAACGCGGGCAGGGAAACGGCCTCGATCCCCAGGCCCCGGCACAACTCCAGAAAAACGAAATAAGTCGGGCGCTGGACGAGGATCACGTCCCCGGCATCGCAGAGGCTCTGCATGGCCAGATAGAGTGCCTGCTGGGAGCCGTTGGAGATGAAGGCCGACTCCGGGCTGAAGGGCGAGGGGGCGGCTTCGCTCTCGCAAGCGTTGAGCCAGTTGGCCACCTCGATGAGCAGGCCCGGTCGCCCGCGGTTGGCGCCGTACTGGAGGTAGTCGGCCTGCGGCTGCTCCTCGGCCAGCCGGGCCAGCGCGCGCTGGACAAGCTCCACCGGCAAGGTGATATTATCCGTAAAACCCGCCGCCAGCGAAAGCAGCTCGGAATTACTCAGGGCACGGTGCATCAGGTCGGTAATCACCGGCTCGGTTGCCCGACGGCCCAGTTGCGAGTACGAAAGGGATTGCGAAAAGTCTTCCACGGCGAAACCAACGATGATGGCCCCACTCCACGCCCCTGACAAGCGGGAAGCTCACTCCCGGTGCCGACTGGGGAAAAGCTTGCGGCGCGTGCTCACATGGGAAATCTTTCCCCCTGCCGTGCGCACCCGCAATCCTATCGTTTCCATGCTCCAGACCGTCGCCATCACCCTGATCGTCCTTTATGCGGGCGCAATGCTCTTCGCGCTGTTCTTCGCGCGCGGGATGATCTTCCCCGCACCCCCAGCCAACTACTCCGACAACGATCCCGGCGTTTTCAAGCTGCCCCTGCCCGAGGGGGGGACGTTCTCGGCCCGGTATTTTCCCAACCCGCAGGCCACCCACGCCCTGCTCTACAGCCACGGCAACGGCGAGGACATCGGCTCGAATCCCGAACTGTGGCCCTGGCTGCGCGACATGGGCTTCAGTGTGCTGGCCTACGACTACCCCGGCTACGGCACCAGCGGAGGCCGCGCCAGCGAGCAAGCCTGCTACGACGCCATCGAGTCCGCCTACAACTGGCTGATTGAGGAGCAGGGGCTTACCCCGGAGCAAATCGTGCTCTTTGGCCGCTCGGTCGGGGGCGGTCCCACCATCGACCTGGCCGCCCGCAAGCCCGTGGGCGGGGTTATCCTCGACGGCACTTTTACCAGCGCCTTCCGCGTCATGACCCAAAAGCGCATCCTGCCCTGGGACTGCTTCAACTCCATCGCCAAGATCGACAAGATCTACTGCCCGCTGCTCGTCCTGCACGGCACCGCCGACCGCACCGTCCCCTTCTGGCACGGGCAGGCCCTCTACGAAAAGGCCGCCGAACCCAAGTCCCACCTCTGGGTCGAGGGGGCCGGGCACAACAATTTGATTGAGTCGGCGGGGAGCCGCTATTCAGATGCCATCGTCAACTTTCGCCAAAGCCTGAGCCATGAGTAAAACCGCCCTGATTATCCTCCATGAAGGCTTCGAGGAAATGGAAGCCATCGCCCCCATCGACATCCTGCGCCGTGGCGAGGTCGAAGTGACCGTCGCCAGCCGCGAGTTCCACACAAGCGTCAAAGGCCGCAACGCTATCAGCGTCAAGGCTGACGTGCTGCTCGACGAGGCGTTAAAAAAGTCCTACGACTGCCTGATCCTCCCCGGCGGCCCCGGCGTGGCCAAGCTCCGCAGCGACCGGCGCGTACTCGACGCGATCAAGCGCCACCACCAGGAAGGGCGACTCGTCGCCGCCATCTGCGCCGCCCCGCTGTGCCTGCTCGACGCCGGACTGCTACCCGGCAAGCCCTTTACCTCCCACCCCACCACTGCGAACGAGCTTCCCGGCCGCGACCCCCAGCAGGCCGTCGTGAGCAGCGGCAACATCCTCACCTCGCAGGGAGCGGGCACCGCCACGGCCTTTGCCCTCGCCGTGCTGGCGCAGCTCACCGACGAGACTACCGCCTGCCAAGTCGCCGACAGCATCTGCCTCTCCGCCCCGCAATAACCCCCTCCGCCCCCTCCCCGCGTGCTCGAAGAAGAATTTCCCTCACCCGGCCCCAAAACCCAGGGCGAAAGAGCCATCCAATGGCATCTCGTCGCCTTCGGACTGGCCACGGCTCTGCTTTTCGCTGGAGCCGCCTATTTCTCCCAACCCTACCTTGGGGCCTTCGGCTGGATCGGGCTGGTCATCTATTTCTGGCACAGCTCGGAGCTGCCTGACCACAACACCCATCCACTGCTGACGCTGAGCGCGTACCTGCTGCCCTTCATCGTGTGTCTGGCCGTCTTCATCACGGGGCTGTGGAATCCGCCCGTCATGGAGGTCGAGGAAGGCGGCATCACCTACCTGCTGCTGCACGAGGTCCGGAGCCTGAGCCCCGTAACCACCCTGCCCAGAGACAACTGGATGGCGATTTTTCTCGCCGGGGGCATCTACGTCAGCGCGCTGAACATGCTGCTTGTCATCAGCGCCGAGGATGTTGCCCGGCGCATTCTGCTCATCCTCGGCATCTTCGCAACCGTGCTCGCGGCCATCGGTTTTCTCCAGGCCGTGCTCCAGTCCGACCGCCTGCTGGGCTTCATCTACGCGCCCTCGGGCAGCTATTTTTCCATCTTCCCGCATCCGCACGGGTGGGCCTCGTTCGCGCTGCTGTGGACGGGAGCCATGATCGGACTGGGCTCGCACTACATTCGGCACATGCGCCTCCAGACCTTCCTCGACCGGGGCGGGATCTGGTTCATCGTGGCGACGCTCGTGCTGGCGGCCTCGGTCGCACTGACCGGCACGGGCCTGCACCTGCTCTGCCTGAGCCTTCTGCTCGGGCTGGCCGCTCTCGACGCCTCCTACAACACCAGTTCTCGCAAGAAATTCGCCAAGCTGGTGCTCGGGCTGGGCGGTTTTGTCATTCTGACCGGTGGTATCGCAACCTTCGCCCTTTACCTGCCGCGGGCCACTGAAAGCCTCGTCCATACGAACCTGATCCCCAGCGTGGGACTCAGCTTTCAGGAGCAGCTCCTCATCTACAAGGACGCCTGGCAGCTCTTTCTCGATAAACCCGTCTTCGGCTGGGGCGCGGGCTCCTTCCGCACCATGATGACCTTTTATCAGGAAACCGAACTGGGAACGAGCGTCTATCAAGCCGCGCACTCCGACGCGCTTCAGGTACTCGTCGAGTACGGTCTGGTCGGGGCATTTGCCTGGATCAGCGTTCCGGCACTGGTCTTTATCCGCTTCCTGAACCTGAAAACCCACCGCCCGCTGAGCTGGTATCTTTTCGGAACCTGCTCGCTGGGCCTGCTGCTGGCGCTGGTCGGGTTTCCGTTCCGCTTCCCGGCGTTCGCGTTTTCGTTTTTGCTGTTGTGGTTCATGGCCTACCGCTGGTCGGTCATTCCTCACCTGAAAACCTCGGACATCCTGCGCCCGCAACTGGTCTTCACCGACGAAGGGTCCCGCCGCCGCCGCTCACACGCGCGTCCTCCCCGCCCCTACAAGTAAGGCCAATCGACCCCCTTTTTTTTAACCACAGAGGATAAGGTTTTTAACCGCAAAGCCGCAAAGGACGCCAAGAAGAGAAAAAGACGCATGCGCCGCGCCTGCCGGGGTGTGTTTATCCGGCGACACGACAATCCGTGAGCAGCTACTCGGGCTGAACGGTTTTCTCGGTGGTTTTCACCTCTGAAAAGACCACGGTCGGCGCCTTCATCCCGTCGCGGAAAAAGACCGCGCGGTTGTGCTCGTCGTCGATCCGGGCCAGCAATATCCCCTGCCCCTTGACCTCAAAAGTTCCGTCGGCCTGCGCGAAAGCGGTCCCGAGGGCGTCCTTGTAGCAGACGACCTGGAGAGTCATGGCGTTGTCGAGTTGGAAGCGCTCAAAAGCCTGCTCGGCCGACTCGCCAGTCGAAGCGGACGACGAAGACGAACCGCCGCTACGGGCATCGCGCAACAGGGCGCGGCGACGCAGGGAATCATAGCGACGCACGAGCCGCTCGTACCCTGGCATGTACTCGCTAAGCGCGGCCATCCAGTTGATGTCGGCTTTGGCCTGGAGCGCACGGTCGCCGGAGCCGGATTCGGACTCCTTGACCAGCAAGTCGTAATCGGCCCGCATGTTCTGCCCCATCTGCTGGAGGACAGGGACCATGTTCTCCAGCGTCAGGGTGGAAATGGGCTGGGCGTAACGGTTGTAAAGGGACTCGCGGCTCACGAAATCGCGTTGCGTACCGTTGACGGTGAAGCCCGAGGTCACGCGGGCCGGAAGCTCGCCCTTGAGCTCGGTCAGCATGTCGTTCAGCCGCTCGCGGTCGCGGTCGCTGAGCAGTTCCAGCCCATCCGAAGAGGCCGGTTCGCTCTCCGGGGCGGCTGCCTGCTCCGGCTCCGGTTCGGGCGGCGGAGCGATCAGCGCGGTGTAGCATTTGTGCTGCTGGTTGAGCAGCATGATCAGCTCCGGGGTCAGCTTGTCCAAGACGATGATCTCCACCGACTCGAAGGAAATGTCCGGCAGGTCGTCCAGGCCGATTTTACCCGTGGTCATGACCACGCTCTTGGGTTCGGGCGGCGGCGGGGGCGCCTTTTCGGCGGTAGCGGCAGGCTTCTGCTTCGAGCAGGCGGCCAGCGTGAGAACCGCAGCGGCGGCACAGGCAAACAGGAGGGGGCGGCAACGGGTATTCATTTTACGGATACGATTTCGACATTAATCTGGCCGATGAGGTCGAGCAGCTCGAGCCCCAACTCGGCCATAGAGGTTTCCTGAAGAGAGGAGGCCATCAGCGCCAGGCGCGTGGGCGAGCACTCGGACTCGTCCAGCGCGGCGTCGAAGTCCACCCACTGGCCGCCGAGGTAGAACTGCGTCCACATGTGGTAGCCCATGACGTTTTCGGCGAACTGGCCGTCGGCCATGCGCATGCGCGGCAGGTAAACCAGCCCGGCCACCGCCCGCGAGGGGATGCCCCAGACCCGGCCCACTGCGGCCAGCAACACGGCATGCTCACTGCAGTCGCCCTGCGGATCGCGGGCGACCTCGCTCGCCGTGGCAAAGCCGACCGAAAGGTTTTTGTCCGTGATGTAGTGGGTAACGAATACACGCAGCTGGTCCGCCTGCGCCACCTTGTCAGGGCGCTGGTCGGTGACGGCTTCCTGCGCCACCGTGACCACTTTCTCGTCGGAGGAGTCGAGGATCAGGTTCGGCTCCAGGTACTCGCCCCAGACGGCCATGTCGAGCTTGGGCAGGATGCGCGGGATCTGCGTGTGGTCGGCCCGGCTCACCGTGACCAAAAACTCGCCCACCCCGACGCGCTCGACTTGCTGGAAGTCGCTCGCGGGCAGCATCAGGTCTGGATGCGCGCCGTCCACGGTAACCCGATAGACAACTTCCTGCGCCCCGGCAGGGATGGCCTGATTGAGCCGGATGAGGTTGTTCTCGAAAATTTCCGCCGGGGCGAAGCCCTCCATCGCCTCTTGCTGCGTGCAGGTGCGCATCTCCATCGGCATGCCCATGATGTTGACCGTGGTCTTGAGCACGCGGTGGTCGTCATCGGTCCAGATGGCAGTGGGGATATTTGTCTGGCCCACCTGCATGACCATTTCCGAGCGCCAGGCGGAAACCTGTTTTTCGTTAATCAACGTCTCCTCCTGCCCGATGACGCGATAGCTCACCTCCGGGGCAAGCTCTGTGCTGATCGACGGGCTGAACAGCCGCGCCGTGAACTCCGCCCCAGCCTCAAGCGGCAGTTCGAGCGTCTTGCGCGTGAGGCCCCAGCTCATCAACGCCCCCTGCGGATAAGCCAGCTCGCGGCTCTGGCTGCGCCCCTGCTGCTCCTGCGTGAGGACAAGCCGCTCACCCTCAACCGTGCCGCTCTGGACAATCGGCTGGCCCGCCATATTCATCTCGACGCTGAAGGCCAGCGGCTGGCCGTCCACCGTTTCGGTTGTTTTTTCAAGGGTCTCGAAAGCCATCGGCACCGCTCCCCGGCGCACCTCCATACGGGTGCGAGTCTCGGTATGGATCGTATCGCCGTCGCGGCGGAGGCTCAGTTGCGAATAGCCGACCTTTTGCCCGAGCAGGTAAATCTCCATCCATTCCTCCGAGAACAGCCCCTGCGGCGGGTCCTGGGGATCGAAGGGCGTCCCCGCCGGGACGGCGGCGGGCAGCAGCGTGAGCAGGCACAGGGCGAAAAAGGCTTTATTTAACTCCGGCATTGTAAGGGCAGACTTGCTGGATAGACTAAGGGTTCCCTACATCTTCGCAATGCTTTATCCCGTTTGTCGTACTTAAACACCAGACAACATCACATGGCCGAACACTTTGATTTCATCGTAATCGGGGGCGGAAGCGCCGGTTACGCAGCCGCCCGCACCGCCCGCGAGACCCGCGAACGCGTCGCCATCGTTGACGGCGGCTCCACCCTGGGGGGGCTCTGCATCCTGCGCGGGTGCATGCCCTCCAAGACCCTCATCTACTCCGCCGAGATACTTCACCTGGCGCGGCTGGCGGACCGCTTCGGGCTCAACATCCCCGTGGCCAAGGCCGACATGCCCCGCCTGCACGAGCGCAAGCTGCGGACCATCGCGGAGTTCGCCGAGTACCGGCAGGAGCAACTCGCCTCCGAGCGCTTCAGCCTCTTTCGCAACCGGGCGCGCTTCACCGGCGAGCGCGAGCTGACCCTCGACGACGGCACCGTCCTGACCGCCGACGCCTTTCTCGTCGCCACCGGCTCGGTCGTCGCCTGCCCGCCCGTTCCGGGCCTGAAAGAATCCAGCCCCTGGACCAGCGACGACGTGCTCGACCTCGACCGGCTGCCCGAGTCGGTTATCGTGCTCGGAGGCGGGGTCGTCGCCTGCGAGCTGGCGCAGTTCTTGCACCGCATCGGCAGCCGCGTGACCCAGATCCAGCGCAGCCCGCACATTTTAAAAGAGCAGTCGCCCGAGGCCGCCGCCGTGGTCGAGGAAGTCTTCCGTGGCGAAGGCATCGAGCTGATTACCGGCACGCAACTGCGCCAGGTCGAGCGCACGAACAAGGGCTTCCGCGTGAGCTTCGAGCACGACGGCAAGCTCATGGTCCGCGAGGCCGCTCACCTGCTCAACGCCCTTGGCCGCCAGCCCGCCACCGACGGTCTCGGGCTGGAAACCGCGGGCGTCACCCTCCGCAAGTCCGGACACATCCAGACGAACGAGTTCCAGCAGAGCACGAACTCCGCCGTTTACGCCGCCGGGGATGTGGCCGGACCGCACGAGATCGTCCACGTCGCCATCATGCAGGGCGAGCTGGCAGCCCGCCACGCCACCGGTCGCCCGGCGCAGCCGGTTGACTACGACGCGCTCGTGTCCATCGTTTTCACCGACCCGCAGATCGCCCACGCGGGCATCCCCGAAGCGGAATTGAAAAAGCGCGGCATTGCCTACGTCAGCGCCGACTACCCCTTCGACGACCACGGCAAGTCCATCCTCATGGAGGCCAAGCACGGCTTCGTCAAAGTCCTGGCCGAAAAGGGAACGGGCCGCCTGCTCGGAGCCGAGTGCGTGGGCAAGGACGCCTCCGAACTCATTCACAGCCTCGCCGTCGGCATCGCCCTCAAGGCCAGCGCCGCCGACCTGCTGAAAACCCACTGGTACCACCCCACCCTGTCCGAGATCTGGACCTATCCGCTGGAGGACGTGCTGGAGGAGTTGTAAGACCGTTTGCCACCAGCCTTGATAAATAAGAGATTTAACAGAAAGGCCGGGAAGTCAGGAAGGAGATGTCTCCGGTCTTGCTTATCGCTCTTTCCGCTCTTCCTGTTAATGCTTTTCGCGAGATCAATAGAGACCGCCCTTCCTCGGGACACAAAAAAGCCGGGCGCGAACGTCTCCGCTCACCCCGGCTTTTCCGGTAAATTGTTTGTACGGTCAACCCCCGGCTCAGGCGCGGGCGGCCACGTCGAGGGCTTCCTTGACCGTGAATTTCTTTTCGTAAAGGGCCTTGCCCACGATGACGCCGTCGAGGTTGTCGAACTTCCGGGCCATCTCGGAGTAAACCACGAGGTCGTGCAGGTCGCTGACCCCGCCCGAGGCGATGATCTGGATCGGCACGGCGCTGAGCATTTCCTCCTGCCCCTCGAAGTTCGGGCCGACCATCATCCCGTCGGTGCTGATGTCGGTGTAAATGATGCGCTGAACCCCGGCCTCGGCCAGCTTGCAGGCGAAGCTGATCGCGGGCATATCCGTCACCTCGACCCAGCCGCGCACGGCCACCTTGCCCTCACGGGCGTCGATACCGATGGCGAGTTGTTCGGGCCAGCGGCGGACCAGTTCCTCGACAAAGGCGTGGTCCTTGCAGGCGCGGGTGCCGACCACGATCCGGCTCACCCCGGCGGCCAGTAGCGCCTCGGCGTCGGCCAGTTCGCGAATGCCCCCGCCGAACTCGACCTTCAGGCCCAGGGCGGCGATGCCCTCGACCACGGCGAGATTGGAGGGCTTGCCGTCGAAGGCCCCGTCGAGGTCCACCACGTGTACCCATTCCGAGCCGGCGGCCTTGAAGAGGCGGGCCGGTTCGAGCGGGTCGTTAAAGTATTCGGTTTCCTGGTCGGCGAGGCCCTGCGTCAGCCGGACACAGGCGCCGTGTTTGATGTCGATTGCGGGATAGATCCTCATAGTCTTGCCGGGTAGAGAGATACAGATATAGGGACATCGCCCGCCTTGCCCATCAAAAAACTTTTGCGAACGGCGGCTTTTTAGACATTTTACCTCTCTATGGCCAAAAAACAAACCATCGTCCCACCTTTTCTCCAAGCCCTGCTCGACGCCCGCTCCCCCACCGGTGCAGAGAACGAGGCCCAAGACGTGCTCGAAAAGTACCTCAAGCCCGCCGCCGACAAGTACGAGAAGGACCGCATGGGCAACCGCCTGGCCACCCTCAACCCCAAGGGCAACCCCACCCTCATGCTCGCCGGGCACATGGACGAACTCGGTTTCATCATCCGCTATGTCGATGACAAGGGCTTCATCTACTTCGACGTGCTCGGCGGCCATGACCGCGTGATGATCCCCGGCCGCCGCGTGGTCGTGCTGACCAAGGGCGGCGAAGTCACCGGCGTCACCGGCAAGCGCGCCATTCACCTGATGAGTCCCGAGGACCGCAAGAAAGTCCCCGAAATCCACCAGATGTGGATCGACATCGGCGCGAAAAGCCGCGACGAGGCTCTGGAGCGTGTCTCCATCGGCGACCCCGTCGTTTACCAGCACAACTTTGAACTGATCCACGGCACCATTGGCGCTTCGCGGGCCTTTGACAACAAGAGCGGCTGCTACGTCGTCAGCGAAACCCTGCGCCGCCTGGCCGAGCAGAAAAAGAAGCTCAGCGCCAAGGTCGTCAGCGTGGCCACCACCCAGGAGGAGATCGGCACGCGCGGAGCCGTCACCTCCAGCTACGCGATCAAGCCGGACATCGGCATCGCCGTGGACGTGGGCCACGCCACCGACCACCCGGACTGCGACCCCAAGCAGCACGGCCTGCAAAAGCTCGGCGGCGGCCCGATCATCGGACGCGGGCCGAACATCAACCCCTTCGTCTTCGAGCGGCTGGTCAAGTGCGCTGAAAAGGAAAATATCCCCCACCAGATCGAGTGCGAACCGCGCCCGACCGGCACCGACGCCCGCGCCATCCAGATGGCCGGCGAGGGTGTGGCCGCCGCCGTGGTCTCGATCCCGCTGCGCTACATGCACACGCCCAGCGAAGTCGTGGACCTGGCCGACGTGGAGAACACGGTCAAGCTCATCACGGCCTTCGCCCTGAGCCTGAAAAAAGGCGAACGCGGCATCTGGTGATTCTGCCCGGTTCACCTGTTTGGATAGATAGGAGATTTAACAGGAAGGCCGGAAAGGACATGAAGAAGAGCCGTAATTAACCGGCCCTTTAACCACTCTAAAACCAAAACGCCGGGCACAATCGCCCGGCGTTTTTTTGCTGCGGAAAAGAGAACCCCGCAGAGGGTGCTGGCGTTTTACCAGCCGACGCTGGAACGTCCGCCCTGCTTGGTGATCTCGACCTGGTCTTCCCAGACGGCGAGGCCGGTCGGAATTTCGGTCAGGGAGAGCTGGAAGACGTACGTCACCTGCTTGGTGTTACCGGCGCGGGCGTTGATCTCGAGGATCTTGCCCGAGAGGCTGAAGAAAGGCGTGGGCGAAGCCTGCCCGCGCACGGCGGCGGCGAGCGGGTCTTCGGGCGAGGCAAGCACGTCGATGGTGGTCGTGGTCATGGCCTTGCCCGAGCGGTTGAGCGCGACGCGGATGCGCTTGGTCAACAGGTCGGTGTCCACGTGCGTGCGGGTGTCGTTGATGATCCGGCTCACGGCCAGCACCGCCGGTTGCGAGGGCGCGCGCTCCAGCACACCGGAGGTGAGCATCGAGTTGATCATCTGGTCGGCGGCGTTGGACCAGTCCTGGATATTGATCTCGTCCACCGAGACAATCGTGCGCGGCCCGGCGGAATCCACGTACTTGGCGTCACCGCCGGAGTTGCAGCCGGAGAAGCCCAGCGCAGCGGCCAGAGCGATAGAGAGAGTGGTCAGCGTTTGTTTCATCAGGTGTCGGAAGAGTTTTTATGAAACGATAGCGTTTCGGATAATTTGTGCCGCCATCATGGTTACGCGGTCAAATGGCTGATTGTTAATTGTTGGAGAGTGAATTCAGGAAACAACAATTAGCCATTTAACCATTTAGCCATTATGCACGACAAAGATGGTTACGATTTTGTTTAAGCCGCTAGATAGAAAGAATCACTTGCCGGGGGCGCGGGCCTTGGGGTTGCTGGAGCCGCTGCTGTCCTGCGGCCCCATCGAGTCGAGCAGTTCGAGCCGGAAGTCCGCCGCGTTCGGGCTGGGCGAGACGCCGGAGACATAGACCGTTTCGCGGCCTTCGACCTGGCTTGTACGCCACGGCGGGGCTGCGGTCGTGACCTGCATCCCGTCCTTGTCGAACCACTGAAAACGGTACAGAAAGCGGTGGTAACTGTTGGTCTTGTTCTTCAGCTCGACCTGGATTTTCAGCAGGTTGCCGCTGACGGTGCTCTGGATGACATCTTCGACCGAAACGATATCGGCCAGGCTCGGGTCGGTGGTGACTTTCTTCGTCGCCACGTAGTCGGGCGTCATTTCCGGGTTGGCCCGTTCGACGGTGTTGATGGTATCGCAGCCCGCCAGGGTGAGCGCGAGCAGAGGCAGGATAAGGAATTTTTTCATAGAGAGAGGGCTCCCTGGTCCGGCATCGGGTAATCGCTTTCTTTCATCACGAACTGCTGTACAGACACCGAGGCGCCGGGAGAGTTACTTTTAATGTAAATGACATTAACCTGTCCGTCCAAAAGGTCAACGGTAAGGCGCTGCGCCCCGCGCAGCCGGATCTCGACCTGGCGGCTTTCCGGGGTGTGGAAACGGCAGTAGGAAAACTCCTTGGGCAGCGTCACCCAGGTACGCAGGTCCGCGTGGTTGGTCGAGGCCGCGTAGATGGAGGTCCCGATCATGGCGATCAGGTTGACGGTGCTGTTGTCCTTGGTCGCCTCATAGACGCCGTACTGGAGCGCGGCCTTGACCCCGGCGGAGATCAGCGTCCGGGTGACGGCCACGGGGAGGTAGTTCTGGAAATCCTGCGCCACGACAGAATCCATGTCGCAGACGGTCATGGTCTCATAGCTGCTGCCCCCGGCGTGGGCAGTCAGGCTGGGCACATAGTAGTCGTTGAACCTGAGTTGCGGGAAGGCCACCCCGACGTAAGGCACCTGCTTGGTGACCAGAAAGAGCGGGATGTTAATCATGTGCTCAGTGCGGGACGGAGCCATGCCGGTCTCGAAAATAACATAGGTCAAGTGGGGCATGGGCTGGCCGTTGAGCCGGTCGTTGAGCGTCGCGAGGTCTTGGCTGATGTACCGATTGTTCGGGAGCATCCCGCTAACCCGCTGGAAAGCCATGCGCGAACGTTCCAGGTCGGACGGGCTGGCCGCGTTGCACATGAAGTAGAGCCCTTCGAGAAAAACCGTGAACGGGTTCACGTAGTCGGCGTAAACGCTGTAGCGGTTGAGGTAACTGTAGGCCGAACTGAGCTGGCGCTGGAACGAGGGGTCGTCGAGGGCGCGGTGGACGTTGTAACCGTCCTCGCCGGGGGAACCAGCCTTGGCGGAGGCGACATCGGCGTTTTCCTCGGCCTCGGCGATGGCAGCGGCATTGGCCGCCACGGCCTCGCGCTGGCGGTCGAGGGCACGGTTCAGCTCGACACGGGCGGCCTCGTAATCCCCCAGCGAGAGGTAGTTGAGCGCCTTGTAGGTGTTGAGCATGATGCGGTCGTAAGCCGTCCCCTCGTAGGGCAGAAAGGTCAGATTGGTCAATGTCGCCAGCGTCTGCTCGCTCACGCGGAAGGACGCCTGCGAGTCGTAGTAGTTGACCCGCGCCTCGGCCTGCGCAAAGGCGGTGTTGCTCTGGTTAAACTCCGAACCCGCGCGGTAGGCCGCGCCCTCCTCCAGCCGCCAAAGCAAAGCGTCGGTGCCGGTCGGGTCGTCATCGGCCTGGCTGCGGGCCTCGGCGGCGGCGGTCACGTCGTCCCCGGCGATCCAGGCCTGCTGGAGCGCCCGCGTCTCGTCCTGATAGCTGGCGCAACCACCCAGAAACACCCCCAGCCCGAGCAACACCCACACGGACGCCGATTGCGCGCCGCGAAGACCGCGCCCGGAAATGTTACCCTCCCCGCTTTTCATCATGCCTGACGAACGACCAGCCCCTTTATTCGGTGACGTTGACCGTGATTTCAAAAACTTCGGTCGGCGGGGTGTCCTTCTCCCAGGCGCGGGCGTATTCGAGCCGCAGCTTGGTCTCACCAGCCTTGGCCGCCTTAAACGTCCAGGTGGCGATGCCGGGCGCGCCCACGATCGCCGTCGTACCGGCCGAGAACGTCTGCGACTGCGCCCCGCCGGGCATGGTCAGCACGGGCTTGTAGGAATCGTCGAGTTGCCAGGAATAGCCGGTGGACGGATTTGACGGCAGGGAGACCGAGAAGGTGTCGCCTACCCGCATCTGGAACGTCTCGCCATTGCTGGCCATGCCGAGCGTCTGCCCGTCGGAAAGTGAACCCGAGCCGCCGGAAGATTCGCCACACTGGCAACCGGCAAAGACAAGAGCGATCATGGTGAGAGCAAAGAGAGGGAACGATCGAATCATGATGCCCCAATCATGGTCACCGACGGCCTGACAGCAAGTCGAAAGCCCGGGTTGCACCCGGTGGCAATGAGGGGGCTTCGCCCCGTGCGTGGCCGCACTGGACACTGAGGCGTCTGGCTGGACCAGCTAGCCCCTACGGAGCCAAAAAGGCCGCTACCCGGGGGCTTGGCTGTTTTGGGAGGGACGAGGGATATTTATTATACAAGCCAATCGGTGCGACAGCTATTTCCCCGAGGCAGGGTTGGGCGGGAAATACGTTTTCAAAAACGCGCTCACTGCTGTCCAGTAGCCGTCGTGGTTGGGGTTGTCGGCCCAGAGGGCGCGCGAACCGTGTTCGTCGCCGCTCGTCTCCGGGACATAGCTGACCTTGTGGTCCGAGTAGATCTCATGAAAAATCAACTGCCATAGCCGCGCCTCCCGACGGGACGAGGCGATAAAGACCGGCACTTCCAGCTTGCGGCTGCTGTCGGCAATCCAGTTGCTGGGTTTCTCCAGAGAGACAAAGTACTCGCCCGGCGAAAACGCCACCACCCCCTGCACGAGCCGGGAACGGTCCGCCGCCAGTTTCAGCGCCAGCGAGGCTGAGTAGGAACTTCCCCACAGGATAACGGAACCGCGGGCGTAGTGATCGCGGACGTAAAAGACCGCGTCCAGAATGTCCGTTGTCGTGTCGAGGTAGGTCGGCGTCTGTTGAGCGTCCACGGCCCGCCGGGCAGTTTCATTGAGGACGTTGTTCACGCCACTGCCGCTGCGCAGGTCCACCGCCATGCAGTTGTAGCCCATTGCGACCAGCTTTGGGGCGATTTCGCGATATTCCCCCCGGCTGTAACCGGCCTGGTGAAGCAGGATGATGAACGGTGTCTCCGGGTTATCCTTGTCTGCCCAATACAGGTCGGCGGTGATGTCGATGCCGTCAAAGGCGTCGAACGTCACCGTCTCAAACGCCGCCAACCTCAACGAAGCAGTCAGCAAGACACAGATGGACAGAAACGATTTCACCTAAAAAACAGAGCTTCTACAACGTAGCGACAGCCGGCGCAAGAGCGGACGCACCCTCAACCTTGCTGCGAACCAAAACCAACACAGGACTTATGGCCCTATCCTCCTACAAGGCTCATCCACCTTAAATACAGAATCCTATTGACAAAACGTTACCATTTCGAGCCGATAAGCACCGATTATGCATGCTACCAAAATCACTAATACGACAGCTACTATCGCCGCCTTCCTGGCTTTCAGCGTCGCGGCCTCGGGGGCCATCTATACGACGACGCTCTCCGGGGTGACGACTAACAACACTGGCGGCGCAGCGCCAAACTTCAATGCGCAGTTCCCGGTCGGCTCGGCCTGGTCGGCAACCCTGCAGTGGGACACAGAGGCGAGCCCCCTTTTCTCGGGTGCCACCCAGGCGCAGTTCCGCTTGCTGGAGTTTGAATTGACCCTCTACGGGGAGACGGAAAATTTCACCACCTCAGCGCTGACAGACAAGGCGTCCTTCGGCGTCACCAACGGGTCGATCACCGGCGGCGATTACCACAGCATCCAGTTCACCACGGAGTATGGCACGGAAAACCTCACCGACGACACGATCTACGAATACACCCTGCTGAGCCTCAACATCACGCTGGAACCTGTGTACTTCAACGGCGCGGCCAGCTTGACCACTCCGCCCTCCGAGCTGGACCTCTCCCTCTATGACCTCGAAAACAGCCAGACGGGTCTCAAAATTTACACGACAGACATGGGCTGGTCGAACACCCCCTTGCGCGGGAACATCAACCCGGTCCCCGAGCCATCCACCTACGCGCTGATGGGCGGGGTCGCCATGCTCGGCTTGGCCGCCCTGCGCCGCCGCAAGGCCAAGTAAGACGCCACCGCGCGCCTTATCCGCTTTTTGCAGCCGGTTGTCCCTTGAGGGGGCGACCGGCTTTTTTGTTAAAGACGAAAAGGCTCCGGCAAGTCAGGCTTGTCGTCCGTCCCGGCAGGCTCCACACTGGCCGCCTATGTCGATCACCCGCGAAGATTATGGCCAGTTGCCCGACGGCCGCACCGCCGAGCTTTTCACCCTCACCAATGCTCAAGGCATGGTGCTGCGCGTCACCAACTACGGGGGCCTCCTGCTCTCGCTCGAAGTGCCGGACCGCGACGGTAAAAAGGCCGACGTCCTCCTGGGCAAAAAAGACCTGAACGGCTACCTCGCCGGGCATCCCTTCTTCGGGGCCATCACCGGGCGCGTGGCCGGGCGCATCACGGGGGCGAAGTTCACCCTCGACGGCACGGAGTATCAACTGGACAAAACCGACGGCGACAACTGCCTGCACGGCGGCCGTGACGGCTACGACAAGCAGCTCTGGGAACCGACCGCGCTGGAGGAAGAAGGCGCGTCGGTGCTGAAGCTTCGCTACATCGACCCCGCCGGGCACAACGGCTTTCCGGGGACGGTTGACTGCACCGTCACGTACCGGCTGACCGACGCGGGGGAGCTCGTCATCGACTACGCTTTCCTCACGGACAAGGCCACCCCGCTGGCCGTGACCAACCACGCCTACTTCAACCTCCGCGGCGAGGGCAACGGCGACGTCCTCGGGCACGAAATCCAGATCCTGGCCGACACCTACGCGGTGGCCAACGATACCATGACCCTGACCGGCGAAGTCCGCTCTGTTGAAGGCCAGGCCAACGACCTGCGCCAGCCCGTCATCCTCGGTGAACGCATTGCGGGCATCCACCTGCACCACGGCGACAACTACTTTTTCCAGAGCGGGCGCACCGCCGAACCGCGTCTGGTGGCCCGCGTGCGAGAGCCCGAAAGCGGCCGTGTGATGGAGTGCCTCACGACCGAGCCCGGCGTGCAGTTCTACAGCAGCGCCATGATGGAAGACACCGAGACCGGCAAGCACGGCAACTACTTCAAGCACGCCGGTCTCTGCCTGGAAACGCAGGGCTGCCCCGAAGGCGTCAACCAGCCCGACACCCTCGGCGACATCATCCTGCGTCCCGGCACCGCGTTCACCTCGCGCACGATCTATCGCTTCAGCGCCGAGTAAGGCGCGGGTTTCCGCCGGAGACGACGGGGCCGTTCCGCTTCCCGCAGGACGCCCCCGTCTCCGCGCCGCCGCCATATCAACACCCGCGAGCCACCCATCAACCAGCCGCCCGCCGTCACCACGCCGCATCCGAGAGCCTCGTCACCGGATTGACCGCCGACCGCCTGTTTCCTTATTGAGGTATGACAACGCCCTCCGCTCACGACAACGCCGCTCTCACCCGGAACACTCCCGGCCAGGCGACGTCTGACCACGCCGATTCCGGAGCGCCCTTGCCCCACCCGGCCATTCCCGACATCCCGCGCCGCCCCCCGGCCCTGCACTGGCTGTTTGTCCCGGCGACGTTTACCTGCTACGGCTACGTGTGGGCGTTTCTCATCATGCGCGACGTGAACCGACTCGGCGGCGAACGCCCGATCCCGGTCCGGGGGCTGATCGCGCTCTTTTGCCCGCTGTACCTGCTTTACCTCGGCGCGCTGGGGCTCGGGATTTTCTGGGTGCGACAGTCCACCGAAAGCAGGATCGATCTGCTTCCCGGCTGGCTCCTGCCCACCGGGCTGGTCCTCGGGCTCCTCAGCCTGGCCACGGTTTGCTACGGGCTGGTCCGTGCCGCCCGCCAGCTCCACGCTCTCGGGCTCAAAAGCGCCCCCGGCGCCACCCTGACCGTGACCACGACGATTCTCTACATGCTCTCGCTCCCGCTGCTGCAAGATCGTCTCAACAAAATCTCAAAAAGCCTGAGCGAGGGCTGAAAAAGTAAGCTAACGGCCCGGCGAACGGCTTCGGATAAAGAGTTTCCATGAAAAAGCTTTTCATCCGCCGGAATTCTGCAAGGGTACCCGGTTAAACATTTCCCAGATGCCCAAGCGTACCGATATTGACACCATTCTCATCATCGGGTCCGGCCCCATCGTCATTGGCCAGGCCTGCGAATTCGATTATTCCGGCACCCAGGCCTGCAAGGCCCTGCGCGAGGAAGGCTACCGCGTCGTCCTCGTCAACTCCAACCCGGCCACGATCATGACCGACCCGGAGTTCGCCGATGTGACCTACATCGAGCCGCTCACCCCGGAGATTCTGGAAAAGATCATCGCCCGCGAAAAGCCGCAGGCGCTCCTGCCCACCCTCGGGGGGCAGACCGGTCTGAACCTCTCCCTCAAGCTGGCCGAATTGGGCATCCTGGACAAGTACAACGTCGAGCTGATCGGGGCCAAAAAGGACGCCATCGAGCGCGGCGAAGACCGCGAAAAGTTCCGCCAGATCATGATCGAGATCGGGCTGGACATCCCCGACAGCCACACCGCCCACAACATGGACGAGGCCCGCTCGGCGGCGGAAAAGATCGGCAAGTACCCGCTCATCATCCGCCCCAGCTACACCCTCGGCGGCACCGGCGGCGGCATCGCCTACAACAAGGAAGAATTTGAAGACATCGTGGCCTTCGGGCTCGACGCCTCCCCCGTGACCGAGGTCCTCGTCGAAGAGTGCCTGCTGGGCTGGAAGGAGTACGAGATGGAGGTCATGCGCGACCACAAGGACCAGTGCGTCGTCATCTGCTCGATTGAAAACCTCGACCCGATGGGCGTCCACACCGGCGACTCCATCACGGTGGCCCCGGCCATGACGCTGACCGACAAGGAGTACCAGCTCATGCGGGACGCCTCCTTCGCGGTCATCCGCGCCATCGGCGTGGAAACCGGCGGCTCGAACATCCAGTTCGCCACCGACCCGAAGACGGGCCGCATGGTCGTGATCGAGATGAACCCCCGCGTCTCGCGCTCCTCAGCGCTCGCCTCGAAGGCCACGGGCTTCCCCATCGCCAAGATCGCGGCCAAGCTCGCCGTCGGCTACGCGCTCGACGAGCTGCGCAACGACATCACCCGCGAAACCCCGGCCTCCTTCGAGCCGACCATCGACTACGTGGTCACGAAGATCCCCCGATTCACCTTTGAAAAATTCTCCGGCGCGGACAAGACCCTCACCTCTTCCATGAAGAGCGTGGGCGAGGCCATGGCCATCGGGCGCACCTTTAAGGAGTCCCTGCAAAAAGCCCTCCGTTCCCTCGAAATCGGGGCCCGCGGCCTCGGCGGCGGCGGCAAGTTCGGCGACACCGAAATGACCGACCCCGAGCTGATCCGCGCCGGGCTCGCCCACCCCACGTCCGAGCGCCTCTTTTACGTCCGCTACGCCTTCCTCAATGGCATGCCGCTGGAGGAAGTCGAACGCTACACCAAGATCGACCCGTGGTTCCTGCACCAGATCAAGGGTATCGTGGACCTGGAAATGCTCCTGCGCAAAACCGGCCTCAACGCGCTCACGCCCGAGTTGCTGCGCGAGGCCAAGGAAGCCGGTTTCACCGACAAGCAACTGGCGGAAATCCTCGGCACGAAGATTCGCAACATCAAGAAGATGCGCGACGAAAACGGCATCAACACCGTTTACCGTCTGGTCGATACCTGCGCGGCGGAGTTCGAAGCCTTTACCCCGTACTACTACTCCAGCTACGGCGACGAAAACGAAATCACACCCTCGGACAAGCGGAAGATCATGATCCTCGGGGGCGGCCCCAACCGCATCGGCCAGGGGATCGAGTTCGACTACTGCTGCGTGCACGCCTCCTTCGCCCTGCGCGAGGACGGCTATGAGACCGTCATGGTCAACTCCAACCCCGAGACCGTCTCCACCGACTACGACACCTCGGACCGCCTTTACTTCGAGCCGCTGACCCTGGAAGACGTGCTCGAAATCTACAAGCAGGAGAAATGCGAGGGCGCGATCGTGCAGTTCGGCGGACAGACCCCGCTCAACCTCGCCACCGAGTTGAAGAACAACGGCGTCAACATCATCGGCACTTCGCCGGACATGATCGACGCCGCCGAGGACCGCAAGCTTTTCAAGGACATCCTCAACCGTATCGGCCTCAAGCAGCCGATCAACGCCATCGCCCACACCGCCGAACAGGCTTACGAACTGGCCGGGCAGATCGGCTTCCCCATCCTGCTGCGCCCGAGCTTCGTGCTGGGCGGACGGGGTATGTTCATCGTTTACGGCATCGACGAGCTCAAGCAGGTCGTCCGCAACGCCTTCGACGCCGCCCCCGGCAAGCCTGTCCTGCTGGACAAGTTCCTCGAAGACGCCATCGAGCTGGATGTGGACGCGATCAGCGACGGCGAGACCACCGTGGTCGGCGGCATGCTCGAGCACATCGAGTTCGCCGGGGTCCACAGTGGCGACGCCGCCATGGTCCTTCCCCCGCACACGCTGGAGCCGGGCATCCTCGACACCGTCCGCCAGGCCACCTACGCGCTGGCCAAGGAGCTGGAAGTCGTCGGCCTGATGAACGTCCAATACGCAATCAAGGACGGCGAACTTTACGTGCTGGAAGTCAACCCCCGCGCCTCGCGCACGGTGCCTTTCGTCTCAAAGGCTATCGGAGTGCCGCTGGCCAAACTCGCCTCCCTCGTGATGGCGGGCAAGAAGCTGGCCGACCTGGGCTTTACCAAGGAAATCACGCCGCACTACTGGGCGGTCAAGGAGTCCGTCTTCCCCTTCGCCCGCTTCCCGGGCGCGCCGATCACCCTCTCGCCGGAAATGCGCAGCACGGGTGAAGTCATGGGCCTGGACTACGACCTGGGCATCGCCATGGCCAAGGCCCAGATGGCCGCGCAGCCGCCGCTGCCGCTGGAGGGTAATGTTTTCATGTCGGTCAAGGACGCTGACAAGCCCCGCGCCGTCAACATCGCCCGCGAACTGGTCAAGCTCGGCTACAAGCTCTTCTCCACCGCCGGGACGGCCGACACACTGGAGGAAAACAACGTGCCCGTGCAGCGCCTGTTCAAGCTCAGCGAAGGCGCCCGCCCGAACGTGCTCGACATGCTCAAGAATGACGAGGTGGACCTGATTATCAACACCCCCTCCGGGCAAATCCCGCGCGCAGACGAAAACGTCATTCGCTCCGAAGCCGCCATGCGCCGGGTCTGTATCATGACCACCATCACCGGTGCCGAAGCCGCCCTCGAAGGTATCAAGGCCCTGATGACTCGCCCGCTGGAAGTTCGCGCGATTCAAGAATACTCGCGCGAACTCTGATCACGGCCTCCGCCGCCAGAGCAATCCGTTTTCCCCAAAAACGTCCGGCCCGCGCCGGACGTTTTTTTATGCAGCGCGTTCAGCCAATAACAAGACGGGGAAAGATTGCCCGCGAAGCCACGCGAAGGAGCGCGAAGATATTGTAGGACGCCGAAGAAATAATTTTGGGCACAGAGCACACTGAGAAGCACGGAGCACACTGAGAGAGGGCTTTTTTTGTGGCTTTGCCTCTTTGTGGTTAATTAAAGCAGGCCATACCAGGTACGGCTTTCTGAGCTTCCCGGCCTTCCTGTTAAACTCCCATTCCTCTTCGCGTCCCTTCGCGTGGCTTCGCGGGCAATGCCCTCTTGCCATATCAACGGTATCAACCGGCGCGGGCTTCGATCTTGACCGCCGGGCGGAAGGGGGCGGCGCCGGAGTTCTTGGCCGGACGCGAATACAGGTGTCCGTCGACCCCGAGGACGTAAAGCGTTTTGAAATCGCGCCCGCCGAAGCAGAGTGACACCGCTGCTACCCCATCGGGCAGCGGAACAATCGCCCCGCTGCGGCCGTTGGCATCGCAGATCTGGACGCCGAGATCCGTCGCGACATAGACGTAGCCGAATTTGGAAGTCTCGGCGGCGGCATCGCGCACCTCGGCGCTGTCGTCGGCGTCGGCCTTGTGCAGGACATAGAAAGTCTGCTTGTACTCAAGCTTCCCGTCGGGCTGAAGCGCGTAGCTGAAGCCCCGTGTCGTGTCCGCCTCGAAAGCCGCCAGCCAGTTGCCGTCCCCGGTGATGGCGAGCCCGCCAATGTTCACCGGCCCCTCATCGACCACCTGCGGCTCATGTCCCGCCCGCAGCAGCCAGAGCTTGCCCGAAGCGGCGGCGTACACATCCCCCGAACGCGACTCGACCAGCGCCTGCACAGGAAGGTCACGCGCGAGGATTTCGCGCACAGTTTTCCCGTCCGGGCTCACCCGCTCCACCGTGCCGTCGCCCTGCGTGCGCAGCCAGGATGTCTTGTCACTGTCCACCGTGCGAAAAACGCCATCCCCCATCTTTGCGAGGGACTTACCGTTCTCATCGCAGCGGACGATCCCCTGCGGCGTGGAGACAAAAATGTTCCCCACCTCGTCGGCGCGGACCAGGGTGGCCCCTGGAAAATCCCCCGGCAACTGAGTCCAGCGCACGTTCGGCCAGAGGGTCTGCTTGAGCAGGTGATTGCGGGATTTCATGCCCGGCTGAACCGGCTGGGGCCAGTCTTTCCACAAGTAACGCATCGCCCTCGGAAAAAGCGCCGTGCCGTGGGACGGGGAGTGCTTGCCCTCGCCGAATTCGTACTCGAAATCATAGTCCGCGAATGCCAGGGCACGCACCATCGCGTTGTTCGCGCTCCACCAGTCCCCGAAAGCGGTCCACATGTCGTTGGTGCCGCTCTGGAGGAACAGTCGCAGTGGCTTGGGCTCGGTCTTGTGAATCAGCGTCGGGTAGGCGTAGGAGCCGCGCAGACCGGTGTAGGAACCGATGGCGCTGAAAACCCGCGAGAACTCCTCCGGTCTGGCCCAGGCGGCGTTAAAGGCGGCGGCGGCCCCGCTGCTTCCCCCGCCGATCATGCGGTCGTTGCCGCTGGACGAGAGCCGGATGGGGCGTCCGTCGGACGTCGTCTGTTTCTCCACCGCAGGCAGGACCTCCTCCAGGATAAAAGTCGCGTAGCGGTCGCCGGGGCTGTCGTATTCGAAAGTGCGGTTATGACGCCAGCCCGGCTCGATAGTGCCCGGAATTTTACCTGGCGGAACGATCACACCGATGGTGACAGGCATCTCGCCGGTGCTGATGAGATTGTCAAAAACCGTGTCGAAGTTGAACTGAAGCTTGTCCTGAAAAACCGCCACGCAAGCCGGGGTCTGGCCGTCATAAGCCCGGGGGACATACACTCCGATCATGCGCTGCGTCCCCGGAAAGACCTCGGAGTCGTTCAGCTCGAAGTCAATGCTCTCCCCGGCCACCACGCCCGGCGCGCGTTCCGTGCTTTCAGGCGGGGGCGGGAAATCCGCCGGCTGTCCCTGTACCGAGAGGCACGCAATAAAAAGAGCGAGAGTCGAAAGGTAGCGATTAACAACGGTTTTGCTGGTCATAGCGGGCAATGCATTCAGAGCCCGGGTCAATCAAACTCCGGGCATACAAATAAAGGGAAAACGTTGTGTAAGGATAGCGCCTGTGCTCGCCGGATCCAAGTCACGAACATGCGTGACAGCCGCCCGTCTCCGCGTCGAACAAACCTCCCCCCGACCCAATCCGCGAGCGATCAGAGCAGGTTATCCCGCATGGCACGGGCGACTGCTGCCGACTGCGAGTGCACGCCCATTTTTTTATAAATGCGGCGGATGTAAGTATCGACCGTGTGTGTGCTGATATTCATCGCGTCGGCGACCATCACGACCGTATGGCCCAAGCTGAGCTGGCGCACGACTTCCTGCTCCTTGGGAGCGAGCTTGATCTGCGAATCCTTCCCTCGCTTGGCGTTGTCGAGGATGTACTTGATGACCTGGTTATCGAGCACGGTCTCGCCGTCGAGCACGTCCTGAATGCCGCGCACGATCTCCGAGACCGACGAGCGCTTCAGCAAGTAGCCGGAGGCCCCGGCGTCGATGGCGTCGTAGAGCTTTTCGCGACTGGAAAAAACCGTCAGGATCAACGTGCGCACATTGGGGGCGACTTCGCAGAGTTTACGGATGCCGACCAGGCCGCTGGCACCGACCAGCTCAATGTCCATCAGCACGACATCCGGCCAGGCGTTGCCGGCTTCGGCGTACTTGAACATGTCCTCATGGCTGGAAAACCCCACCTCGCAATCCAACTCCTTTCGCCGCCCGAGGGCTCTCATCAGCCCGTTGCGGAACATGGAGTCGTCCTCCACAATCCATACTTTAATGGGGGTCGCGTCGTTCATGGCCATTATTTCAATCGTCCTTCCCTGCGGGAATAAATGGCAAGCCTGAAATCAAGAACGGTCCCCTGCCCCGGCGCCGACTGCACATCGAGATGACCGCCGACACGGGAGGCGCGCGTGGCCATATTTTTCAGGCCGGAAATGCGCTTAAGGCTTTTCATATCGAAGCCCTGGCCGTTGTCGCTGACGCGTATCGAAAGTTTACTACCGTCCATCTCCAGGTTGATGTCCACTTGCGTGGCATGCGAGTGCTTGGCGCAGTTGTGGAGGGCCTCCTTGAAAAAGAGGAAGAGGTGGCGACGCACGATGAAGTCCACGGGCCGCTTTGACAGGACGCCGGAGACGGTGAAGTTCACCTTCATCAGATCCCCGAGGATGATCCGCGCACGCTCCTCCAACCGCACCGCCAGATCAGCGATCAGGATCTCGCCCTGGTTGGTGAAAAAGACGGCCTCTTCGAGCGCGGCCGCCGTCTCCTGAGTGACCAGGTAAAGGTCCTTGATGTCGTGGGAATAGTCGCTGGAGGCCAACTCCTCCTGCAGGTTACTGATCCCGAGCGAAAGCGTGCCGATGTTGCAGCCGACATCATCGTGCAGATCGCGTGAAATCTGCTCGCGCACGGCCCGCATGGAGCGGATACCGGCGATCTTCAGGCTCGTGATCACCAGCGCGACCGTGAGCGCGATAACGATCAAAATACCTGTGACCAGCGCTTTCCAGCTTTTCGCCATAGTGTTTTCCAGCCGGGTCAGTTGCTGCTCTTTATCCGCCAGTTCCCGCTCCAGCTGGTTGCGCTTTTCCAGCCCTTTGAGCCAGTCGTAGGTGTTGATAATCTTGAGCGAGTTCACGTACCCGTCCACCAGCCGCTCCGGATGCAGGGGCCCCATTGGCTGCATTGAGGTTTGGACCGCTACCCGGCAGCCGTTGGAGAGATTTTTATCACCGCCCCAGAGGATGATTTCGCCGAAGGCGAGGACCGAGTTCTCCTCGTAGCTCTGGAGGCCGGACGTGGTGATGCGCACGTAGCGCCCGCGGGCGTCCTCCAGCGGCGCGGCGAAAAACATGTCCGTCACGGGCCGGTAGGAAATGCCGTCCTTGTAACTGCGCACCTTGTAGTCGGGCACGACATCCATCCGGTAAAGCGGCCGGGTCAGTTCGGGATCGTTGAAAACCTCGATGTAGATCTCGTTGGGGTAGCCAAAGTGCGGCAGGAGCATTCCGGTCTTCGGCATCGCCGGGTAAAAGGTGGCGCGCCCGAGCGTCTGCTCCCTGCCCAGGTCGAAAACAATCTGCACTTTGTTGTCGTCGCGGTAACCGGCAAATTCCCCGATAAAGTCGGTATTGTTTTTTTGCTCGGTCCCCAGCGGAAGGCCCAGCGAGCTGTTGCGGTCCGAGATAAAGCGCTCGTCCCAGTAGGGGTAGGACTCGAAGAAGCGCGAATTATACCGCCGCGAGTACGGGGCGATGTTGTCGAAGCCGACTTCGCGCTTCTCGATGACGTAGATCTCGCTCAGCGCGAAAAACTCCATCCCGTCGGTGATCTGTCCGCGGTCAACGTAGATCTTCATAAAGCGGGCGTCGAAGTCCAGCCCATCGAAAATCACCGGGGCGATGCCGGGGTCCGGAAAATCCTCCTCCGTGCAGTCGATGACATAGACCGGATCGCCTCCGCGCTTCATGCGAAATTCGATTCTGAACCGGCGCGGGAAACCGTAGCTCTCCTTGCGGTCGCTCTCGGGATTGACGGCCGGGGCCAGCGCGAGCGCCACCACCGGCGTCACGCGGTTGAACTTCAACTCGACCCACTCGCCGAGGACTTCATCGTCCTGCGTCGGGCGGGAGAACGCGCTATGATAGCCGAAACGCTCCCCCATCCAGCGCACATGCCGCTCGGGCAGTTTGGCCAACTCGGCCTCCAGGCTGGTAATCTCGGACTTGACCTCGGCCAGCTTGCGATACGGGAAGTAGGAGGTGCCGCCGCCGGAGAGGTACTCTCCCCAGATCACAAATGCGGCCGTGCATAAAAAAACAGCAAGCAGACTTAGGAATATTTTTTTCACGGCTTCGCACCCACCTTCCGGCGGGCTCCTTTTGAGCGAGATATGAGAACCCCGTATGAATTGTTCAAGCTTTTCCCGGTTCCGGAAAAAGGGGTACCTCAGCATTCAGGCTCGAAAAGCCGCCCCTGCCGCTTATCTTACGCTTACCTGGAAAAATTGCCGTAACCCGCCTGGCCCACGATGAAAACCACCGATCTCCTCACCACCGCCCAAGCGGGCGGTCCCATTGACCGGAGTAACCCTTGAACCCGTCCAGCCCGCATATCGCGTCGCCATCCCCCGCCGGGACCAGACGGCGAACGATCCTGCTCACCGGAACGGCGAGCGCCCACAACAAAGGCGACGCCACCATGCAGCAGGTCGTGGCCGCCGAGGCCATCAAGGCCCTGGGCTCCGACACAACAGTCATCCTGGCCTCCCCCGCCGCCGCCCATGACTGTACCCGCTATGACGGCCTCACCGTCATCCCCAGCCACCGCCGCCGCCTCTCGTTTATCCCCAGCCTGGCGCTCGCCGCGCTCTGGCGCGTGCTCAGTACCCTGACCCACCGCCAGCCGGACTGGCTCCTGTTCAGCCGGGAGCTTCGCCAGACGCGGCGGGCCGATCTCGTGGTCGATCTGAGCGGTGACATGCTGACCGAGGACTACGGCCCGCTGATCGGCTTCAGCCACTTCATCCCCCTGCTCATGGCCCGTTGGCTGCGCACCCCCTACTTCATCTGCGCCCAGTCCATCGGCCCCTTTAAAAAACTTCGCCCGCTGGCGCGCTCTGTCCTGAGCCACGCCGCTGCCATCACCATCCGGGAGGACCTTACACGCGAGCGCGTGGCGACCCTCAACCTGCGAATGGAAACCACCGCCGATGTATCCTTTCTGCTGGAGCCCGATCACGAGGCCGCCGCCGCTTTGCTCCAAGCCAGCGCATGGGCGGGCAAACGCCTGATCGGGGTCTCCGTCAGCCCCATTCTCAAGGCCCGTTTCGAACAAGCCCATCCCGGCGAATCCTTTGCGCAGGTGATGGCGGCTTCACTGAACGAGGCGCTGGCGGACCAGGATATCGCCCTGCTGTTTATCCCGCACGTCACCGGCCCCGCCGACTACAACGACGACCGCCCCGTCGCTGCCGAAATCACCCGCCACCTTTCCCTGCCCTCCCTGTTCATCGAGGACGACCTCCGGCCCGCCGTTCTCAAAGGTCTCATCGCCCGTTGCGAGATTTTCGTGGGGGCGCGCATGCACGCGAACATGGCCGCGCTCTCCCAGGGGGTCCCCCTGATCGCCCTGTCCTACAGCCACAAGTCAGCCGGTATCATGGCTGCGTTTGGACAGGAAGGGAAAATCATCGACGGAAAGGACCTTGCTCGCGAGACGCTGGTCAGGCAAATAAAGGAGCTTCTCGCCAACCGCGAATGTACGGCGGCTCAAATCCGACAACACCACGCGGCTGTGCTGGCCCGCTCCAGCCGGAACATCGCCATCCTCGCTGAACTCGTAAAATCATGACCGACATGCCCGACAGCGACTTCCCTTCGCCTGCGCCCGCCCGCCCGAAGTGGAACCTGAACCGCTACGCGGCCCCGGTTTTTTATCTGCTGCTGGCCATCTTTCTTGGGATATTTCTGTTAAAAATCGATTACGGCAAGCTGCGCGAGGTCAGGCCTTCGTGGGGGCTTATCGCGGCGGCAACCGCAGTCGGCCTCATTTGCCGCCTCTGGCTGTCTCTGATTTGGTTGAAAATGCTGCGCATGCTGGGAGCCCCGCGCTTCACCAATGTGCCCGCGCTCATCCATATCTACGCAAAATCCTGGCTCGGACGCTATATCCCCGGACCGGCGACCTGGGTCATGTGCAAGGTCTATTTCGCCTCACAGCAAGGCATATCCAAGCGCAAGCTCGCGGTGGCCTCGTTTCTGGAAGCGGGGCTGCAAGTGCTCGTCATGCTTCTGACCGGCCTTTTGCTCCTGTTGACCGATCCGCGCATAGACATGGTGCCCCCGTTTTTCCGCGCCTTGCTGATGGCCGCGGCGGCGGGTTGCCTGCTCGCGTTGTGGCCACGGCTCTTCAATATGGTTGCCCGCTTCGCCTATCGCCGCATGCGCAAGGAGGAACTGACCCCTGACAATCTGCCCACCTGGGGCACTATCGGGCAGGGCTTGTGGATGTTTGTCCTCTTCATCGGGCTGGCGGGCGTGTCGGTGTTTTTAGTATCCAAAGCCATCTGGCACGAACTGCCCGCCTCGCAGTTGACGTTCATCATCGCCGCCAACGCGCTCGCCAGTTCGGCCAGCATGCTCGCGGTCTTCGCTCCCGGCGGCATCGGAGTCCGCGAAGCCGTTCTGGTCGCCTTGCTGTCCCTGGCCATGCCCCCGGAAATCGCCCTGCTGGTCACCATCGCCCTGCGCGTATGGTCCGTCCTGACCGACCTGCTTTTCGCCGGCTTGAGCAAAGTCGTGGCCATGCGCTATGTTCCGGGCGATAGCCGCCAGTCATAAGTGCTCCCGCCCAAAAGGCAACCAGCCGGTAAAAGACCAATAGCGCGAACTGCCGGGTAAAAAGTTCGCCTTTGGCGCGACGGGCTGTTTTGCTCACAGGGCATTCTTAACCCATAAGACCTGTGAAACGATTACGACCCCTTCTGTATCTTGTTTTGATCAACCTGGTGGCGACGTTCGCGTCCTCGCCCCTGACCGCCGCCGAGCTGCGCTTGCCCTCGATTTTCAGCGACCACATGGTCGTGCAGCGCGACGCCAAAGTCCCCGTCTGGGGCTGGGCCGACCCCGGAGCGGAAGTTACCGTCAGTTTCAAAGACCAGAACGCCACCGCCAAAGCGGCCGATAACGGCCATTGGCGGCTCGACCTGACCCCACTCAAGGCAGACGCCTCTCCCGCCGTCATGACCATCACCAGCGGGGGCAAGACCCTCACGGTCAAGGACGTGCTCGTGGGAGAAGTCTGGCTCTGCTCCGGCCAGTCGAACATGGAATGGCCTGTCGAACGTGCGGACAATGCCGCCCAGGAAATCGCCCAGGCCAACTGGCCGCTGATCCGCCACATCAAGGCCCCGCGCGATCCGCAACCCCTTCCGCAGGACGACACCAAGGCAGCCTGGGAAGTCTGTTCGCCGGAAACGGTCAAGAGCTTCAGCGCCGTCGGCTACTACTTTGGACGGCGACTGCACCAGGAGTTGGATGTCCCCGTCGGGCTCATCAACTGCTCCTGGGGCGGTACCCGGATCGAACCCTGGACCCCGCTGAACGGCTTTGCCGCCGTCCCGCAGCTCAAGTCCCTCTACCAGACCGTCCTCGCCAAGCAGCCCTCCAGCGACAGCTACCGCAAGATCGCCAGCGACTATATCGCGGATATGGAAAAATGGCTCGCCCAGGCGCAAAAGAGCTACGCGTCCGAGGGCGCGCTTCCGCCGTCCCCGGTCTTCCCCGACGCGATTAAGCCCTACACCGACCGACAGGACCCGACGACCCTTTACAACGGCATGATGTCGCCCTTCGTTCCCTTTGGTATCAACGGCTCGATCTGGTATCAGGGCGAAGCCAACCGTGGCGACGGCATGGAGTATTTTTACAAGACCAAGGCTCTCCTCGACGGCTGGCGGCAGAACTGGGAACGACCCGAACTGCCCTATTACTATGTACAGATTGCGCCCTACAAGGGCTACAGCGGCGACGCCAACATCCTTCCTCTCTTCTGGGAGGCCCAGGCGGCCATTGAAAAGCAGATCCCCAATACCGGCATGGTCGTGGTGAGTGACATCGGCAACATCGACAACATCCACCCCACGAACAAACAGGACGTCGGCCTGCGACTGGCCAACATGGCCCTCAAACGCCAGTTCGGTCGCACCGACCTGATCGACATGGGGCCGCGCTTTGCCGACATCGCCATCAAGGATGGCAAGGTCTTCCTGCGCTTCGACCATGTGGCCGACGGCCTCAAGTCCCGTGACGGCAAGCCCCTGAACGAGTTCCAGATTACCGGCCCCGGCCAGAACTGGACCACGGCCACGGCCCGCATCGTCTCGGCCGACACCATCGAGCTTTCCTCCCCCGAGGTCCCCAACCCGAGCGCCGCCCGCTTTGGCTGGAACAAAATCGGCACCCCCAACCTGATGAACAGCGCCGGGCTGCCCGCCGCCCCCTTCCGCGCGGGTGACGAACCGGACCCGTTGAGCGTCCGCCCGAACCCTGCCGACCTCGAAGGCTACGAACTGGTGTACGAAATGGACCTGACCAAGCTCGCCCCCAAGATCCAGTACGGCGTTGACCGTCACAACGAGCTCACCGGCTCCTTTGACCGCGTCGCCTACCTCGTGGAGATGGGGAAGAGCCCCGAAAGCTCGCAGTGGGTGCTCGTTTCCATGGATGCCTTCACCAAGGACATTTCCAAGATCGGCATCCCCGCCCTTGACTCAAAGGCGAGCTTCCAGCAAGCCGTTTCCAACCTCAGCGTCCGCAGCAACGTCGCTGGAGTTCCCACCGGCGACGGATTCAAGGGTAACCTTGAGTTCTGGCCCAACAACTACAGCCCGGTCAACAGCGCAAACATTCCCGGAGCCAGCAACGACCGCTTCGACAACGGTGACCGGCCTGACGGCAGCCGCCCCGACGGCTACGGCAGCATGCAGGTCCACCTGAGCGACCCGGTCTTCACGGTCTTCGCCCTCAACAGTTGGAAAAACGGCAACAATGCCGACCTCGGCATCGGCACCAATACCGCCTCCGGCCAACACGCCGACTGGACCTTCACCAAGAGCGCCAGCCAGTATCCCTACAAGCAGCTCAAGGTGCTTGTCCGGCCCAAATAATCCAGAGGTATCGGCAGCGCCCACGGAGAGACTGATCCTGTTCCACGCTTGAGCAGCCAGTTTCGCCGGAGCATTTTCATCATCTTGCATCCCCGGCGGAGGCTCAGCCTTGCGCCGGGGATGTTTTTTTGCACAAATAAGAGCATTCCCATGCACCGCGAGTCATCAGTATGAGCGACCATCATCGGGGAATAATCTGGCGCCTCCAGTCCATCCGTTTCTCTAATGCGTCAACCCGGTTTCCTGCCGGGTCATCGCAAACCTTGGCTCAACCCTTCCCCCTCTTCCATGCCCACTTTGAGCGACCGCGACATTTCTCTTCGTCCCATTGGTGGGTGTTCAGGATGTCCGTGTCAGCGGCGTGATTTTTTCCCAGGGGGGAGCACAATAAAGTCAAGGGCTGGTACGGCAGTCAGACCGTAAGGACTTTTTAACATGATAGGACGACGATGACGATAGAGTACGTAACGCTTGGACTTTATTTCCTGATGCTTATTGGGCTGGGGGTGGCGCTTTCACGTCTGAACAAGAACGTGAGCGATTTCGTTCGCGGCGGGGCGCAGGCGACGTGGTGGCTGGCGGGGGCGAGCATGTTGATGGCGGGGATCAGCGCCTTCACGTTCACAGGCAACGCCTCGGCCGCGTTCGAGGCGGGGCCTTCGATGATGACGATCTACATCGCCAACTGCGTGGCCTACGCGATCAGTGCACTGTTTCTGGGGGCGTGGCTGCGGCAGACACGAGCCTACACGGTGGTGGACGTGATCCGGGCGCGTTTCGGGCTGAGCGCCGAACAGTTCTCGGGCTACACCATGCTGATGCTTAACCCGATTGCGGCCGCGATCCAGTTGTGGGCGCTGGCGGTGTTTGCCAGCTCGGTCTTTGGGTTTGCGCTGGGCGAGACCATCGTGGGCATCGGGATCATTGTCATCATCTACTCGACCATCGGGGGGCGCTGGGCGATTATGGCGACGGACTTCGCCCAGAGTCTGATCCTGCTGGCCGTGACGATCCTGGTCGCCGTGCTCGCACTGGCCAAAATCGGCGGCGTGAGCGAGTTTCTGTCGTACTTTTCCGATCCGCGTTTCGCGCAGGACTTCCGGTTCGTGAAGGAGGCCGGGCAGTTCCCCGGTGACCGCTTCACGCTCAAGTGGATCATCGTCATTTTCTTCATGCAGTTGTACGTGCAGATCAACATGAACAATGCCAGCCGCTTCCTTTCGCTCAAGGACGGGCGGGAGGCCAGCCGGGCCTCGTGGTTCGCGTTCGTGTTGATGGCGCTGGGCTCGATCATCTGGTTTATCCCGCCGATGGTGGCGCGTTTCCTGTACGAGGGCGAGGTGCTGGCACTCAATGTGAGCAACCCCTCGGAGGCCTCCTACGCCTTCATCGCGATGAAACTCCTGCCCAACGGCATGATGGGTGTGATGATTGCGGCCATGTTCGCGGCGACAATCAGCAGCATGGACACCGGGGTGAACAACCAGGTCGGCATCGTGGTGCGTAACATCATCCCGCGGCTGCTCTCGGCCTTCGGGCGCAAGCCGCTCACCGACAAGGGCGAGCTGTTTCTGTGCAAAGTGGTGACGGTCATCCTCGGGCTCATGATTATCAACTTCAGCCTCATCATGGCCGGGCAGGGAGCCGTCGCGCTGTTCGACGCCTACCTGGTTATTGCCTCGGTCATTGGCATCCCACTGGGCTTTCCCATGCTGACCGGGCTCTACATACGCCGCATGCCCAAGTCCTCGTACTTCACGATCTTCGCCTTCTGCCTGTTGCCCTCGCTGTACTCCTTTTACGACGCCTGGGCCCACGGGACCGAGTGGACCATTCAGGACCGCGCACTGTGGTGCTTCGTCTTCGGGCTCTTCGGCACGCTCGTGAGCATGGCCCAGTGGAAACGCACCCGCCCCGAGGCCCGCGCCAGCATCGACCGCTTTTTCGAGGTCATGCTCACCCCCGTGGACTACCTCAAGGAAATCGGAGCCTCGATGGACTTCCGCCAACTCGTCATCATGGGCAACACCGCCTGTATCACTGGCGCCGTCCTGTGCCTGCTCCTGCTCGTGCCCAACCCTTGGACCGCGCGAGTGGGCATCCTCTTCGTTGCCGGGTTCATCCTTTGCACCGGACTGCTCCTGCGCTATGGCGCGAAAGTCGAAAAAAGAAAACAGCAAGCCCTCGCCAAAGAGAACAAGGCGTAGCATCACCGGCAAACGGCGTGGCGATAAAGCGACGAGCTGGCAGGGAGCGGTGGCTATTTTCCCCTCACCAGGAGCTTCGCTGCCGGAACTGCTGCGGCGTCACCCCCTGGCGGCGACGGAACCAACTGTGAAAATGCGAGGGTGAGCAGAACCCCAGCCCGTAAGCAATGGACTTGAGCGAGGCGGCCCGGTCCTGCAAGGCGTCCTGCGCGAGCTGCATGCGCCGCAGTTCGATCTGCTGGTGAATGGTGTGGCCGGTTTCGACCACCAGCAGCCGGTCCAGGTGCGTCTGACTGAGCCCGGCCAGGCGGGCGACTTCTGCGCTTTTCATCGGCTGGGCCGGAGGCATGTTTTGGATAACCTCCAGCGCCCGCAGCACATGCGGACTGAGGTCGTTCATGTCGGGCACGCCGATCCCGCGCGCGGCAAACACCCCCGCCAGCTCAATCAGGAAAAGCCGCAGCGCGTTCTGCGTCAGCAGGTAGTCGCGCATACTGACCTGGCGCTCCCCCTGATAAAAACCGAGTCCGACGTGCTTCTTTACCAAGCGCATGGCCCGGAGCGCCTCGCGCTCTAATTGCGGGAACTCCGCCCCGTCCGCCAGAACCGGAAAGCCTTCCTCAAAGACCGCCTCCCCTGTCGGGTACTGAAAGCGGAAGCCGATTGACAACAGCACGCAGTCGGCGCTGAAGCTCTGCCAGCGTCTCCCCTGCCCCAGGATCAGCCATTGCCCCGGCCCGGCCCGCAAGGCACTGGCTCGATCCACTCCAGCTTTCCCCCAGCCTTTTTTCACCAACAGCGCGCTCTGAAAACCGTACGAATCACCTTCGCCCGACGTGGATACATCGCCCATAGATTTCTCGTAGGCCCACAGCAGTTGCAGACGCAGGGTCACCCATTGGCTCAGCCGAAAACAGGGCTGTTCGCCGCTCAAGGTCTGAGTAGTCATGGCCTTATGGTGAGAATTTTATATAAAATGTGCAATTCCTGATTCCCAAGTCGGTTGCACGAAGTCGATGGCTGTGGCAGATTGGAGGCAGAAAGATTTACCATGAAAACCGACAACCGCTTACCCCAGGAAACCCTTCACGCCGATATCTGCGTCGTCGGCGGAGGCATGACCGGCCTCATCGCCGCTGTCGCTGCCGCCCGCCGCGGCTGCTCCGTCGTGCTCGTCCACGACCGCCCCGTGTTGGGCGGCAACGCCTCCTCCGAGATCCGCATGTGGATCTGCGGCGCACACGGCCAGAACAACAAGGAAACCGGCCTGCTGGAGGAAATCCAGCTCTGCAACCAGCTTCGCAACCCGCAGGGAACTTACTCGGTCTGGGATTCGGTCCTCTTCGAATACGGCCGCATGACGCCCGGCCTCAACACCCTGCTCAACTGCTCCTGTCTCGACGCGCAGACCGAGGACGGACGGCTCGTCTCCATCGACGCCTGGCAGCTCACCACTCAGACCCGCTACCGCATCCACGCGGACATCTTTATCGACTCCTCCGGCGACTCCATCCTCGCTCCCCTCTCCGGAGCCGAAACTCGCAGCGGGCGCGAGAGCCGCGAGGAGTTCGACGAGTCACTCGCCCCGCTCAAGTCCGACCTCAAGACCATGGGCAACACCCTCCTGCTCCAGTTGGAGGAGACGCCCTTCCCGCAGTCCTTCACACCGCCGCGCTGGGCCTACCACTTTGACGAAAACTCCAACCTGCCCTCCCGAGTCGGGACCGGCTTTGGCCACAATTTCTGGTGGCTCGAACTGGGCGGCCTCGGCAACACCATCACCGACACCGAGACCTACCGCGATGAACTGTACAAGGCCGCCTGGGGCGTGTGGGACTACATGAAAAACCGCGGCCCCCAGGCCGAGAAACTCGCCAACTGGCGGCTGGGCTGGCTCGGCGCGCTTCCGGGCAAGCGGGAAAACCGCCGCTACCTCGGCGACCACGTGCTGACCCAGAACGACATCGATGCGGGCGGATTATTCGAAGACATCGTGGCCTACGGCGGCTGGAGCATGGACGACCACCACCCCGCCGGGCTCTACTATCCCGGCAAGGCGACGATTTTCCACCCCGCGCCCTCTCCTTACGGCATTCCCCTGCGCAGCCTCTACTCGCGCAACATACAGAACCTCTTCTGCGCCGGGCGCAATATCTCGGCCACCCACTGCGCCCTGTCCTCCAGCCGTGTCATGGGCACCTGCTCCATCATCGGGCAGGCCGTCGGGACCGCCGCCGTGCTCTGTCACCGCCGCTCTATCCGGCCCGGACAAATTACCGGCCCGGTGTTGAAGGAGCTTCAGCAGATGCTGATGGAAGACGACTGCTGGCTGCCCGGCCTCGTCCGCCCTGCGCCCGCCCCCATGGCGGACGCCAGCCTCAACGCCGAGTCCGGCGAAGTCCGCCGCCTGCTCGATGGCCATGAGCGCATCATGGGCAAGGAAGACCACGCCTGGGAAGCCCCCGCCGGAACCCCGCTCACGGTTTCCTGGGACAGCCCGCGCAAGCTCGAATGCCTGCGCCTGGTCTTCGACAGCGACCTGAACGACTCCAAGCGCCTGCCCGAACGCTACCGCCTTCAGGAGCGCCATTGCTCCATGCCCAAGCAGCTCGTGCGCGACTACCGAATCGAGGTCCAGACGCCTTCCGGCCAGTGGGAAACGGTCCACCACGAGACCGAGAACCGCCGCCGCCTGGCCGTGCTTCCGCTCCAGCGCGAGATTCGCGGGCTGCGCTTCACCGGAGAAGCCGCCTGGGGAGACTCCCCGATCCGCGTCTTCAGCCTCGAAGCCCATGACACACCGCTTCCCCTCAGCCGCGAACCCGCCCCCGGCGCGAGCTGGGTTGAGGTCATCGCCGGGATCGACCCGGAAGACCTCAAGGAGCCTGATCACGGACTGGAGAAGGATCATCCGCATCCTTCACGCGTCGGAGCGTAACTGCCAAACCTCTGGACGCCTTTGTTCATCAACAAACGGAGAGCCTGTCGCGCTCTCCGTTTTTTTGCATAAAACCTTGGCATACGCGGTGACCTTCTCACCATGGTCCCGATGCGTTTGGCCATATCTACGCTCCTTTCCGTATCCATGCTAAGTCTGTTTCCGTTGCTGGCACAGGGCACGGAATCGGCGGCCATGCCGCATGACGTCTATACCGCCGGGGAGACCCCCGTGGTCGAGCTGCCCTCATGGATCCCCGCCGGAGTCGACCCGAACAGCAATGACGACTGGATCGAACTGACCTCGGGCGAAGTCCTGCGCGGCGAGATCAAACGCATGTACGACGAAGACCTCATCTTTAACAGCGACAAGCTCGGCGATCTCACACTGGACTGGGACGACATCCGGCAGGTTTACAGCAAACGACCCTTGAGCATGCGGCTGAACAACCGTACGACCATCACCGGCAACGTCAGCCTCAAGGACAATAACGTCGTCATCACTGAGGCCAACGGCACCGAACTGGTTTACAGCCGTGAGGAAGTCGTCTCCCTCGTCACGGCCAAGGACAGCGAACTCAAGCGCTGGAACTTCGAAGTCAGCCTCGGCGTCGATATCCAGAGCGGCAACACCAACGAGGTTTCCTACAGCGCCAGTGTGGACATCAAGCGCCGCACCGCCCTGACCCGCTTCTCCATCGACTACCTCGGCAACTACTCCAAGAACGACGGCGTCGAAAACTCCAACAACCATCGCGCCAGCAGCTACTTCGACTACTTCTGGGACAAGGACCTTTTCTTCCGCCCCGTCTTCATCCAGTACTACCGCGACCCCTTTCAGAACCTCGACTTCCAGGGGCTCATCGGGTTGGGTGCCGGTTATCAGATCGTGAAGGATTCCGACTTCGAATGGGATGTCGTGGCCGGTCCGGGCTTTCAGTACAACATTTATAACAATGTGCAGCCTGGCGAAAACAAAAGCGACAGCAGCCCCGCCGGCATGCTGACCACGACCTTCAGCTACGACGTCACCGATGATGTCACCCTGAAGGGCAACTACCAGTTCATCGTCACCGATAAGTCCTCGGGCCTGTTCACCACGAACTTCACCACGACCCTCTCCTACGAGATCAACGACATCTTTGACATCAACACCTCGCTCATCTGGAACCGCATCCAGAACCCGACCCCGAACGCCAACGGCACCCTGCCCAAGCGCAACGACCTCAACCTCATCCTCGGACTCGGCATCAGCTACTAGGAAATGGTTAAATAGCTAAATGGCTAATTGTTGTTTTCTACCTGCATCATCCAACAATTAGCAATCAGGCCACTTAGCCGACCATTCAATCATTTTGCCCACGTGGCTTAGGGGCGGGTCATAAACGCTCGGGAACAGCGCGGTGTATCGCCGGGTCTCACCTGCTCGGGCGGGGCCAAGGATTACCTCAGGCTCAGCACATAAGATGCTCCATTTTTGCTCATAATGGTCTCGGACGCTGACCGGTTCAGCTCGACTACCGCCTTCCAGCCCATGTTTCGATACTGAATCACCGTATCGTCACTGGCAAAGGGCAGGCTCTGAGTGATCGAATAATCCACCCGGTACACATTTTCCCCGACCGGGGTAATTTTTCCCGAGAAACGAAGCGTGGCCGGCCCCAGCTTATTTTCCATCACCTGATCGATCATAAAGTCCGTCTCGGCGTCTATCAGGCGAAGCTCAATGGTTTCCACGCTCCCGTCCCCGCTAATCTGCAAAGCCAGCGTGAGGTTTCCACGCGCCTGCCTCTCCTCTTCGCTCACCTGGTCCGGCATCCGCACGTAACGACGGGCAATCGGCGGCGCAGACAACGGAGTGGCCGGAGGAGTGCTCGGCTCCGGAGGAACCTGGGCGGACAGGGACAATGAACTGACAAGCAACACAGCCGCAAAAGCGGCTACGAACATCCGGGGCAGTGGTTTTTTCATATAGAGTATTTTAACCAAATACTTCGCGGACGGGAAGCATAATCGTCCCCTCGTTATGACATGACCAACCGGCAAAATAAAACGCGACGCACGCCGAAGCGTGCCACATCAAAGGCATAAGCCCCCGTATCCGAAAATGGATACAGCAGGAGGCTTTTAAAAATCACGCCTCCGATCTGCAACGTGGCAGGCGAAAAACGCCCCCTGACGGGGGGCGTTGGTTGAGGGAAAAAGCGTACAACTCAGGATTTTTTCGACTTCTCCCGTCCCCCGTCAAGGGCATCGGCCAAGTCGCTGGACAGGCCACCTGGACGGGAAGGATCGATCCCCAGCTCATGCAGCAACTTGTCCACGATGGGCGAGTTCATCCGATAGGCCAGCAGCGATTCCATCAACTGGTTGGGCATCCCGCCCGTGGCCGGGGCCAGCGACCCCGAGCCGTCGGCAGTGCCACCGTTTCCTCCGCCATTCGATCCGGGGATGTGAAATCCGTTGGTGGAAACGATCTTGATGCTGTCGATCTTTTCCATCGGCTTGACGCTGGCCTCGATGATCTGCGGCGCGACCTGGGCGAGGATCTTGCGGATCTCGAAGCTGATGATCTCCTGGCTGAGCAGGTTCTTGGCCTCGTTGATCGCCTTCTCGCCGTAAGCCTCGACCTCCAGACGCTTGTGGTCGGCCTCAGCCACGATGCGGATACGCTCGGCTTGCGCCTTGGCCTCGGTCACGGCGGCCTCGGCCTTGTCGAGGGCGGCCTGCTTCTCGGCTTCGGCGGCGACCTTCACGTCGATGGCGTCCTTTTCGGCGGCTTCGCGGGCCTTGATCAACTGGATTTCCTTTTCGCGGTTGGCCACGGAAGTCTGGCGCACGGTGACGACGTTTTCCTCTTCGCGGACCATGAGGGCGCGGGCCTTCGCGGCCTCAGCCTCGGCACCGGACTGCTCTTCGGACTTCTTGGCCACGGCAATGTCGGCGGTCTGCTTTTTGATTTCAACCGACTGGTGCCGCTCGATGTCGGCCTCCTCGACCTGACGCTTGGCATGAATGTCCCGCTCCTTAATCGCCTGATCGGCTGTAATCGCGGCTTCTTTTTCCTTCTGTTCCTGCACGATGCGGGACTCCTCGGCCTCGCGCTTGCGGGTGGCCTTTTCCGTGGCCACAAGCGCCTCCTGCGAGGCCGTGGCAAAGGCGACCTCCCGCTCCTGGTCGAGACGGGCCATCTCCTCGTCGCGCTTGATGTGGAAGCTCTGCCGGGCCGCTTCGAGGTTCTTCGTCTCAATCTTCACGCGGGTGTCCTGCTCGATGCGGTTGCGCTCCTCGCGCTTGGCTTCGGTGATGAGCGTGAGCTTGGCCAGACCCTGCGCGTCAAAGGCGTTGTCCTCCTTAAAGTAGGCGCGACCGGTCTGGTCGAGTGCGGTCAGCGAGACCGATTCGAGTTCGAGACCGTTCTTGAGCAAGTCCTCGCTGACGGACGACTGCACGGACTGGACAAACTCAGCCCGCTGCTCGTGCAACTGCTCCATGCTCAGCCCGGCGGCCACGGCGCGGAGCGCATCGACGAACTTGCCTTGCAGCAGCTCCTTGAGCATCTCCGGCTGGAGCGTGCGGTCGCCAAGGGTCTGTGCGGCCTTGGCGATGGATTCCTTCTCCGGGCGCACCCGAACGTAAAACTCCGCCGTCACGTCCACACGCATGCGGTCCGCGGTGATGAGGCCGTCCTCGTTTTTGCGGTCCACCTGGAGGCGGAGCGTGCGCATGTTGACAGCGACGATTTCCTGAAAGACAGGGAGCTTGATCGCCCCGCCGTCGAGGATGACTTTCTCCCCGCCAAGGCCGGTTCGCACGAAGGCGATTTCCTTGGAGGAGCGCTTGTAAAGCCGAGTGATAGCGACACCGAAGAAGACAAGTGCGGCAAAGGCGATGCCGACCCAGATCAAGATATTCATATCAAATATGGATTAATCGGGATATTGTTGTGGTTGGTTAGCGAAAAAAAGGGACGGCGCCTGCCCTGGCCAGGTGATGGCGGTGGCGCGGTTCCAGGTGGCGCGTCTCAATCATCGTCAAGGTTCGGATTGTTGACCGCGATGCAGGTAAAATGCCCTTCCTCTTCGGCCACGAGGAGCACATGCTCGCCCTGTCCGAAGCGCGCCCCCTCGCGGTCGGCCCGCACCATGACGTAGTGCGTGCGCCCGAGCGGCCCCCGGAGCTTGGCCTCAGCGGTACGCTCATGCGTCGCCTCGCCGATGGTGATGGTGGCAACGCGTCCGATGTAGCTGTTTTTGGATACAGCATTGGTCTCGTCGCGCGGCAGCACGCGTCCCATCAGCGCGTTCCCCCACTTGAGCGGGAAGACCGCCACGACCAGCGCCAGCGGAGCCATGAGCAGCGAAGGCCACGGGCCAATGCCCGCCTCGGTTAACAGCAGTTGGGCATTGTAGCCGATGCAGGAGAACAGAAACAGGAAGAGCAGGAAGCTGATAATGAAGGGCACCTTGCCGAAGTTCATCCAGGCGAAGGCATCGGCGATCCACGAGCCATCGCCCGGGGAGTCCGCCACGTCCGCGTCCGCTCCTGTGTCGAGATCCGCCTCCAATGCCCCGTCGAGTCCGCCCTCAACACCATCCAGCCCGAGATCACCGGGCAGATCCGCCTCGAAGTCCGGCAGCAGATTGTCAAGCCAGCCAAAGAGGCTGATGCCTGTCAGCAGGCTGACTGTCTGCAGAATGCCGATGAGGAAAAACAGCCCGAGCGCAACGGCGAAGGGAAGGTTTTCCGGGGCGGTGAAGTGAGCGAACATGCGGGGTGGCTAACAGGGTGCGGTTACTGGTTGGAAAGGGCCTTCATCCGTGCCTCGATGCGGGCCTTCTTGTTCAGGTGGGCGAGCTCGACCAGTTTGGCGCTTTCTTCGGACCCGGCTTTGATCGCCGTCCGGCGCACGCCGGTGGCATCCTGAAGGACGCGGGAAAAGGCGCGCTCGGCCCGGTCGGCGCGGGCGGCGGCTCCAGTGCCCGAAGGCTGCCCTGCAACCGTGCCGGAGTCGCCTCCGGTGGTGGCGGCTTCCTTCTGCGCCTGCTTGAACTCGAAAAGTTCGTCGTCCATCTCGTTGCGCTTGGCCACGAGCCCGGCGATGGCTTTGTTCAACTCCTCTTCCTGACGGCCCAGTTCGCCGAGCTGACTTTCCAGGGCCGGAAGCTGGTCCTCAATGTCGAGCTGGCGCGAAATCGCAGCCTCCACCAAGTCTTTGCGTCCTTGTTTATGGGCTTCGAGCGTCTGGTCCTCGATGGTCGAGTGCTCCTCGTTGAGTTTGGTCATGGCCTTGGTGACGTGGTACTTCTGCGCGGTCACGCGGCCCAGCTCGGCCTTGACCTCGTCGAGTGCGGAGTCCACCTCGGCGATGGCCTGCTCAAGCACGACCTCCGGGGCGAGGCCCTCGATTTTGGAAACAATGGAACTGGCGGTCCCGGTGATGATGCGCCGGATACGGTTGCTGATGCTATCGTTCATGACAGTGTGGCGTTAGGGGTTAAGGTCGGCACGGCAGCCGCCGCGCGGGAAAGGAAATAAAGTTACCGAATACGCAGGCCGTCCGACTGGAATGTCGCTGGCCAGAAAATCGGAAAAACAAGCTCATGGTAACCGGGGGTGAGATTAACTGTGGTCGCGTTTGGAAAGCAGTCCAACCAATTCGGTGATCGTGCCCAGTTTATCCTCCAGCAGATGAGGGTTATAAGCCGGCGCCTGCGTGGTCAGCCCCAACCGAAGTACCTGCTCCAGCAGGCGCAGCACCAGCGCGAGCAGGCGCTCCTCGGTCTCCAACAGGTAGGGCAGTTGGTCCTTTTTCGCGGGGCGTTGCTGGCGGCTGGCCAGGTAGGCCACCCCGAGCGGGAAAAGGTTCGCCGCCGCATCGACCAGTTCGGAGTGCACGCCCTGCTCGTATTCGAGGTGCTTGATATTCTTGCGGGCGGGCTCGGACAGGCGGTTCAGTTCCTCGATGCCCTCGGCGTAGCTGCCGAAATGCTCGTGATACTGGCGAAAGAAGGAGGCGACATGGCGCAGCTTTTCGCTCGCGGTGACTTTTCCACCGAAGGAGTGCTGCATCATGAAATCGTAATCCTGCTGGCTGATACGGCCACTGATGGGCACGGTTTTGACCGGTTCGTTCATGGCTTTTTACATCGGGGTGAGAGTAAGAACAAGGGGTTTGGATGGCGGGAGGCTTGCTCTGTATAAGATTTATACAAACGAATTTAATGCATGCAAGCGAAAAACAAACAAACGCGCCGTTTTTCACTCAACTCCATCCAGCAACCTCTCCCCCGCCCCGCTCGACACATCGACAAAAAGAAAGCCCGCCAACGACGGCGGGCCTTCTATCAGTAGTAGTGAAGCGATAAAAACAGGCGTTCCGGCAGGCACACGCACAGGACCGTACGCGCCTACTCCTCCGGCTCGGTCAGTTGTAGGTAGTCGGCCTTAGGGCGGCGGAGGTAACGCAAGTCCCCATGCGTAATGGTGACGGGACGGGCCATTTTCTCCTCTTGCTCGGAGAGCACGAGTTCTCCGCTCACGGTCATCAGCACGATGCGGTCGTCCAACTCAGGAAGGCGGGCGCGCACGCGGTCCACCGTCCCCAGCCCGTAGGCCAGGTGCCCGGAACCTGCGACCACCATGACCGCGTAGCCGGGGTTCTTTTCCAGAAAATCGGCCAGCGCCTGCGCCATGTTTTCGTCTCGGGCGACCTGCGCCTGAAAGATCCGGTCGAGCACACTCTCGTCCACGCTGGCGTGGACCATCATCAACTGGTCCAGTAAGCGGCGGTAGTCGGGGTCGTCGAAGTTCATCTGCCGGGGCAATTCCTTGCGTTCGCCGCGGTCGAGCGAATCGAGGCCCTTGCGACCGATCTTACGGATGGTCTCGGCCCTGCCATTGAGCGCGAGCACGGTGACGCCTTTGGCTTGGGCAAGCTCCAGCAGAGGCCGGTAGTCCTCGTAGTTGCTCCAGCGCCGACGCCAGTCGATCTCCTTCGCCAGTTCGTCGAAGTCGATCTCGCCCGCGTTGAAGCGGTCCACCTGCGGCTGGTAAAATTGCTCGATCTGCTCCAGCCCGAGCACGAGCTTGCCGTCGCGGGCCTCGATCAGGCTTTCCAAAATCTCGGCCTGCCACTGGTGGTGACGCTTGAGCGTATGCGTCTCGCCCACATAGACGACGTCCACCGCCCCGAGGTCTTCGAGCACATTGGCGAAGGGCAGCGGCTCGGCCCGGTACATGTCGAGCCAGAGCGTGACCCGTTCCGGCGCGGCGGCGGAAGACTCCGGCTCGCCGCTCCCCTGCCCTGCCGACTCCACCGGCACCATCTGGCCGTCCTCACCGACGGCAAACGTCTGCCCCGTGACCGGACACGTGACTTGCGTAGTGCCGCCTTGCGCGGAGGCGTCGGGTTTCGCGTCGGGCTTCATGCCGGGCATGGCCATGCCCGCACACGGCAAAAGCAGGGCAGCAGCCACCACCAGAAGCGGCAGCCGGACGTTACAGTTATCAATTGTAGTCATCGACGATAAGAAAGATGGCTTCATAGGAATAAAGAAAAAGCTCACACGGAGGCACAAAGGCACGGAGTTTTTTAGTGAAAAAAATAAGTGCGGTTCCGGACGGGCTTCACCGTCACGGAACCGCTTCGAGTCTCAATACAAATAGAATGCCCTGTCACCGGGCGGCGTTGCAACCGCTTCTTCGGAGAATCCGCCGCTGGCAACAATCCCCACGGCGACAGGGCGCGTGAACCATAAAAGCTCTATCAGGCAGCGAGAGCGGCGGCCTTGGACTGCGCAGCGCGGCGGCGCAGGGCGACGAACGCGAACACGGCCCCACTGATCATGAGCGCCCAGGTGGACGGCTCCGGCACGGCGTTGCTGGTCACCTGCAAGGCGATGGTGTCCACCGAGAAGCCGAACCCGAGCTGGTCCTCCAGGCTGGAGAAGTCGATGAGGAACGCCTCCAGCGCCCCGATATTCAGGTTCGACCAGGTATATTCGTAGTAGCCGTTGTTCATGCTCATGCCGATAGCATCGGAGAAGTTACCGAGGTTCGCGCCCTCAGTAATGCTGTCCGGCGACAGCGTGATGCCGCCATAGGAAAGCTCCGCGTCAAAGGCGATCATTGGGTTGAACTCCGCGTCGAAGAACGGCGTGTGCTTGATCTGAAGCGTGATGCTCGAGATCCCGTAGTCCGCCACCCCGTCGATGGTGAAGTCGTACCCACCGGTCACCAAACGACCATAGTAGTTCGTCCCACCGACATCAATAAGGCCGGTGTTGCTCGTGCCGGAAAGCTCGTCCGAAAGGCCGGCACCGCTGTTGCTCTGCGAGAGCGTTGCGTTCAGACCCATGCCGCCCGCGGTGTACTGCGCGGCCAACCCGGAGAAGGTCGGTGAGCTGAATTTTTCCCAGGCCGAGAGGCCGACATCGGCCCCGTCAAAGGAGCCATAGGAGGCGGTCAGTCCGGAGAGCTGCGCGTTGTTGGACACGCCGGTGTCCGGAGTTTCAAAACCGGTCGCGGTGTTGATCGCGCCGTAGCTCATCGTAGCGGCGCCACAGGCGAAGGAAGCCAGCAGCGTAAACCATTTGCAGGATTTCATTATCTTGGATTTTTTTAGTGTTCTTGGGCTGCGGAATCCGCGCCACCGCGTCAGGCGGCTCAGGGGACGGATTCAACAGTAGAGAGAGTTTTCATGTGAAAGACAGTGGGCGGTCGCGAAGGGGCGGCGGGGATCAGATTTCGTTTCCGCTCAGCCAGCGGAAGGAGAGTACGACAAAGCGCCGCCCCAGCGTGTCCGCCGTGGAGTCGCTGGGTTCGTAGTAATCGGCGCTCAACGGGTCGTCTCCGCGGCGCTCGACCGGATCGGGCAGACGCTGCACGACGGCCTCACACCAGGCGGTGACGGTCGGCTCGCCGCCCGCCGAGAGCGACTCGACGGCATCTCCATAGGCGCGAATGACAAAGGTATCGCTGCGCACACTCAGGACCGGCCCGAGCACGGCGAGAATGTCCGACTGCGTCAGATACGCAGGCGCATCCGCCGAACGCGGCTCCAGCGCGAGAAAATCCTCCGGGTAGCTGTTGGCCGGGGCGGTGCCGACCAGGCCCATCGAGTCCATCCCGATGACAGAGTTATCGACGATGTCGTTCTTGAGCACATCGACATTGATCGCGGGGAGGGCTTCGTCGGAGCCGCTCCAGCGGGCGAGCACCGCGTCCTCGTCTTCACCGGCCCAGGGGCCGTCGTCGATGGCGAGTTGAAGCACGCCCTTGAGCCGGGTTGCCGGTTCGCCGTCCACCTCGTCCAGCGAGCGGTTGACAAAGCCGCCCATCGACAGGAACGGCCCGCCGAAAAACGCCCCGTTGCGGCGGATCTCGCGCACGATGTTGCCAGCCAGGTTTTCGATTTCCACATCCGTGAGCACACGGATGCCCTGGTAAATATACTCCCGTTCGTCACCCTTGTGGATGTCGTTGCTCCCGGTCGTGAAGACGCCGCCTCCGGTCAGGTACGCCCCCGCCTCGTTGTTCAAAAGCGTGCGGCTGAAGCGCGGGAAAGGCGTGCCCGCCAGTGTGTCGTCGTCGCGATAATCACTGAGCGCGTCCCGCATCGAGGCCAGCACGGCCCGCCAGGCCGCCTCCGAAGTCGAGTTGACGTTAAAGCTGCCCTTGACCATGAGCTGCGAGGCAGCCGACTCAGCGTCCGTGAGCAGGCTCCGACGTTGCGCGGCTTCGAGGGAGTTGTCCGTGCGAACCGTCAGGCGGCTGCTTGGCAGCGCCGGGAGTTTCACCCAATCCTGCTCACTGCCGAGGGTGGCCTGAAACTCGGGCGTCAATGAGGAGAAGAAGTAGCGATCCCACAGCAGGTTGTTGAGCCGGAACAAGTCGTCTTCGTCACCGAGATCAACGCTGGCCGGAAAGGCCGGAGCCCAGGATGAGCCGACCGAATACGCAGGCGTGTATCGAGAATCGGATACACCCGCGTGCCGGAGCGCGCCGAGCGAATAGGGCTTCTGCGCGGGCACGTCGAAATAGACCGTCCCGACATCCACATCGCGCATGGTGGAGGTGCTGCCGCCCGTTCCATTGGTGTCCGCGCCAAAGGGACTCGGCCCGGCCCAGCCGAACTCTTCGCTCAGGTCGTCCTTCGCCGCCGGGATCCAGAAGACGCTGTGAGCCCAGGTCGCCCGCTGCTTGGTGCGCTGTGCGTAGATATCATGAAAGCTCCACTTCAGCGGCGTCAGCACCTTCGTGTAGGCGGCCTGGTTGATGGTGGACACCCGACGGTAAAAACCGTCCGGCTCGATGTAGTCCGTCGCCGGGTCGTTCCACGACTCGGGCACGGCGCGCATGTTAAAGTCCACCAGCGGGCGCACGGCAAAGCCTCCCCGCTCCGACTGGCGGCGCGACATCGGCATCTCGAAGCTCAGGCCGAAACCATCCGATAAGGAGCTGCCTGGCGGGCGAAATGTCGTGCCAATAAACTCCAGGCGGCAGTCGTCACTGGCATAGCCGTCGAGGTCAAGTGGTGAGCGAAAGCCGCTGAACCATGTCGGTTCACCACCGTCTTCGCCGGGCAGCCCGACCCGCAGTTGCACATAGAGATTGGCGTTGCGATCGAGCTCGAAAACGACCTGAGAAAACTGGTCATCGGTGCCCAGTCCGAGCTTGCTGGCATAGAGCCCGTCGTACGTGTCCGCCGCGTCTGGCTCCTGCAAAACGGCCTGCGTGTAAAGAAAGTCCGGATCGCCCACAGTCGGCTTGAGCTTTGCCACAATGGCGTCGTTGGTGTAGCCGGTGATGTCCTTGTCCGCCCCGTTCAGGTCCACGGAAAAGAGTCGCGTCTGCCCAGCGGCAAAAGTCACGGCCTCATCCATTTCCACCCGAAAGTAGAAGCGCGAGAGCCCGCCGTTATCCAAAGCCGTCCCAAGCTCCTCTTCCGTGCGGTCGGCGCCGTTACGCGCCTTCGCGGAGGCCACGCGGAAGTGGTTGACGGCGTTGCTGGTGTCGTCGGCGGGGTTGGCCTCGGCGGGCAGGATCACCTCAGCCACGAAGCCCTCGGGCAGCGTCAGCTCGGCGTTGTACGGGTTGTGCAGCGAGAAGGAAAGACACAGCCCGACGTACACCTTGCGCCCGTCCGCCCAGTGTGGAATCTCGGCAACAGTCTCGGCGGGGCCGTAAAAAAGTGTCGTCGCGAAGTTGGCCTTCACCAGCACCGGGAAGTAGCTCTGCGCCTGCCCGTCCGTGTCCACCCGCGCCGTCAGCGAGGCGTTTCCGGCGGAGCCGTAGTAGTCCCGCAGGCGGTTCCACCAGGCAGCCGGGAAGCCCGGCGGAGCCGACTGGCCCGTCTCGAAGGCCGCCGTCAGGTCGCGCTTGAGTCCGCCCGCGCTGGCATCCGCCAGCACGCCCAGGCTGTACAGGGTCACGTCGTGCACGAGTTTGTCCGCCTTGAACAAATCCGAACCCGACGGCGACAACTCAAGCTGTCCCAGCGACAACACCCGCTCCAGAAATTCCCGCTCGTCGGCCACGGCGGGATTTACCGACTGGCCCGTGTGATCCGCGCCCAGCAGCAGCGCCGCCCCCGTCTCCTGCGCGACCAGCAGGCGGTAGCGCTCACGCAGAGCGGCGGCATCCTGCGCGGCGGCGTCTTCCGCGTCCGTCGAATCGGCCACGTCCGCCAACTCGCGGTACGGATCGAGCACGTTGACCCGGGCCTTCACGCCTTCATCACTGATCCACCAGGCGTAGCCCCCGTCGCCGTCCGGCATCTCGACCCGGGGCACCCGTACCTGCTGCGCCGCCTCCAAATTGGAGAAAAAAACAACTCCCTCGCCCGCTCCCGCCCCGGCGCCGGAGAAATCGCCCTCGTTGCTGACCAGCCATTGCACGAGGTCGCCACTCTCGCTGTTCCAGACGCCCGTCCAGTGCTCACGGTCCTCTCCGAGTCCGGCCATGTCGGACGTAGCCGTCACCCGCCGGTCCGGCCCCGCAGAGGCCTGAAGCTCCCCCAGCGCGACCAGCAGACCCATGCGCGCATTGGCCCGGGCCACAGCTTGCAGCCGGTCGGCGCCGGTCGATTGCAGGCTCACGTTGGTCATAGTTCCGAGACTGACCAACAGCAAAAAGATAAAGCCCATCAGGACAATGGACACCACCAAGGCAAAGCCCCCCTTGCCTTGGTAGCCCCGGCCATATCCCTTACGGGAACGTCTGCCTGTTGCGGTAAAGTGATTCTTCATTTTCGGATCTCCGGCAATCCCCTTCCGCCCGGTGTGGACGGATGAATTCCCTGCACACAGCCCCGCTACCCAGATTACAACGTAAAAGCGCACACTTAGGATAACGAGACTCAGTCTCATATTTTATTCGTCTTCAGAAAAGCGAGCTATTGAGACAGGTCAAGCAATAAAGAACCGTTCTCTCCGAGGGGATCAACAATACCACACAAAGAATAAATCCATAAAACACTAACAAACAGAACTATAAATTAAAAAACGTACTCTCAAACACAAGGCACTTTATAGCTCCAACATATGCCTCAACAACCTCACCAAGAACACAGACTCAAAAATGAGACTCACTTTCATTTCAATTGACAACCTTTGGAAACCCGGCCTATTACCATCCGTATCCATCTCCCCCACTGCGGGTTTATCCACCCAATCCTTCCTTAACCCATACCATGACCAAGCCTTTCCTCTCTCTGCTTGCCCGTCTGGCGGGCAGCCTCGTCTTCACAGCCGGAGCCTTTGCCGGGCCTATCATTGTCGATGGCAACATCCAGCTCCCGAACCCAGCCGGCAGCACGGTGATCGCCCTGTGGAGCGGCAGCAACGCCAGCATCGTCTCTGCTCCCACCAGCGAAGACCCCGAGGCCACCCAACTGGAGTGGAGCGGCAACTGGGTCAACTCCGCCGCGACCACCACGGCCGAGGAGAAAAAGATGATCAACATCAACGCGAACTACTCGCTCGGCGGCAGCTTTGCGCTCAACTCCAGCAACAGCCTGGTCAACGCCACCTCCCCAACTTCGGTGTACACGATGAACGCGACCAACACGGTCTTTACCGGCAGCACCGACAACTACACCGGCGCGGTCTTCGGCAAGGTCATCCTCCAGCTCACCCCCAACGCCTCCAACGACCGTGACCTCCAACTCGACCCGACTTTCACCATCGGCGGAGTCAGCTACACCGCCGCCCAGGCCGGATTCAGCTACGAGCGCGGCTTCGATGGGGTGGACGGCACGGGCGGCATTTATTCCAACCCCGACAGCCAGTACAACGGCTACTACGGTACGCTCTCGCTCGTCACCTACGAGTGGGACTTGATCGCCCTCGGCTATGCGGGCAGCTACGAGGAGTTCGCTTTCACGTTCAACCTCCCCCAGACTCACACCTCCCTTTATGAGGTCCAGCTCTCCGTTGTCCCGGTGCCCGAGCCCTCGGCCTACGCCCTCTCCCTGGCCGCCCTTGTCGGCTTGCTCGCCTTCCTGCGACGCAGGCAGTATGCCGGGCGCGCGTAGCGAGACTCCCCCAGGGGAGAACTCGGATAAAACGCCCAGCTTCCGCGGTCAAGATCGGGCGGTAAGTATCCTGACCTCTTCAGCCCTCGTCCAAGCCGTCACGGGGCTTTTCACGGGTCAGGACAGAGCGCGAAAGCAGGTGCGCGGCGATGGGCAGTGTAACGAAAATAAACAACACGGCGGCGAGCATTTTCAGCCAGGCCGAGAATGTCCCCAGCGCCAACGCCACCGCCAGCGCCGAGAACCCCAACCCGAAGGTGCTCGCCTTGGTGGCGGCGTGAATGCGCGAGTAAAAATCCGGAAAGCGGTACAGGCCCAGCGCGGCCACGAGGGAGAAAAAGCCCCCTACCAGCAAGCAAAACGATGCGATGACGGTGATCATGATTTGTCCGAAGGGTTCGAGGATTCGCGCTGGAGGTAGTGGGCCAGCGCCACGGTCCCAAAAAAGGCGATAACCGAGAACACCAGCACCACATCGAGCACCGTCTCGTCGCCGCTGCGGATGACATGCGCGATCATCAGGACGGCGATCAGGAGCCCCAGCAGGTCGATGGCCACCATCCGGTCCGCCGCGCCCGGCCCCTTGATCATGCGGATCAGACACAGCACGATGGCCACCACCAGCAGGATGTCGAAGAGCGTGATTACAATAGACGGGATCATACCGCTTCCTCCTTCTTGGGCTCGCCGAGCGCTTTTTTGAGCAGGCGGTACAGGTCGGTCTTCACGGCCTCGGCGTCGGTCAGGTAAAGCGCGTGCACGCGCAGAGCGTTGGACGCGTCCGGCAGATCCACCGAGAGCGTGCCCGGTGTCATCGAGATCAGACAAGCCGCCGCCCAGCGCTGGAAAGGCCCGTATCCGGCCAGGCTGATCGTGACAAAGCCGGGCTTGAAACGCGGGCGCGGGCGAAAGGCATCCCGCGCGATGCGGAGATTCGAGAGCGTCATTTCGCGCACATAGTACGGCAGGAACCGCGGCAGGTGCGCCGCGACCAGAAGGAGAGTTTTCCAGGGTGCAGGTTTCATCGCGCGGGTGGTGTCAGCAGATCATGAGCCGCAATCTGCGCCAGTTCAAAAAGATAAGTCGGGTAAACGCTCAGGACAACCGTCCCGGCAGCCAGCAGTACCATTGGCACGACGTGCCCGGCATGGATGCGTCGCACCGGCGCGGCGTCTTCGGGACGGTCTTTCCAGAAGGCTTCGGCCCAGATCTTGGTCATGGAAAAGAGGGTAAAAATCCCCACCACCAGTGCAATCGTAGCCGCCACCCAGGCGTCCACCCCGAGGATCTCGCGCAGCAGAGCCAGCTTCGCCCAAAAGCCCGAGAAGGGCGGAATCCCCCCGAGCGAGAGCGCCGGGATCAGGAACAGCGCCGCCAGCCACGGAGCCTTCGAGTAGAGGCCGCCCGTTTTTTTCAAATCCTCCCCGCCCCCGATGCGGTCGATGGCCGAGGCCGCGAAAAAGAGGTTCGTTTTTACCAGGATGTGGTGGATGACGTAAAAGATGGCCGCGGCAATCGCGCCCGCCGTCCCCAGCGCCAGCCCGAAGGTCATGTACCCGATCTGGCTGATGATGTGGAAGGAAAGGATTTTGCGGATATGGAACTGGCTGGCCGCGCCGAGCACGCCCGTCACCATGGTCAGCAGGGAAACGACCCAGAGCACGGGCAGGACAAAACCATCCTCCACCGCAAAGGCCGCCCCGAAGGTCCGGATCAGCGCGTACACGCCAACCTTGGTCAGCAGCCCGGCGAAAACCGCCGAGACGGTGTGGTTCGGCGTGTGATAGGAGGACGGCAGCCAGGCGTAGAGCGGGAAGAGCCCGGCCTTTACACTAAAGGCCAGCAGCAGAAACACGGCTGCCAGACGAATGCCCGCCGCCCCGCCCTGCCCTTCGGCCACGCGGTGCGCGATGTCGGAAAAGTTCAGCGTCCCCAGCGTGGCATAGACCAGACCCGCCCCGATCAGGAAGACCATCGAGGCCACGATGTTGAGCACGACGTACTTGACCGCACCTTCGAGCTGGTCCTTTTTCCGGCCCATCGAAAGCAGGACAAAGGACGACAGCAGCATCACCTCGAACCACACGTAGAGGTTGAACAAGTCGTTGGTCAGGAACGACCCGCACACCCCGAAGAGCAGGAACTGATAAACCACATGGTAGCCGCGCCGCACTTCGCTGGCCGCCGCCTCGGGCAGGCTGTGCAGCGCCCCGCAAAAACCGATCACCCCGGTGATCGCCACCATCAGCGCTGAGAGCATGTCCGCCTGCAGGCGCACCCCGACCGGAGCCGTCCAGCCGCCCACATCGAGCACGACCGTACCGTTGGCTTTCACGTAGCCGACCAGGGCGATTCCACAGATCATGAGCAGTCCCGTCGCGACGACGCCGACAATGCCCTGCGCCCGCCCGCGCCCCTGCAAGAGCACTTGCAGCAGGGCCGCCCCGAGCGGGATCAATGGACAAAGATAGAGAGGAAATGTTGTCATCTTGCGCAGGTCAGGAATCCGTGTGGGTCATGCGGTCGAGGTCATCGACCTGGAGTCGCAGGTGGGCCTGCTTGAGCAGGACGATAGCGAAGGCGATTACGCCGAATCCGATCACGATGGCGGTCAGGATCAGCGCCTGCGGCAACGGATCTGGATAACCGGCGGGCAGGTAGGATTCGCCCTCCGGAATAATGGCCGAAAAGCCCGGCCCCAGTCCCGGAGCCACGAAGATGGCGAGGTTGCCCGCTTGCCCCAAAAAAAGGATGCCGATGAGCATACGCGCGAGGCTCCGGCGAAGCATCAGGTAAATGCCGCATCCGAACAAAAAGCCCGTTAATAGTATGATAAGAATTTCCATGGCTTGCTTCGTGGGCTCAGGTAGTTTGCGTGGTTTCGATCCGCTCGCGGCGCATGAGGCGGGAAAGGATCAGCAGGGCCGCCCCGATCACCGCGAAGAACACCCCCACGTCGAAGAGAAACGGCGTGCCGAGCTTAATTTTACCCGCCAGCGGCAGCCAGATAGACCCGCCCCAGACGCCCTTCATAAAGACCTGGTCCGAGAGGATCGAGGGCAAGGTACTGACAAACGCGGCCAGTATCCCCGCTGCGATCAGCAGCAAGGGCTTGCGTTGCGGGTGCAGCGGACGGCGCGTACTGGCCAGGCCACGCAACACGAGCGCAGTAGCCGCGACCAGCCCGCCGATGAAGCCGCCACCGGGGTCATTATGTCCGCGCAGCAGCAGAACCACCCCCATCAACAGCAGGAGCGGGCTAACCCACTTGATCGCCGTCCGAAACAGCGGTGTCGCCACCGTGGACTCGGCCCGGACGCGTTGCTTGCGGTCCCCCAGCAGCAGGCCCGCCACCCCGATGGCCGCGACGACCAGCACGCAGACTTCGCCCAGCGTGTCGAAGGCGCGGAAATCGACCAGGATCACGTTGACCACGTTGCGGCCGTGGGCTTCGGTCAAGCTCTTCTCGGCCATCACGGTCGAGACGCGGTCCTCCTGCGCCGAGGGGGCCATGCGCACCGCCAGCAGCGCCGCCGCCACTGCCACCCCGGCCACGGTCGCGATCACCGCGTCGCTGACACGGCGGCGTTTTGAGGAGTAAGCCTTTACCGCTGGCAACTGCCGCAACACAAAGGCGAAGAGTGCCAGCGTCAGCGTCTCCACGAGGATCTGCGTCAGGGCGAGGTCGGGTGCGCCGAAGAGCGCAAAGAGCAGCGCGATACCGAAGCCAACGCCTCCCATCGCCAGCACGGCCATAACCGTGCCGCGAGAACGCAGCGCCGCCACTGCGCCGAAAAACATCAGCGCCACCACGCCGAGCGTGACGAAACGCACCGGCCCGGCCTGCGGAATCGCCCAAGTCCAGCTACTCGCCAGCGCCGCCGCGACCAATAGCGAAAGGCACCCGACCACCACCGCAATGTAGAGCCGCAGGTTCCCGTGCTGAAAAAGCCTGGTCGTCCTCAACGCGCCCAACAGGGTGCGGGCCAGACCCAGGTCGAAACCGTTCGAAGCGTTGAACGGCAGCCGCTTCAAAATCGCCCCCGCCGCTGTCCGCACACGCTCCCGGAAGACATAGAGCAGGATCCCCGCCACGACCGTGGCGAAACTCAACACCAGCAGCAGCGTAAAGCCGTGCCAGAGCTTGAGCTTCGTATCGACCGGGCCGTGCACGATGGTCCCGACCGCGGCGTTGATAACGCCCTCTCCCAGCAGAAAGGGGAAGATGCCCACAATCATCCCGGCCAGCACCAGCACGAGCGGCCCGAGCAGGAGCGAGAATTTCTTGGCCGCCGGGTTGAACTTCGGCAGCTCGGCATGGCCGCTGAAGGGCGAGATCCCGACTTTCAGGGCGACGGCGACATTGATTGTGTTCGCGGCAAAGCCCATCACCGTCACCAACAGGGCAAAGTTGTACGCGCCCATCTGCGCCTCGTAGAGCAACTCCTTGCCGATGAAGCCGATGAATGGCGGGATGCCAGACATTGAAAACGCCGCCCCGGCCGCCGCCACCGCCAGCAATGGCATGCGTTTGCCCAGCCCTGAAAGCAGGGTGATGTTGCGCGTGCCGGTGGCCTTGTCCACCACCCCGGCAATCATGAAAAGCGGGGCCTTGTAGAGCGCGTGCACGACGAGAAACACCATCGCCGCCTGGATGGCCAGGTCCGTCCCCAGCCCCAGCAGCATGACCAACGTGCCCAGCGCGCTCATGGTCGAGTAGGCCAGCAGGCGCTTGAGGTCCGTCTGAGCCAGTGCGAAGACCCCCCCCAGCAGCATCGTGAGCGCCCCAAACAAGGTCAACGTATCGTGCCAGAGCGCGGTGCCTCCGAGCACGGGCGTCAACTGCGCCAGCAGAAAGATCCCGGCTTTCACCATAGTGGCGGAGTGCAGATAGGCGCTCACCGGAGTGGGCGCGGCCATCGCGTCGGGCAGCCAGAAATGGAAGGGAAACTGCGCCGACTTCGTAAAGGCCCCGAGCACGACCAGGACCAGTATTGCCACGTAGAAGGGACTGCCGTGGACCAGCTCACCGCGATCCTGAAGCTCGGCCAGGCTGTACGAGCCGCCCACCGTCGCCAGCAGGATGATGCCCGCCAGCAGCGCCAGCCCGCCAGCGCCGGTGATGAGCAGCGCCCGCAGGGCCGACTTGCGGGCGGCGGGGTTGGAGTGGTTGAGTCCGATCAGCAGGTAGCTGGCCAGGCTGGTCAGCTCCCAGAAGACGAACATCACCAGCAGATTGTCCGAGACGACCAGCCCCAGCATCGCCAGCATGAACAACTGCACGAACCCGAAAAACGGCCCCGCCTGCGCCGACCCCTTGAGGTAGCCGCCGCCGTAAATTAAAATCAAGGCCCCGATCCCGCTGATGAGGATCGCCAGCAGCAGGCCGAGCCCGTTGAGCTGCAAGCCGAACTCCACCCCCATCTGCGGTACCCACTGCAGGGTGCAGGCCGGGAAATCCTCCCGCACGACGTTCCCGATCTGCCCGATCAGCCAACAGAAAATCACCGTCGGCGCGATCGCCGACAACCACCCCGCCAGTACCGCGTTGCGGCGGCTGACCAGCGGCCAGACGAGCGCCCCAAGCGCAATCGCCGCCATGCCCCCAAGATACCATACCATAGATGATCCCATATATTACCCTATTCAGCTACAACCATACACACTCCTCCTGTCCGGCGACGACACGCCAGTAACCGCGCAGCAAGGCCAACCCCCAACCTATTGATTAAGAGAACGGGTTTCCCCGCCGCGCGCAAGGGTGCGTTTTCGCTCCGCGCCGATCATCACCACAATCCATACGGCCATGGCAATAATCAGAAAAACGTCTCCCGCGCCCAACGCATGGTCCCGTAGGATCAACGCCATCATGGCGACCGCCACCGTCGCGAAGATCAGCCTCCGCACCGCCCGTCGGGTCTTGAAGTACCGCGGAAAATAGAGAAACCCAAGCACCCAGGCCGTGACAGACACTACGATCAGCGTCCACTCAAAGGCCTGGATCGAGCTGTCCGTCGAAGTATTGATGACCCGCAAAAGCAGTTTCGTGCACAAGGCAACCGCCACAAACGAGGTCAGGCTGATGAATGAGCCAAGCGTCAGCGAACGGAACCGCGAATTAACATTTTCCTGCGTCCGATTACGCCATGCATTCAGAAAAATCGATGCACCAAGCACCGCCAGAAGTGGTCCGCACGCAGCGTTAAATATATGGCTCAACAGGGTCATAACAAAGTAATCATAGTTACCTGCAATGGCGACCCTACCACTGCTATTTAACTTATCACCGCTGAGTGCTGGTGAACCCTTTAAGGCAAACAAGTACGCACGAGAATATCTTTGTCAAGCGACTTTGAAAAAAAAATCCGCCGCCCGAAAACCACCATTCAGAGTCCTCCCAGGTCTGTCCCCGACGAGCCTACAGCTTTTTTTTACGCGCAAGCAAATACCACGAAATTCTCTTTTTGTAATGTTTTTTCGAATACAATTCACCTTGAATAAACCATGCCTTCCCGGGCTGTTTTGCCCCGCTTACCCTTTGGCTATAAAAAGCTCATCATAAGAGTTTCTCCACGCATTTCCTGTCGCGTGTGCCCAACCCGTTCTGCCTATTCTATCAGTCGCTAGTTCTAGTCTCATCACAACAAGGGCGCTTTGACCAGGAAGCACCCAGGCTGATGCATAAGTCGGGATTGAGGGGAACCGTAGTCCGGCTCATCATTTCCGTTCATGGTAGACGATCTGGACAAAAACATCGGCGAAACCCACAATATCGATGAGGAAAAGCAATCAACCGCCCCTTTCCCATCTAACAGACAGACACCCCCACTGGGAGTTAAGGCCAACCCCCTAACTTTAGCGACTGGCATCCCTTAGGAAATCTTATTGCTTTGATAAGACTGCGTCATTGTTTATTGGGTATTTGCCTTGGGTCAGTCTTCATATGGCGGAATCAGCCTGCCAGGGCGAGCCGTAGCGTACGCACCGTTCCCGGACAGGAGGAACTGCATACCGCCCCATACCGAGGCGGATAACGCCAGGCGCAGCCAGCAGCCCTCATCCACCGGACAGAAGGTGGCCCGAGCACGGACCGTTTTTTTTATTATCGGCCCGCCGGGCCGGGAATATTTCAGCCCCTCACGGTCTCTGATTCCCTCCTTACTCTCTGCATGAATAAAACGACGCCACTAAAAATGGCGCTGGCAGGTGCCGCGCTTCTGACTTGCACATCCGCTTCGGCGACCACTTACGAGGAGTGGACCGCCGGCTACGCCTTCCCCACCGGCCAGGAGTATCCTCTACTGAACCCGGACCAGGACCACTACATCAACGCGTTGGAGTTCGTCTTCGGCACCGATCCGCTGGTGGCCGATGTGCCCGCCGCCGTCGGCCCGGCGATGGAGAAAAGCGGCTCGTCACAGTTGGTGGTTTTCCGCCAACGCGCCGACCTCGACAGCTCGGTCCAGACCCAGCTTGAGCGTTCGAGCACACTGGCCAGCGATTCGTGGGTGGATGTGCCCATCACCGTCTCCGGCCAGCCCGACCCGGAAAACCCCGGAGTGCTCATTTACCGCCAGCCGGTTTCACCTCCGCTGGAGGCGGGCCAGCAGTACTTCTACCGGCTCAATTTCGATGTCCCCTTCAACCCCGAACTGGCGGCCAAGGTACTCGTCGGCGTGCAGGCCGGAGACGCCTGGAACGGCATCCCCGCGCTGACCGACGCCTACATTTACCAGATCAACCCGCCCGTCAGCGCCACCGACGACACCCCGCAGGACAGCAAGTACCCGAAGGCCGTCGGCGCGGACCAGGTTTCCTTTACCCAGAACCTGCTCAGCGATTACACCTCGCAGCGCGCCCAACCCCGACGCCGGAGCTGGATGGGCTGGTTCCTGTGGGGCAACGGCACGCCCCCGCCCGGCCACAGCGCCGGTTATCCCTACAAGGACCCGAGCGACAACAGCGTGACCCCGTGGGACTTCTACGTCTGGCAATACGTCCCCGAGCAGGGCATTGACAACGGCTCGTGGACGCCCGTGCGCATCGACCAGCAACCGCTCTATATGCAGCCCCTGCGCCTGAACTACAATTGGGCTCCGGGCAAGTTCGGCTACCTGACCAAGCCGATGAAAGCCTACCCCGGCGAGACGAAGTTCTGGCAGGACAAGCAGATCGTGCGCGGGGTCAACCTCTCGCCCAACTACCCGTTTTTCTACCAGTACGGCGACCGCATCGACTACGGCAGCGGGGACACTTTTCCGGACTACTGGCGCGAATCGTGGCTGCGTATGCAGGTGCGCCCGCTGGAGACACTCGTACTGGTGCCCTCCGTCGTCCCGCCCACCGACATACTCACCCAGGAGACCTGGAACAACGTCGGCACGGCCCTTGAACCCAGCTACCAGCCCTTCCCCTACCCGGTCTTCAATTCCGGGCTCCAGCCTCAGCAGCAGACGCCCTTTGCCATCCTCACCGACAAGATGGGCGACTGGCACGCCGACCTGGTCTGGGAAGGCTCGCACCCCGGTATTTCCGCCTACGACAACTACCGCTACCGCCGCAGCGACTTCAACCAGCAGGGCCGGGGCAACTACCTGAAAATGACCGTCGCGCAGGGTTCGCCCTTCGTCTGGTGCGAGTTGAACGCCAACCAGACCGCCCCCGCCGACACCGACCGTTATATGGTTTTCTACAACCTCATCCGCCAAAACCTTCAGGACTCGATGAACAACACCACCGGCACGAACGCCGGGACTGTTGCAGGCGGACCGTGGGAAGTCCCCGGCGTGACCGGCGTCAGCTATGTCCTGCTCTACGGCGACCAAACCAACCCGAACCAGTGGACGCAGGAGAACGGCCCGCAGTTCAGCTACCTGCCCGACCCCACCTCCGACCCGAACGACCAGCTCCCCGGCGGCTTCAATCCGCCCGGTGCGCAGGACAACCACACCTACTTCGCGGTCTTCTACCGTACGGACACGGTCGAGCCGCTCACCGCCGCCAACTCCGGCACCGATGCCCAGGGCAACCCGTACTTTTACCTAAAGTTCGCCGAAGACGGTTTTAACGGCACGGGCAAGAACTGGTTCGTCGTGGGCCAGGTGCCCGTCATGCGCTACTACCACACCGGCGTTACCCGAGACGCCAAAGCCGTGCTCGACCAGGCCGCCCGCGACTGGGCCGACCAGATGGGCAAGTACGCCTTCAACTTCCTCACCGACACTGATGTGCGCTACTCCGTGACCAACATGTACAAGGTCACCACACACTTCGACGCCGCTTTCCAGAACCCCTTCGTCGCCGCCGGTGACCCCTCCGCCTCCGCTATGGTCGCGGACGACTCCAAGAGCGTGATGGCGCTCTTCCCGCACCATTACCAGCCCTTCACACTCGGGCCGGACCTGACCAGTTCCAGCCACGAGGAGGTCGTCTGGAACCCCTTAAAAACGACCGGCATCGACTTCCCGGCAGTGGCCGGCCCGCCCAACGCCAACAAGAGCGAACCCGGCGCCCCCTCCCTGTGGGACTACTGGCACCCGCGCGGCAACCTGAAGTCCGTCATCACCGGCTCATTCACCACCGAGTACCTGTTCCAGAATTTCCTCCCCGCCATGCCCGAGCCCAAGTGGGAGGAAAACTACGAACAGACCGGCATCCAGGTCGTGCTCCTCTCGGACGTGGACGGCTACACCCGCGTGACCGACGAGCCCACCGCCACCCTGACCGACCTTCGCCCCGGCGGCCAAGGCGCGGGCGCGGAGTTCAAGGTCCTGCTGGAGCCCAACACCGGACGCATCCTCCAGGTCGATGTGGTCAGCCCCGGTAGCGGCTACCCGGTGGGTAATCCGCCACTGGCCTCGGAGGCGCAGTTCACCATCTCGGCCCCCACCCTGCCCGGCGGCACACAGGCCCAGGCCCGCATCCAGACCGACGGCAACGGCAGCGTGCTGGCCGTGTTCATGAATGACAAGGGCTCGGGCTACCGCAGCACCGTGCAGATCACCCAGCCGTCGAACCCGAAAGTCGATCCGGCTATCGTGGTGCCGGCCTTCGACTCGGGCAATAACGTCATCGCCGGCCCGGCACGGGTCATCAGCGGCGGCTCGGGCTACGACTTTAATGCGCCCATCTCCGCCGAACTGATCGGCAACGGCTCCGGCGCGCAGGTCCAGGTCGTCAAGCCGGGCGAGGTTTACGGCATCACCCGCACCAGCATCGGCGGCTTTGACAACGCGGGCCTGTATCCGCTCGTCCATGACAGCCTCAGCGCCACCGCCGATAACATCCGGGTCGAAGTCCCCCCGCCCTCCGGTGGCGGCACCACCCCGCAGGTTGAGCTGACGATGGCTCCGACGAACAACCTCTTCGGCATCCTGATCGAAGACCCCGGCGAGTACACCGTCCAGCCCACAGGGGCCTATTACATGAATGACGAAGACGTCCGCATCAACTGCACGATTTCCTACTTCGCCGAGGGCAAGGTGCTGAAGATCGACCTGGCCCCCGAGCAAAGCTCGGCCCTGAGTACCCGCAAGCAGATCCAGTTTGAGGGCGGCAGCGCCGTCACCCCCTGTATCGCCTACGCCTATCCCGGCGCTTCCATCGCGGACATCACACTCGCGGGCGGCGCTTCCACCGCCGTCTATGACCAGCCGGTTGAGCTGGTCGTCACCGGCGGCAGCATCGGACCCGGCACCGGGACGGACACCTTCGAGATGCCGGAATTTGACTGGAGCGTGAATGCTGCGGGCAAGCTCGTGCTCAATGGGTTCAAGAACGGCAACAACGGCTCCGGCTTCTGGGGTCCGGCGCTCTTTCAGGTGCGCGGCGGTCGCGGTCACGACGCGGCCACACGCGTCAATGTTGCCGGGGATGGTTCCATCGCCAGCATCGACGTCATCCGCCCCGGTTCGAACTACCCGGTCACACCGGGCGCGGTCGGAGCGGCGATCAACTCGACCGGCGCTGGAGCGACCTTCCAGGTCAACGTCGCCCCGGATGGCAGTCTCGCCTCCATCGACGTGCTCACTGGCGGCAGCGGCTACTCCGCCCCGGAAGTCCTTGAACTGATCGACGCGGTACGCGGCGGCACCAGCACCGACGCCTCGCCACCGCGCGGCTACTACGCCGAGATTTATGCCATCGCCGACGGCAGCGGCGGACTGGAAAATCCCTTCATCCGCAACGACTCCGGCCCGCAGGAACAGGCCGGTTACCTGCCTGACAGCGACGGCGAGACCTCCGATGCCACCGGGCGGCTTTACCTGAAGTACTTCGATGTGGAGAACCGGCAGGTGCTTTCCCCGTTGTCGCAGGGGCAGGGCTTTGTCACCGCCGCCGTACCGACGCAGATCAACGTCGAGCAGCTTTTTTACGACAACATCATCGGCGACTACACCACGTCGATGTCCGACGCCCTGCGCCCCTTCGGCGGGGCCTTTGGCGGGCGCAGCGCCCCCGACGGCTACGGCCTGGGCAATCAGCTCTCGGCCACGACCAAGTCGGTCAACGTCCTCTACCACCTCCAGCAGCACTACGCCTCGGAGGATCAGCCCTCGGTCACGCCGAGTAACTGGGCCTTCATCGAGGGCAGCACGATCTTCAAGGCCGAGGCCCCCTACACCTACGAGCGCGACCTGCCCATCCTCCGCGAGCACAACCCGCTCTTTACGCTAAGCGGCGCGTTGCAAAGCTCCGTCCAGATGATGCAGCGCACGCTCAGCCTGCTGCACCAGGACCCCGTTTACCACAACAACCCGACCGAGGACATGGAGGAAGGCGCGATCAGCCAGACCTGGAAGATGGACTACTTCTCGCTCTACGACACCGACGTGGGCCGCATGCTCATCAACCCGACCGCCACGATCCCGGTTTACGGTGTGGTCAGTTCCATTCACAACCCGCCCGCGAACCCGCCCGACAACGCGGGCAAGACCGGGCTCAACGAGTGGAAACCGGGCAAACTCTGGAGCGGCTTCGGAGTCTCCGACCAGTGGAACGACCAGCATTACTTCTTCGGCTACTACCTCGGCGTGGCCGGGTGGGCCGCGATCTTCGACCGCACTTGGGACGCGTCCCTCACTGCCAAGCCCTCCGACCTGTGGGCCTCCGAAGGCCAGATGGGCACCGCGCTGGAGCAGTGGTACCTCTCCGTCGCCTACGACCCGGACAACTCCGCCCTGCTCAACGACATCTACGAGGTCGGCGAGTTCACCTACCAGAAGTTGCCCTTCTTCGACCAGTGGACCGGCCACGGCTGGGCGACCGGTATCCCGCCCGGCCCGGCGGGCCTGCGCGACCCCGACACGCCCTGGAGCGTGGCGGTCAGCTCCGGCACGGGTAACTTCGGCTTCGGCGACGAGAACGAAAACTCCACCTGGGAGGGCCTTCAGGCTTACAGCGCGGCCATCCTCTGGGGCGCGGGCACAGACCGCAAACCGCTCGTCGATGTGGGCCTGTACATGCTCGCCACCGGCATGACCGCCAGCGACCTGTACTTCCAGGACAAGAACTACAACCTCTCCGACAACCCGACGCTAAACACCTACTCCTGGGTGCCGGTGACGACGGTCGCTTCCTCCACAATCCCCAATAACGGAGGTAACAACTCGTACCCGGCCAACTCCAGCTACAACGACGGCGCGCACGAGGCGTTCTACATGTCGGAACCGTATTTCGGCGGCGAAGCCTCACCCGGCATTTCTCTCTACCGCAAGTACGGCCCGACGCTGAACAACTTCTTCTACGCCTACCCGACGGGCTCGAAGTTTATCCTCGCCTACCCGCCCACGGCCTGGACGCTGGGCATCTCGCGCAACTCCGACTACATGCGCAAATGGGCCGGAGCCATGATGCGCGAGGAGTGGCGCGAGGCCCGCGACTCCGCCCTCTACCAGCCGGGCAACTGGCTGGGCATGGCCATGACCTCGGCGCTTTCAGGCGTGCCCTACAACCCCGGTGACGAACCGCTGAACGAAGCCGGGACCGCGCTCGACCCCAACGGCCCCGACCCCTACGTGGACCGTCTGTGGGCGAGCTGGGCCTCGCTCGACGGCGGAGCCGGGCGCGAAGCCTCCCGCCAGCCCGCCTTCACCGCGACCTCCACCCTGCACTTCTTGCACGCGCTGGACGCCTACGGCACCCCGGACTGGACCTATCTCGGCCGCGCCACCAACAGCTCCGGCAGCGACGACGATGGCTCCATCCTGATGATGGCGAGCTTCTCCAAGCTCAACGAAAGCGGCGACGCCGTGGAGACGACCTTCGTCGCCTTCAACCCCGGTTGGGAGACCCGCTACGCCGTCTTTGACCGGCTCGGCTCCGATGGCAGCGTCTCCACTCAGAACGCCTCCGGCCTCATGACCGTGCCGCCGAAGAAAATGATCAGCGTGACGAAAACCTTTACGATCGAGTAGAGTCGCCCATCGGCGCTCATCCATTGCTCGCTATCGGAACTTCGAGGCGGGGGCAGCGTGCGGCCCCCGCCTTTTTTGTACCGTTTCCAAAAGGTGTCCAGCCCGATGAACGCTCGGGATCAGTTCAAGATACGACAACCGGGATTCAGGCAGGTGTACAGCAGTAGTCGGTCCGGGGGAGTCCTCGCCCGCCGCTACCGGCAAGCCGCCCCATCTCCATTACCGCAGAATTAATCACTATCCGATTCCACCGCCAACCGCACGTAGAGAATCGGAGGAGATTCGCCATCCAGGCTCAAGGCCACCCTGACAGTTTCAAAAGCGTCGCCACTATTGGATTGCACGTTCTCGACCGCATTCACGGTCAGGCTCCCATTGCTTTGGCCACACAGGAACCAGTTCGTCAGGTCCGTGGACCAGAGGAGCTTGCCTGTCACGTCAACCACTCCCTTGACGCGCTTAAACTCAGCTACATAGCCGCCAGCCCCGGCTGTCTCCAGCGCAAACACTCCCCGGCTCGCGGGATCATCCGGTTGAGTCCCCATGTAATATTCGGCCACATTGGGCCACCGATCCTTGTCTGGATCGTCATTGGGCAAGCGGGCAGCGGCACTGGGAACGTGCTGAAAGTAAAATGCCTGCGACGGTCTGTCCGCAATGGTTGCGCTGGCACTGGAAGGAAACCCCAGCGTGTAGGCAGAGCTGGACCCGAGGCTGATCGTTACTGTTTCATCCCCCTCGGCCTCGTCGTCGGCGAGTACGGTCAGTGTGACGGTGGCACTGGCCTCCCCGTCTCCCAGCGTCAGGCTCGAAACCGCACCAGTAAAGTCGCTGCCCGGCGTCGCCGTCCCCGAAACGACCAGAGGCACAACCAATGTACCTGAAGTCGTTCCCATCCGGCTGACCGTGAAAACCAACTGATGATCGCTACCGTACTCCCCCGCCGAGGCATCCGAAGAGACAATCGTTACGGTCGGAGGAAGGGCCTCAATGCTGACAACACCGTTGTTGTAAAAGGTTGAGGTATCCCACTGCAGGCCACTCCCGAGGGCGGGCAGCACAATATTATCAAACTGCTGACCGTTGAAATTCCCCTGCCCGTCCACCAGATCAAAACTGGCTCCGGCAACGAGCGCCAAACTGCCATCCGGCTCAAAGACAATGTCGCCGTCCAGCGTCAATTGTCCCTGAGTCGGTGTCGAAAAAAGAAACGGCGACAAACCATCAACTACAAGCTCCCCGCCCCCCATCGTCAGTGCCTGGTCGAAGTCGAGAGTACCGGTTCCGGTTTTGCGGAGGCTGCGCCCGCCCAGATCCAGCCCCTCGCGAAACTCGAAACGCTGCCCGTCGGCCACATGCAGGTCCGTGTCGGAAAGCAGCGTCGTCGTCACGCGCAGCCAGTGGCTTCCCTGGAGCACGGTGATAGAGGCGCGCCCGCTGTCAGCCTTGAGTTTGAAGCTACCGCCGCCATCGATGATGTAGCGGTTGGGGCTGTTAAAGTGCAGACCCTTGACCGTGAAAACTTCACCCGCGTTGATATCCGCATAGGCGGTGTCGCTGTTGGCTGATCCGAAGCGGGCGATCTCCTCATCCGTATCCGGGCGCCCCCAATAAAGCCAGTTGAGCGGGTCACTCCAGTTGCCCCGAGTCGAACTCTGGTTGGCCCAGGCACGCCGGTCTGTTCCCGGAGCGGTAATGTTGCGCGTGGAGGTGCTCCAGCTCTGGCCGGACGGAAGACCGCTGACGAGCTCAAGGAAATTGCCGGCATTATCAAATTTCAAAATGCGACCACCCGATTCACGGACATAGACGTCGCCTTGGCTATCAGTTGACAGGCCGTTGGGGCTGCTCAGCGCGGCCCCAACGAAACTGGCCCCCAGCGCGAACGCCCCGAGCGGGGCGGGCTCATCGCCCGTTCGCTCATAGCGGTTGACCGTACCGTCTTCGAGCTTGAGGTACTGATCGGGGGCAGCCGTGCGGAAGTTGTCGATATGGTGAAATGTCATCAGATTGCTGTCGTGCCCGCGCGGAGGATTCTCTTCACCGCTGATACGGTAGGCGGTGCGCGAAACAATCGCCAGGTCATCGCTCTGTCCGTCTTCGTCCACATCGTCGATTGCAAACTGGAAGTACTGAAAGCCTTCGCCCCAGGAGCCGTTATCGATGTTGGGGGTAAAAAGAAAGATTTTCTCCACGTCCCAATTCACCAGGTCCGGAGAGGAAAGCAGAGCACCGGTCGTACGGGTCAGGGCCGCGGTTGTCACGCCCTCATGGACGGCGAGTACCGGGTTGTCCAAGACATAAAACCGACCGGAAACCGCATCGTACTGCGCGGCGAACTTTTTTTCCGCCCCCGGCAGGCTGACCCAATCTTCGTTGCCGGGCTTCACCATCGTCGTGGCCGATGACGCACGCAACAAAACCGAATTCGGGTTTTCGCCGATTTTGGGAAGCAACACCACGCCAGTCTGCGGAGAAGCCACGACCTGGGCCTCGCTGATGATCAACTCGCTTCCCAATGGTCCGTCGTTGGTATTCGCAGTGTTGGACAATGTCCACGAACTCGCCTTCAGCAGATCCGCTCCGACCGGGGCAGACATGACCCGCTTGCCACTCTGCGCGATCCAGATCCGACCGTTATAGACCACGGGCGTATTGGGGGTTCCGCCATAGGAGCCGTCCTTGAGCAGGCCGCTGTTTGCATCAGAGGGGTTCGTCCAGGTTACGCCATAGTCAGTGGATTTCCGGATCAGGATATCACCGGTTGAATCCCCGCCCCCATCGCGATACCCCCACAGGTACAGGGCTCCGTTATGAGCGAAGAGCGTTGACCAGAAAGCATAGGTGATCTCGGTCTGCCGCGTCCAGCTCTGCCCCTTGTTGGTGGAACGAAAGATGCGTGTGTAGCGGTTCTTCGAATTGTTGGACCCATAAAAAAGATCGTGCGAGGCGATATAAGAGCCATCCGGCATGACCGTAATGGATGGCGAGGCGACATATATCTCGTCGCCAAACAACCTGTCCCAGATGTCAGGTGCCTCAATGTACGAAATCACGGAGCCGGGAACTTCGCTGAAGTCAACGGCTTTCGTATCGATCACGGAACTACACAACAGCGCAGAACAAAGCGAGGCCGACCAAACGGCCTTGGTCTGAAAAAGAGTATGACTAAGCTTCATTGGGGCAAGGGGTAACGGGCAGAAACTCTACATGCAAACTGTGCCTATGCGGATGACAGGAGACACAAAGGGGAGAGGCAGCAAGCCACCTCCCCCCTTCTTCATCCGTCATCCAGTAATCCGCCGGCGACGCCTGATGATCGCAAACGGCAAAACCGCCAGCAGGAAAAAGAACGCGTAGGCGGACGGTTCCGGAACCGCGCTGACCGAACCGTTGAACGTGAGGTCGTTCCCGGCGCCACGGCCAATGACAAAGGCAAAGGAGCCATGCCCCGTGCCGGTATCCCAGGCATAGAGACGAAATTCGACCTGAGTCTTTAAGGACTGCAGCCCGCTGATCTCGCTCAAGTCCAGCCCCGGCATCATGACCCCGTCGCTGTTATACGGGCCGGTATAGGATGGGCCAATGCGCTGGGCAGCCCCAGTCATAGTAAACGTATCGCCACCATCCGTGCTGTACATCCACGCATAGGCAATGCTGTCCCAATTCATCACATCGGCCGTCAACCGCACCTGCATATCAACGCTGCTGAGCGACAACTGGTACCCCTCGGCGGCCCCCAGCGAGAAGCCGATATACTGATTGCTTGTATAGGCCGACGCCAGACTCGTCTTGTTAAAACCTGTCCCACCCCAGCCGTTATTCAGCCCGGCCAGACCGACACCACTGCCTAGACTTAATTCAGGTGTCGATATCAGGTTATTACCAACGCTCGTCGCAGCGAAGGTCGTGGGCCAGCCACCTGTCTTGGCGCTGAACCCGTGCGGATCCCAGGCCACCACCACATCCGCAGCGGCAACCTGGCAAAGAACCGAAGTGAGAATAGCCAGACATAAGTGTTTCATAGGAATATATCGTTGGGGGTTATTGTTAAGCGTACGCGCGTCATGGGATCGACGCTACTTGACGGACCCGGAGATCACGAGGTCATCGCCCGCAAGGCGTCCGAAGACGAAGGAAAAGTCGCGGCTCTTGGTCGCTGCCCAGGCCAGCAGACGGAGCTCGACCGGCTCCCGGACAGATTGCAGGGCGGATACGCCATCCAGCTTCAGCTCAGGAGCGGCAATACCTTTGGTCTCATACTCATGGCCTTTGGCCGTGGAGATCTCCACCGGCTTGCCGATATCGGTGTATGAGCCGTTTCCGATACGGTATTGCCATTGATAGACAACGCCGGGCTCATAGCTCCTGCCAACCAGCCGAATATTCATGGCAATGGATGAAAAAGCCAGTTCGCGTCCCTTGGCCGGTGACAGGGTGAAAGAGAGATACTGTCCGGTCGTCACCGCCGCCTGCGCGCTGGTGGTATCGAAGCCATTGCCCCCCCAGCCATCGTTGAGGGTCGCCAGCCTGACACCGACTCCGCAGGTCAGTCCCTGGACAACATCGACTCCATCGGCAACCGTAGTCGGCTGCCAGGGGCTCGGCCAGCCACCTTTCTCGGCGCTGAGACCTTCCGGGTCCCAGCCAGCCAGCGTTTCCGCAAATACCTGCGATGAAAAGGCGATTAAAAATGCAGCGAGTAGGATTTTCTTCATAATGTTAAGGTGTTTTATTTTCGTTAAGCTCTGCCTTGAATGGCGGGTTCATTACGGCTGTTCGATCAGCACCGGAGGGAGCCGCCTCAGGTCGGAAATCGTAATCAACTGATTCGAGCTGGGAATCGTGTCGTCGGAAAAAGGGTCAAGGTTCAGCAACACATAATGGCGCCCGTTTTTCCGTAAAAAGAGTTCCCCCTTCTTCTTTTTCCATTCTCCACCCGGAGCACTGACCGCTAATTGCATCACCGCAGACATGTCCTTTTCCAGAGGCGGATGGCTGACCAGCGTGCTCTGTCCGGGGGCCAGTTCCGCCGGAGTCTGCCCTCCGAAGGCCATCATGGTCGGATACCGGGACATATTCACGATACGAATAGAGTTTAACGGGGTACTCTTCAGCGAATCATCTAGAACCAGTGCGGTATAGGGTAGCACGGTACCGTCTTCCAATCGTTGAGGAAGCTGACACAGCACGATCAAGGGCTGACGAATCCCCGCCGGAACGGTAGCAATCGTCTGCGTCGCCTTCTCGCCAGTTGCCTCATCCTGTTTGAAGAAGACCATCCGCCGGTCTTCCAACGGATATGGTCCCGAGATGTACCGCTGGGCAATGATCGGCTGAAAACTGTCCGAGGAGGAATAACCACTGCACTTCCAGCCATCGAATGAGCCGCTCAAAGCCGTCAGCCGAAAGGTGTTTTTTGGCTGCTCCTCCACCTGCGCTCGTACGGAAGGAAGCAGCACTCCGGCGGCAAGCATCAAAAGTCCCAGACACCGGCCTCCGCCCACGACGCCTCGCCGCAGCCTGCGGAGAGACCCAAATCGTTTCATACTAACCATATTGTTCACGAGAAAATTTCCGGGGTAGACTTTGCTCATAACGCTCAAACATCATCCTTCCCAAGCCAGCGGAAAGACGTGACGACAAAGCGTCGCCCGAAAGTCTTGTTAACCTGGCTGACCAGTTCCGCCGGCGCCGTTTCCGCACTGTCGGTGTCATCCATATAGTCGGGCATCCGCTGCACAACTGCTTCGCACCAAGCCTGCGCCTTGACGCTACTGTCCAGCGCATTAAGCACTTCGCCATAGGCACGGATCGTGAATGTGTCAGAGCGTGTGGCCAAAGAGGGACCGATCGCAGCCAACACATCCCCTTGCGTGATATCCCCCGGCGCAAAGGTACTCGTACGCGTGAATGGGTTGTTCTTCACGTCCCGCGAGTTGGCCCCGGCATAGCCCAGATAAGACATCAGATCGTAACTCGAGGACCACCCATCACCATAGCCGTAATTAACAGCATCCGTATAGTTTGACAGGTGCCGACCACCGCCTTCGGTGGAGTTTGTTTCCTTCACATAATTGATTCTCTCGGCGCTGTTTCCGGCCCCTTCATCATCGATCGCAGCCTGAATCGCTCCTTTAAGGGTAAACTCGTCATCACCGTCCAGCGAGCGGTTAACGAAATCGGCTAGAGACAGAAAGGGACCACGAAGCTTCACCTGCTCGACGATGCGCTGCGCCAGCCCGGTTAGCTCATCGTCCGTCATCTCGCGATATCCGCTCCAGTAATCGACCATATACTCGGTACTGCTACCGCTGTACACCGGACGTTCACTTCGGCTCTTGGTGATGCGGTAACGCGAGAAGGGGTTGATCAAAGTGTCCGCATCATCCTTGGTGGGGTCGGTCGGGTCATAGGCGAGGCCATTCAGACCGGACAAAACCGCCCGCCAGGCCTCCACCGAAGTTGAGTTCACGTTAAAGCCACCTTCAAGCATCATCTTTGAAGCCGCCACCACCGGATCATCCGACCCGCTGCTGTTTTGAGTCAGATCATCCAACGTTGGCTGCACACCGTCCTGCTCCAGAAGCAGATGACGGCTATTGGGCAACGGAGCCTGAAGCGTCCCGGAATCCGGCAACGTCGAGAAATAATAGCGATCCCACAGAGCGTCGTTGAGCAGGTAGGACTGGTCGTACAGGGTCTGCGCCAGCGGCCCCATCTCAACAGCAGCTCCCGTCAAGGGGTCCAGATAACCAGAGCCGACATAGACACTCGTCTGGTCACGGCCAATCCGAAAGTCCGCGAGAGAATTACCAATCGCATAGCTTGGGCCGGTAGCGTGTATCGAGGTATTCGCATGCCGTAAATCGGCAATGGAAAGCAGAGGCGCCACTTGCGAAGGAACCTCAAACAAGGCCGGACGGACAAAGCGTTCGCCATAGCTGGTGTTATTGTAATCGTTGCCTATTGTAGCCTCTTCCCCCTGATAGCGGAAAGGAACCCGGTGGGTGGAGTATTCAAAGCAGTTTGAGTATCCGACATACAGCGGATTCACGACGAGGTCATCCACGTCTCCACTCTCCATGCCGGTCCGGTTTTGCATATAAGCACGACTATTGCCCGCAGCAATCCACTTTACCGGCAGGCTTGGCTGGTAAACATTCGCAATGGAAAGTTTATGATAGATCTCGTAGTTTAAGATATTCCGAGGAGAGATTGCCTCTCCGTAAGAATCAATCATGGGGGCATCATCCATCACCTCAATGACTTCTGGATTACCGCTATTATGATGCATGGGTTCCACCCGGCCGATCCATTGGTAAAAATGATTGCCGCTCCCCGGATCAATCGCCGCAGAGGCTCCGGCACCACCCGCTCCAGGTTCTCCCAGAAACATGCTGACCTCACCCATATTTCTGAGATAGGTCGTGGCCTTGATAGACCATGAGGCATTCGGGTCACTGACTGGGGCGGCCATCGGAATCACCTGCGAGGCCATCAATAGCCGGGCATCAGCAGCGTACAAACGCGGATCAACCGGCTGCTCAGGACTCAGCGTAGTGTTGCCCGAGCTAAAGACGGTATCGGTGCCAGAGGGGAGGCTGAAGGAAACCACTTCACCAGGCTCCCAGTTGCGCGGCATATCCACTCGAAAGCGCATCATCTCGCGGTCCGTATTCGTCGGCGACAGAACGAAGCCTCCTTTCCCCACGTTGAAGTAGTATTTGTAATTATTGAACGACGTCAGCGTAGACTCCGCAAAATCGAAAGTGATGATCCCTTTCTCACCCAGGCTGTCATCCTTGCGCGGAGGAATAAAGCCGATCTCAAATGTGCCGCCTTCCAGCGGACGGTTATAGGGATTCCACAGGAAAAAGCGCGGCGAGGCGTATACCGAGAGTATCATTTGCTGCGGATCGTCCGCATCCTCAAGCACGCGCCAGCTATAGACCATGCCACCATAAACGATAATCGGTGATATCCCCTGGCGGGTGGAGGTCGGGGTCTGCGATTGCAACGGAGTGGTCCAGTCGCTCAGGCTGTCCTGAAAACCCGCGAAATCGCGCAACAGCCCCCACGTCGGCGGCTGCGTGTAGAAGGCCGAACCGGAGGGACCGTATGAGCCGCTGCTGGTCGGGAAGATGAACTTGTCGTCGGCCTCGTCGGAGTTCCCGCCCCCGCTCCGCAGGATCTGCGTCAAGTCCCGCTTCAAGCCGCCGTGACGTGAATCGGCCAGCACGCTGAGGCTGTAGGGCGTGATGTCCTGAAAACGGGCCTGCACATTCGATGAGTTGACGCTGCTTGACAAAAATGAGAGCTGCGCGTTGTTGACGACTTTTTCCAGAAAATCGTTTTCCGCCAAAGCGCCCGAAGGCAAGGACTCCAGCCCGTAAATTTGCTCGGTCGCGGCCCGCTGTGCCATGCCAAAGCTGCTGATGCGCTCCTTGGCGGCGTCGGTACCTCCAGCGCTCTGGGGCCAGGGATTGACCAGATTAATCCGGGCTTTCACGCCCTCATCGCCCACCCAGTAGGCGTAGCGATTCTCCACTCCGATCCCCTGATCGGACTCGTTGATCGTCACAAGCGGGGCAAGCACATAACCATCCTCGGCCCCGGTGGCCGTGCCAAGTGTACCGGCTCCCACCAACAGGCGAGCATCCGTTGCCCCGATCTTGAAATCCGTCTGCGCGCTCGCGCCAGCCGTTAACGAGGGGCTCAAGACCTCATCGGGCTTAACGGCGGGATTCCCAGCCGACTGGATCTGCCCGAATGAACTACCAGTCATGGAAAAGCTGATCGATTCCTTCTGTTCCTCGTTACCACTGACCAGCCAGTTAAGCAGTTCCGGCTCCCGGGTGTCGTCCGCAGCCCCGGCATTACCCCAAACTCCGGTCCAGTACTTGGTGCCGACCTGAGTCTCCGAGGCTCCCAGGATACTTGAGGTGGCTGTCACACGCTGGTCCGGTCCGGCATACCACTGGAGTTCACCGATCGCAATGTTCAACCCCATCAGGGCATTCTGACGGGCCTGCGTGGTCAGCGTCGCCTGACTCTCGGTGCTAAGAGAAACACGCACCATCGTCCCCATGGAGACCAGAAGCAGAAAAATGAAGCTCATCAATCCCAGTGCGATAATGAGAGCGAATCCGCTTCTGCCACTATTCGGGAAACGAGAGGTGCTGACGGGCAAAGAATAATCGTGTCTCATGGGAGTAAAATACAAACGATCAATTTGTAGCTTTGACTTAATCTCGATAAAGGAGCCATCCCCTCCAGCGGCAACGAAGAGACCCAAAACTCGAGAATCAAAACCAGAAGGGGGCTGGGGTGGTTATATATCGCGGGTACAGGAATCAGATTGGTTAAAAATAACGTTTTTTCAATCAAAATATATGCATACTCTTAGGCTACCACTAGTATTCTTACATGTAAGTCTATTCAGCCTCAAAGACTTATTAACTACAAAATAAAAACATGAGCAGGACCCGTAACGGCCTGTCATTACATAAGCACATAGAGCCACTAGCACCTATTAACGAGCACCTTATAAATCTAAAAAGACCAACATCCGATCTTATCCCGAACCCATATCTTAGCGCCATTCCAACACCCCACTCGCCCTTTCTTCATCTTCCTTCAAACCTGAATATCCTACAATTTTCGAATAAATTTCACATCGGTGTTTGACGCCGGGAAGAAAAACGTTTTTTCTTCTTTCATTCAACTTCCCCGGCTTCCAGCTAGCCACACTGCACCCCAACCACTCCCCAACCCCAATGAAAATCGGTCCCGTAGATATCTGCGTCCTCGTCATTTACTTTATCATCCAGATCGGCATCGGCGTCTACGTAGGCCGCAAAAACAAGTCATCCGACCAATACTTCCTCGGTGGCAAGTCGTTCGGCGGGTTCGTCATCGGGATCAGTTTTATCGGCTCCGTCATCAGCTCGGTGACGTTTATAGCCACGCCGGCTGACGGGTTCAAGACGGCCTGGCTGCGCTTCATGCCCAACCTCGCTTTTCCCATCGTCACATTGCTGGCCGCCTGGTTGCTAGTCCCATTTTTCCGCCGCGGCACGATTACCTCGGCCTACCAGTACCTGTCGCTGCGCTTTCATAACTCGATCTCGACTTACGCCTCCATCATCTTCATCGGCACACAACTTCTGCGCACGAGCATGATCACGTACTTGCTCTCGCTGCTGGTCGCCGAGATGACCGGGCTGACCTTTGCCCATTCCGTTCTCCTGGTCGTCGGAGTCACCGCGGTCTATACCGTCAAGGGAGGCTTGAGCGCGGTTATCTGGACGGATGTTATCCAGACCATCGTCCTGCTCGGCAGCGCTATCGTCTGTATCGGCCTGATCATCTACCATGTGCCCGGAGGGCTGGGCGGCATCATCCATGACGGCATGGCCAACAACAAATTCTCGTTCTTCGACTTCGACCTCGAAACCCGCGGACTGGTGGCCACCCCTTGGTTTGGCGGACTGAGCGAAAAGACCGTGCTGTTGATTATCATCGTCGGCCTGATGCAGTACCTCAACCTCCAGTTCGACCAGTCAACGGTCCAGCGCTGGTGCTCCGCCAAGTCCGCCTGGGACGCACGCAAATCCATGATCGTGCTGAGCATCGGCGCGTTGCCCATCTGGGCCATGTTCTATTTCCTCGGCTCGTGCCTGTTCGTCTATTTCCTCCACAATCCCTCGGACCTGGCGGACGCGGTCCTGCAGGGCTACGAAAAGGCGGAGCGCATCCTGCCCTACTTCATCATGAATCACCTACCGGTCGGGATCGTCGGTCTGATGATTGCCGGTGCGATGGCGGCAGCCATGTCCACCCTGAGCGCCTGTATCAACGTCACCAGTATGGTCTCTGTCAACGACCTGTATGTTAAGTACATCAACCCCAGAGCCTCCGGGAAACACCAACTGATCCTGGGCAAGAGTCTGTCGATCCTGGTTTCCGTCTTTATGATTGGTGGCGCGCTGGGGATCGAGGCTCTTGATGTAATCACGCTCACGGACTTCCTGCTGGCGGCAGGCGTCGTCATTACTATCGGCATTCCCGCCATCTTCATCGCCGGGATGTTTACCCGCCGTGTCTGCACCGTCACCATCTGGCTCGGGCTGGCTCCTTCGATTTTTCTCATGCTCTGGTCAATGGCCAGCAGCACGGGCTACCTGCCTGATTCGTGCACGATCCACATTCCGCTCTACTATCTTTCGATTATCGGAAACGTCCTCACGCTGACCCTCGCACTACTGCTCTCTCTCTTTATTAAACCGAAACCCCGTGACCTCACCGACCTGACCATCTGGGACCAGAGCAAAGACTCGCTGGAGTAGCCTGCTGCACGTGCAGATAATTCCAGCAATCGCTGCGTCCGCCCACCTACCCATTTAATCTCGACCATAAGCCAGCCTCCTCTTCCCCAAAACGCACTCCCCTGGTCCGCCACACGGCCCTCTCGTTAAGCCCATGTGCAGCCTCAACCCCACGTTCCTCAGCCTGCCTGCACTCCTGCTGGTGGCGCAGGCCGTACATAGTCAGTCCGAATCCGGCGCAGCGATAAGGGCCCTGGCTCAGGACTATGTGGTCGTCGCCGAAGCCGACCCCGAATTCGGGCCGTTGTACAATCCATCGATCCTCGCCCTCGACAATGGCCGCCTGATCGCCGAATACCGCGCCAGCGGCAAAGTGGCCAAACAGCCCAGCCGCGAATATATCGTCACCTCCGACGACGGCGGGCTCACTTGGCAAAAGAAGCACACCTACGCCATCGGCCAGAGCCGCTTGTTCACCGACGGAGATTCCATCTACGCCATCGGTTCCGGTGACAGATTACGCATCATCCGCTCGACCGACAACGGCGAGACATGGTCGGAACCTTCCACCCTGGCCTCCGGCCAATGGCACCAGAGCGCTACCAATTTCATCCACCACAACGGAAATATCTATCTCGCGCTGGAGAAGCGCGCTCATGATGACATCAAGACCTGGCCCGTCGGTGATTTCACGCCGGTACTCATGCGCGGACGTTCGGGGACCGACCTGACACGCCCCGAGAACTGGACCTTCGCCAGCGAGCTGGCCTTCTCCGACACCATCCCCGGCTACCGCGACAATGACCCGCAAATCGACTTTTTCGGCGTCCCCTTCTACCCGTCGCAATACCCCGACCGGCTCATGCTCGCCCGCCGCCCTGCGACCCCGCGCTCCGTGGCTCCCATGGGCTGGCTGGAAACAAATGTGGCGCAGATCAAAGACCCGTCCCACTACTGGTACGATCCGCAGGGCAAGACCTTCCACCTGCTGATGCGGGCGCACACGGGCGGCACCGGCTACGCGGCGCTGGCCAAGGTGGTTGAGCAGGATGACGGCAGCATGACGACCATGCTGGAAGAAGTCCCCTCCGGCAAAAAGCAGTTATTCCTTCCGCTGCCCGGCGGCCAGATGCGTTTTCATATCCTCTACGATGAGCAAACCGGACTCTATTGGCTTCTCAGCTCACAGGCGACAGACTCCATGACCCGCGCCGAGCTCCTTCCCGACGACCGGTACAGCATCCCCAACAATGAGAGGCACCGGCTCGTCCTTCACTTCTCGAAGAACCTTGTCGATTGGTGCTTCGCAGGCCTGGTCGCCATGAGTGACTCTCCCAAGGAATCCCGCCACTACGCCTCCATGACGATCGACGGCGACGACCTTGTCATTCTCTCCCGCAGTGGAGATGAGCGCGCCCGAAGCGCCCACGACGGCAACCTGATTACCTTCCATCGGGTTAAGAACTTTCGCGATCTTGTTTACTGAGAACCGGAACCACGAACACAGGCTGCATCAGCCCAACTCCCGGCCGCCACGGCCAATCGACGCAATGCGTCTTCCATCACCGACCAAGTCAAACCCCTTACAAGCATGCGCCCCGAAAAAACATCCACCTTCCCCTCTCCTTTAAAAACGCTTGTCCGGCCCGTTCATATGCTGGCGGCAGCTTGCTCACTGGCGGCGCCCCTGAGCCTGCCCTCGCTCGCCCAGGCCGCTCCCACCGCCAAACCCGCGGTTCAGTATCACTTCAACGAATCCTCCGGTGATTATGACAGCACTGGCTCTCTGCGCCTCCCGCTGAGTCCTCAGGGAACAAACCAGCAGCACGGCGCGCCCGGCTCCGGGGTCTCAGGTCAGCCCAAGGACCGGGCCTGGGACTCCAGTGCCAATACAACACAAGGCGTTGGCGACACCGCCAACAACAGTGGCTTGAAATCCGGCGACACCACCGCGCTCTACGACAAGGACCTTGAAGCGTTCACCCTCTGCTTCTGGTACAAGACCGAGCAATCGCTATCCTCCGACGCCGCGACCCGCTTTGTCATGTACGCGGATCGGCCGACCGCCCCGGTCGGCGAGGGATTCGTCCTGCGCTCATATAAGGGCGCGCTGGAACTGCGCCTCGGCGCCAAAGACACCGACGGGCAGGACGCCGAAGTCATCGCCCTCTCTGACAAATTCAAGAAAGGCACCGGCCTAAACCAGACGGACCAGTGGGTCTTTGTTGCGGTCACCTGGGACGGCACCTCGATCATGTACTACATCGGCACAGACGCTAGCCCCATTATCTACGGAGGGGGCGCCCACTTCAAAGGCACCGTAAAGCCCACCGACGCCCCTCTGGTCATTGGCAATACCGCGCACTTCAACCGAGGGCTGGACGGCTTTGTTGACAACTTCCGCTTTTACGATGCGGCCCTCCCCGCCCCCTTACTGGAAGGCTTGCGCAAGCAGGATCTGCAAGGCCCGAACTAAAGGAATCGCACCTAATCCCAATAAAACTAAAGCACCGAGAAGCTAGCCCCCTTCTTTTGCTAGCTTGTCCCTGAGATAAACTTACGTAATTCACTTCACCAACATTGCTTATAGAGGAAAAACATTTTACTTGTAAAATCCCTGGAATCAGCTAAAACGTTTTTACCAAACAATAAGTTAAATCCGTTACCTATGAAGCCCCAATCAAAACATAGAAACAGAGCCCTGTGGGCTCTTCTCCCGGCGGCGGTGCTGACTGCATCGCTGTCTTCCCCCCAATCTACCCAAGCCGCTGACGGCAACTGGATCGTAACCAGCAGCACAAGCGGCAACTGGAGCGACACCAGCAACTGGGAAGATGGAATCATCGCCGACGGTGCCGGCTACACGGCAACCATCGCCCCGGAAAGCACTGGTACCGCTCGTGCCATCATCCTGAATGATGCCAGTCGCACCCTGGGTGGCCTGACGATCAACTACCAACGGCGGGCAGATACCAGCGGAAGCCTCTACTACACTTTCAGCAATGGAGGATTCGGTCACGGGTTTGTCTTCGATAACAACGGTGCGACTGCCACTCTCAACCTGCTTGGACCGAGCACCAACATCACCAACTACAGAACCACCATTGACGTGCCCATCACCCTGAGCGATTCGCTGGAAATCAGCGACTCCACCAGCGGGCCGGTTATCATCAACGGTAACATCGATGGCGCTGGCGGCCTGACCTACACAGGTACGAGCGGCTCCAGTCTCACCCTGACCGGGACCAACACCTTCACCGGGGGACTGTCGATCAACAACAGTGAGGTCATTATCGGCGAAGACTACAACCTCGGCGACGAGAGCGGTGTCATCACGATCAACGGAGGCATCCTCCATAATGCTGCAAATGTCAGCGGTGACGGCACCGTCGACAGTTACAACCGTCAGTACGTGATCGGAAGCGAGGGGGCCACCTTCAACACCGATGGAAAGTACTACCATATCCGCTCAGGCAGCATCTCCGGCGACGGACCGCTGATCAAAACCGGCAGCAGCACGCTGGCTATGTACACGGGTGTCGAGAACACCTACACCGGCGGCACCATTATCCGCGAGGGCAATGTCCGAATTGAGGCCGACAGCAACCTTGGTGCATCCACCAGTGGCGTTACGCTCGACGGCGGCACGCTTATTGTTCGTGAATCCACGCAGTTGGACGCAGGCCGTACGTTCACCATTACGGAGAATGGCGGTACTATTGATGGAGACGCATTCACCAATATAAACGGCGTCATCGAGGGTGACGGTTTGCTCAACCTGATCGGCGATAGCACGATCTCCTTCAACAATGCCGGCAACACCCACTCGGGCGGCATTGATGTCGGCGAAAGCGTGATCCTGAGAATCCGCCGTGGGGACGCCTCGCTGGGTGCCACAGGCAACAACCTGACCTTCGCGGACGGCACCAGTTTCTCGGTGAATAACTATGACTCCGTCACTGAAGCCGAGGCTGAAATCAGCGCCTCGCGTTTCTTCGCCCTGACCTCGGGCACTGTCAACTTCATCATCGAGACAGACACCCCCTTCTCGGCGACCATCAATGGCTCCGGCAAGCTCCTGAAGACCGACGATGCGATCCTCAACCTCAAGGCCGCCAACAGCTACTCGGGCGGTACCGAGGTCGAGACCGGCACCCTGCTGGCCAACAACACGACTGGCTCCGCCACCGGCTCGGGCGCGGTTCTGGTCAAAAGCGGCGCCACCCTCGGCGGCGGCGGCATCATCCAGGGAGCTACCACGCTCGAAAGCGGCGCGACCCTGAATGTTGACGGCAATCTCCGCTTCAGCAACGCCCTGCAAATGGCTGGCACGACCATGATTGACATCAACGGCACGACTCGCGGCAGCGGTTATGACGCGGTGGATGTCAGCGGGCTGCTCTCCTACGGCGGCGACCTGAGCATCGTGTTCCTCACCAGCGCACAGGACGGCTATACCTACCAAATCTTCAGCATCCTGGGCGGCTACGACGGCACCTTCAACTCTATCAGCATCGCTGGTGTTTACGATAATATCGCTCTCCTCTACGATGGTAACGGTATCTGGACCGGCACCGACGGTACCGCCAGCTTTACCTTCGATGAGGCCAGTGGCTCGCTGAATGCCGCTGTCCCCGAGCCGGCGACCTTTGCCTTGATGCTCGGAGGAGCCATTCTCGGCCTGATGATTATTCGCAGACGCCGCAAGTAAGCTTGCGCGCCCTTTTAGGGAATCCTTCTCCGGGAGGGGGCGGCATCAGCAGTCCGTCCCTTCCCGGGAAGCCCCTAAACCAATACCTCAACTACCACCAAAGGTTTATTACGGAGTCTCAATCCATGTCAGCCCTCTTACCCCAATTCCGTTTCTCAAATCTGCAAAAGCGTCGTGCAGGAAACACGCACGGCTTTTCGCTCATCGAACTGCTCGCCGTCATCGCCGTCATCGGGATCCTCGCTGCCATCCTGATCCCGGTCTCCCAGTCTGTCCGCCGCTCTGGGGATCTCGTCAAGTGCAGTAATAACCTGCGCGCCATCAGCGGAGCCCTCATGATGCATGTGAGCGAGCACGGCGGCCAGTTCCCCTACCCGGCCACACCAGGTGGCTACGTACGCTGGACCCGTGATCCGGACATGCAGGTCTATCTCCCGCTCGAACGGCGCGGCCCAAACATGAGCAACTGGGAAAACCGCATCTACGTCTCGCCGGTAACGGTCGGCCCCCTCGGCCACAGCGGCCCGGATTACCTGCGTGTCACCTACGCCGCCAGTGCCGCCATGTTTGGCCCTGACAGCAGCGGTGAACTTGGCATGAACCGCCAGGCCAAGCGTTATCTCAACACCATCGTCAGCCCGCCCACGACTCCGCTGGTTTACACCGGTAAGATCACCACTGCCGGAAACAACACAAACTACAGCCATTTCTGGCGCGAGGTATCAGACGATATTGGCAAGGATGCCAACTCCACCGTCAAGCTGGACTTCCCGCACGACGGGAAGATAAACGTCCTGATGGCCGATGGCAGCATCAAGACCATGACGCCCGACGAGTTCGCCGACCAGGTTGACGAAATGCGTTTCCGCGGACTGGAATAAGGCCCGTTCATGCGCAAAGCGGATATCGATTTCAGCGCCCGCTTACTCGTCCCGATAGAAAGGGTAAACACCACTTGCAGATGCGGCGCTTTTAGCCAGTCAACAGCAGATCCACTTACCCCACAGAATAAATCACCACACGCATGCCGTCCGTGTCGCCCACTCCAGGAAAATCAATGACCGCACGTAAAACGTTCCTCTGCCTTCTGGCCCTTCTGCTGGGAGGCAGTTTGAGCACCCCGGCCAACGATACCCTCCCATTAAAGTCCGGCGCTCCCGATGGGCTCGGCCCGCTCGCCCTGCCCTTTCTTTCAAACATCCCGATGGGATATGCCGATGTTTATGGCGGGGACCGTCCGGACATCTTTGTCCTCGGCCGAAGCAAAACCTCCGGGCTCTATCTGTGCGAGTGGCTCTACGACACGGAGGATGGGGTGCCCGTCTTCGCCGAACCGGTCGAGATCAGCGGCCCGGTCAATTCCCGAGGCTGCATTTTTCAGACGGATGACGGACAGATCCACGCCTTCTGGCCGGCAAAAAGCGAAATCCGCCACTCGGTTTTCGATAAGAAAAGCCTGTCATTCTCCGATCCGCGCACGATCTCCCTGCCCAATCTGCCTTCCAGCCCGGCCGGGCTGTGTGTCGTGCCCAACCCGGACGGCTCTTTCGAAGTCGTTCTTGAACTCACGGGCGACTCCGGCAAACGTAAACACCCCGAGTCGAATGCCTCGTCCCCCGACTGGCGCCCCTACGACGCGGACGGTACCAGCACCGAGCCTTTCCGGTTCCGCTATCTGGCGTCCACCCACCTGCCCTCCATCGACGCGCAATCGACAACCGGTCTCCAGCAGCTTTCCCCGAACAAAAAGGATGTCTTCTTTGGATTTGCCCAACTCAGCATCGCCAACTTCGGCCAGGGTCACCAGCGGAACATCATCGGCGGAACGCGGATGGGCGAGTTTCCTTACTACCGGAACACAGCCTCAAATGGTATCGAAATCAAAAGGCACGGCTACGCGGTGGACAAAAACGGCGTCATCCTCCGCCACACGAGTGTAAACTCTTCGCCACTGGCCTATCCGAAGGCGGAGCCGGACACGCACGACAGCGACCTCATCTCGGGGGGAGAAAGCGCGCTCACGTTTTACAAGCATATCGGCACTTCGGCCGAGGGAGACCCGATGTTTGACGACGCCACCCCGGTCCTTCAGGAAAATGCCAACCTCTACGCTGGCGCTCTTCCCTCCTTCAGCATCTGCGACTGGAACGGCGACGGCGTTCAGGATTTCATCTGTGGAAATTCCACCGGCTACGTGCTTTTTTTCCAGAATGTCGGGACCGATGAGCAACCCGCCTTCCTCCCCGGCACGCGCGTCCAGGCCGCGGGCGAAGACATCCACATCCAGGCCGGTTACTCAGGCAGTGTCCAGGGGACCAAGGAAGCGCGCTGGGGCTACAACTCCCCCACGGTGGTTGACTGGAACGGCGACGGACTGCTCGACATCATCATGGGCGACATTACCGGGGAATACACCGTTTACCTCAATCGCGGTACCCCGCAGGAGCCCCGGCTGGACGCGGCCAAACCCATCTACTGCTACGGAATCCCCCTCCACGGGACCTGGCGTTGCCAGGCGGCGGTCGGGCAGATGGACGGACGCACGGCGATGGTTATCATCGATGACGACGACCAGTTCCATCTCTACTGGCGCATCGACGACTACAATGTGCAAGACGGCGGAAAACTCCGCCTCCCCGACGGTCAATTCATCAACACCAGTTACGATCCCGCCGGAGGCACCGGACGCTGTAAGCTTTCCTTTTTCGATGCCGACGACGACGGACTTCTGGACCTGGTCATCGGCACGGGACGCCGCTCCGCCATCCCCGACAAAAACAGCGGCTGGCCGATGCCTGCGCTCGGCCTGCGTACCCTCGGCACGCCTCTGTTCATGAAAAACACCGGCACAGAGCAACAGCCAGTGTTTGCCTCTCCTCTACCCTTTGTCCATCGCGAGATCGGCGTCATCCAACCGGGCGGAAGCCATGAGAAAGGTGCCGTCCTGACAACGATGGGCGATGGCGACTATAGTCTCCTGACCGCTGACGAGGGCGGGCAGGTTTTCTTATACAGCCAGAAGAATCTCGAAATCAAAAAGCCGTGAAATCGCTAGCGCCTCCCCGTTAACCACTGTTAACTATCATCCCCTGTGCCCATACGCACTGCCTTCTATCACCCCTCATGCCCAACACCCTATGTCCCTACCACGTACACTGATCTTTGCCTCTCTACTCGCCATCGGCCAACACGCCACCTGTTCCGCGTTGAGCAGCGGAGTCCCGATCAAGGTCGCCAATGAGACGGAAACGGGCCCCCTCTCCCTCGGGCTGGGCACCGTACCCGTCGGCTACGCCCGCATTACCGGTGGCGAGCTGCCCGATCTGTTCGTCGCAACCGGACGCCACAGCCTCCGCCCCATGTTTTACCTGCTGCGCTATCAGGGCAGCGAAAACGACACCCCGGTCTTCGCCCCACACACGACGGTGCCCTTCCCTGCCGGGGGTAAAACGCTCGCCGACGGCACCATTTGGCAAGACGAGCAGGGCACCGTGTACGGCTTCTGGATCGACGGAATGAAGATTCGCCGGACGCGCTTCGACCCGACGACGAACACCTTCACGCAGGACGCCCCACCGCTCGCCCTTGAGGGCCTCCCGCGCGCGCCGCGCAAGATCGCCGTCCACACCAATACGGACGGTTCGCTCTCCGTCCTGCTGGCCGTCTATGACGGCACTGACCGCTCCACCCCCGACAAGCTCCATTGGCGGGATAAGGAATACCGCCCCTACGACGGTGGCCTGATCTTCCGGGGCGGTATCGGCTACGATGGATTGTGGGCCGGTACTCTCGCCCGCCCGGATGCGGACGATCTGGAAGGACTCAGGGCACTTGAGGGGCTGGACGCCGAAGGGCTTTTCGCCTTCACCGGGCTGACGGCCTTTCCGGCTCCGACTGGCCCCGCCCCGCTAGAGGGCTGGATCGGTGGCACGCGCATGGGAAATTTCCAGTACTACTCCGCCGGAAAAACCGGGGAAGCAACACCGCCGCGCAAATACGCGGTCGATGAGACCGGGATCATCGTGCGCCATCCGCTCATCAATGCCAGCCCCATCACCTACCCCTCCGGGGTGAATACCGGGAACCTCATCGCGGGCGGCGAAGGTGCGCTCTACTATCATGAGCTGACAGGACGGCGCGAGCAAAACGGAGCGCCCGTTTACGCCGCGCCCAGGCCAGTCCTTATCGCCGGGGCCAACCTTTTCCCGGGCGCGCTGCCAGTGTTGAGCACCGGAGACCTCAACGGCGACGGTGCAGACGACATTCTGGCAGGAAACTCCGAGGGCAAGATCCTTCTTTTCACCAACCACGGTACAAACGAGGCCCCGCTCTTCGATGCCGGAGTCGAAATCGAGGCCGACGGCGAGCCGATCTTCATCCAGCAAGGCTACGTCGGCGTCCAGGGACCACAAGAACACCGCTGGGGCTACGCCTGCCCGAGGCTCTTCGACTGGAACGGAAACGGGCTGCTCGACATCGTAACCAGCAGCGCCACCGCCGTTCATGAAGTGTATCCCAATACCGGCACGCCGACTGAGCCCGTCTTCGGCAAGCCCCAGACGCTTTACTGCGACGGCCTGCCGCTTCACGGGACCTGGCGGGTGCAGCCCGCCGTGGCCCGCATCGGTGATGAGGTTCTCTACCTCTATCTCGACGATCAGGACGAGCTTCACGCCGCTTGGCAGATTGACGCCCATAACCTGCGCGACGGCGGAAAACTGGTTTTTGACGACACGGACACACCGATCAAGGGAGCCATGATTGAGGCTGGCGGCACCGGTCGCATCAAGCTCAACCTCGTGGACTGGGATGGCGACGGAAAGCTCGATCTCCTGGTCGGCACGCCGCGCCACGGTCTGATGTACGACAGTCCCGACGGCCCTTTGCAGCAGCGCAAGCTCCCCGGCGCTTCTGTCCTTTTCCTCAAAAATCTCGGCACCAACGAGCAACCACGCTTCGCCCGCCCGACCTTCATGAAGTTCCGGGGCGAACCCATCACGCTCGCACAGCATGCCTGCAGCCCGGCAGCCACACGTATCGGCTCGGCCTCCACCGACGGCCCCAACCTGATCGTGGGCGACCAGGAAGGCCTGATCTTCTACTACGACCGTCAGGATCTTTCCTGGGATTAACTGCCCCCGGCCATCCGCATAGTAATCCTAGGCCTTCAAGAAATAACGTTTTACTTGAAACACGCAACGCACCGTCTTCCAAAACGACACCATGCGCCTTATGACACCCCCGTCCTCACCCCAACCTCCCACTCCGACCAGACTGCTCGGCAGCCTGGCCCTTTTTCTGGCTGTGTCTGCCGCACCGTCCGCTCATGCTGACGTGACGCTGGCCCCCCTTTTCCGCGATGGGGCTGTTTTTCAACAAAACGCTCCCGTGGTCGTCTGGGGACAAGCCGACCCGGACGAAGCTGTCGAAGTCTCATTCGGCCAGCAGTCGCTGAAAACGCAGACGGATGCCCAAGGGGACTGGAGCGTTTCGCTCGCGCCCATGGAGGCCTCTTTCGAACCGCAAACCCTCACGGTAAAGGGGAAGAATACCCTCGCGGTCAAAGACATTCTGGTCGGCGAGGTCTGGCTCTGCTCCGGGCAGTCCAATATGGAGTGGCGGGTGCGCCTGAGCAACAACGCCAGTCAGGAAATGGCCAGCGCGAACTTTCCCGCCATCCGCCAGTTCAAACCGCCCCGCACCGCCGCCTCCGACCCGCAGAAGGATGTCGTCGGCGAGTGGGTCGTTTGTTCGCCGGATACGGTCGGTGAATTCACCGCGGTGGGGTACTTCTTTGCGCGCACGCTGCGCGAGCAACTCGGCGTCCCCGTCGGCATCATCAACAGTACCTGGGGCGGCACCCAGATCGAGTCGTGGATCTCCGCCGAAGCCATTTCGCAGGTCTCCTCTATCGGCCAAATCGAAGAACGCTGGCAGGAGCGCCTGAAGGACTACCCGGCCGCCATGAGCGAGTACAACGAGAGCTACGCCCAGTGGAAAAGCGAACGCGACCAGGCCATCCAGAGCGGAAAAAAGTACACCAAACGCGCCCCGCGCGAACCCGAAGGCCCCGGCAGCCGCTGGGAGCCCTCCAGTATTTTTAACGGTATGGTCGCACCGCTGGTCCCTTACACTGTCGCCGGGGTTCTCTGGTACCAGGGTGAGAGCAACCAGGGGCACGAGAGCGAGTACGCCGAACTCTTCACCACCATGATCGGGCAATGGCGCGAGACTTTTCAAAACGAACAGATGCCTTTCTACTTCGTCCAACTGGCAAACTGTATCCGCAAATCCGATCCCACCGGAGAAGCCTGGGCCTACCTGCGCGAAGCGCAAGCGGCGGCGCTGGACCTTCCTAACACCGGCATGGCCGTCGCCATTGACATCGGCACCTCGAACGACATCCACCCCCGCAACAAGCAGGAGGTCGGCCGGCGACTGGCACTGCTCGCCCTGCGCGACCAGTACGGCTACGACCTAAGCGCCCAGGGGCCGCGCTTGCGCGGGGCCAAGACCGAAGGGGCCAGGGTGGTGCTCAGCTTCGATCACGCCGAGGGGCTCAACAGCGGCGACGAGCCGTTGACCGGCTTCTTCATCGCGGGCGAAAACCGGCAGTTCTACCCGGCCCAGGCCGTCATTGAAAACGACACCGTCGTCGTGTCTTCCGGTATGGTTCCCGAACCCGTTGCCGTCCGCTACGCCTGGGCCAACGACCCCGTCCCGGCACCCACTCTGCAAAACGCTGCCCGGCTCCCGGCCGAACCTTTTCGCACTGACAACTGGTAAATTTCGTCCATCGCCTTAACTCCTTATTCAGATCATGATCGATTTAGCAAAACTCAAACGGCTGGCCCCGGCTATCGGCCTGCTCGGCCTGGCCCTCCCCCAGGCCAGTGCCGCAGAAATGCCCGAGGCTGACAGCCCGCTTCAACGCCTCCCCTACAATGCCGAAGAAGGCCAGTTGGCCGACCTCGGGGTTGGCTTGTGGGGCTGGCCCTTTCCTTACGATGTAAACGGGAACGGCCTGACCGACCTGGTCCTCGTCAGTGGAGCCTCGCCCTACCGGGGCACTTATTTTTTTGAGAACACCGGAAAGAAAGACCCGCAAACCGGAGCGGATGTTTTTAAGAAAGCTGTTTACATCGGTCCCGGCCGCAACGACATCACCCCCTCCTACATGCCGGACGGGAGCATGCGCGTGCTGGGCGCGGGCGTCGAGTACCCCGATTTTCTCAAGAGCGGCACGAAAAAGTCCCAAAAGCTTGATATCGGTATAGACGAGAAAGACATCCACCAGACCAGCGGGCGCGTCCGCGGGAAGCAATGGAGCTACGTCGATTACGATAAAAACGGCGTCATGGACCTCATTGTCGGGGTCGGTGATTGGACCGACTACGGCTGGGACAACGCTTACGACGAAAATGGCCGCTGGACCAACGGCCCTCTCCACGGTTACGTCTATCTGCTGCGCAACGAGGGCACGAACGACAAGCCCAGCTACGCCGCCCCCGAGCGCCTGATGGTCGACGATGTGCCGCTCGACGTTTACGGGATGCCCTCCCCGGTCTTCGCGGACTTCCTCCAGGATGGTAAACAGCACCTCATTTGCGGCGAGTTTGTCGATGGCCTGACTTTCTTCGAGAATATCGGTACCGCCGACCAGCCCAAGTTCGCCCGGGGCAAGCGCCTGCGTTATCAGGGAGAACTCATTACCCTGCCCTTGTGCATGATCGTGGTCGTGGGCTACGACTGGAACGGCAACGGCCTGACCGACCTCGTCGTTGCTCAGGAAGATGGCCTCGTTGCCGTGCTTGAAAACACGGGCAACATCGTTGACGGCATGCCCGAGTTCCTTCCCCCGCGCATGCTGCGCCAGCAGGCCGACGAGGTGATGTTCGGCGTGCTCACGACGCCTTCCCTCGTTGATTTCGACGACGATGGACGCGAAGACATCATCACCGGCAACGCCGCCGGAGAGATTGGCTTTATTAAAAACCTCGGCGGCGATCCGACCCGCTGGGCCGAGCCCGTCCTGCTCGAATCCGAAGGCGAGCCGATCCGCTTCATCGCCGGTCCCAACGGTTCTATCCAGGGCCCCGCCGAATACAAATGGGGCTACACCAACCTCTCCACCGGCGACTGGGACGGCGATGGAAAACCCGACATCATGGTCAGTACGATCACCGGCAACATTTACTGGTTTAAAAACCTCGGCAACGGACCGGACGGGCTCCCCCGCCTCTCCGAAGCCATGCCCGTGCGTGTCAACTGGGGTGACACCCCTCCGCAAAAACCGGCCTGGAACTGGTGGGATCCCGAAGATGACGAGTTGGTCGTCCAGTGGCGCTGCACGCCGTTGATCGTGCACTTGCCGGGCGAAGAACGCCCCTCGCTCGTCACCGTGGACACGGAGGGCTATCTCGCGCTCTACCGCCAGAGCGTCGATGAGGACGGCAACATCCGCGTGCTTCCCGGCGAACGGGTCTTCAAGATGCGCGGCCTTTCCAGCTTCGACTCCAAGCACAAGCCCACCGGGGAAGAGAACGGCCTCCTGCGCCTCAACGACGGCGAAGCCGGACGCAGCGGACGCAGGACCTACATCATGACCGACTGGGACGGCGACGGAAAGCTCGACCTGCTCGTCAACAGTGTCAACGTGAACTTCCTCAAGAACGTCTCCGAGACCGAGGGCGAATGGGTCTTCGAAGACCAGGGCCCGATCTCCACCCGCCGGCTCGCCGGCCACAGCACGACTCCCGGCATGGGCGACTGGAACGGCGACGGCAAGCAGCAGCTCATGATCGGAGCCGAGGACGGTTTCTTCTACTACTTCCCCGATCCGGCAGACCAGCGGCCTTAACCTTAAACCTTCGATCCAAAAGATACTACTGCGACCACATCGTCACCGGCGCCCCCCACCCATCCACGGAGGGGGGCGCCACACCCCTCACTCCCATGCCCCTGTTCTTTCCAGGTCCATTATTGTCAACCATCAGGACGCTGACTCTCGCCTGCCTGCTGATGTCGACCGGCATCCTCTGGAGCGAACCAACCGGGTCACCGATTCGCCCGCTGGCCCAGGACTTCGTTGTGGTGGGGCGGTCCCCCGACCCCCAGAAGATTCCCCTCTACTCCCCGACGATACTGCGGCTGGACTCTGGCCGACTCGTCGCCGCCTACACGTTTTTCGACCGTAACAAGGGCGGCACCAAGGAGGAAGTGATGCTGACCTCGGACGACGGTGGCGCGACCTGGCAGGAGCGTGCCCGCCTCCCCCGCCTGCAAGGACGGCTGTTCCGGGCTGGAGACAGTCTGTACTATCTGGCCACGGGGCGGGGGTTGGCGATCTTCCGCTCCGACGATGACGGCGAAAGCTGGGGCGCGGCCAGTCTCCTCTCCGACTCCGAGGACACCTGGAACCAGACCCCCGCCAACGTCTGGTACGCCAATGGCAACATCTATCTCGCCTTCGAACGGGGCACTGAAAAAGCCCGCGACCTCAATGCATGGGCCCCGGCGGAAAAGGGTCTCGTCCTTCTGAGAGCCCGCGAGGGCGACGACCTGACCAAGCCCGAGGCATGGACGCAGTCGAGCATGCTTGTCTTCGCGGACCTCATCGACGGCCTGCGTGAGAACAACCCCGACACCGACTACTTCGGCGTTCCTTTTTTTGCCTACGACTACCCGGACCGTCATCCGGTCGGCGGCGGGCACTCCATGTCGCCTCCGGGCTGGGTCGAGCCCAACGTCGTGCAGATCACCGACCCGGCGCATTACTGGTACGACCCGATGGGCAAGACCTTCCACATCCTCAGCCGCTCCCACACCGGGGGAACGAATCTGGCTTGCCTGACCAAAGTGACCGAGTTGCCCGACGGCAGCATGGAAATGAGCCTGGAAAAAGTCCCCTCCGGCAAGTCCATGCTCTTCGTGCCCGTCCCCGGCGGCCACATGCGCTTCCACCTCCTCTACGACGAGCAGACCAAGCTTTACTGGCTGCTCGGCTCGCAATCCACCGACTCCATGACCCGCGCCGAACTTCTCCCGCCGGAGCGGTACAGCCTGCCCAATAACGAACGCCATCGCATGGTGCTGTATTTTTCAAAAAACCTCGTCGACTGGTGTTTCGCGGGGCTTGTCGCCATGACCGACGACCCAAGCCAGGCCAGGCACTATGCCAGCATGGATATCGACGGCGAGGATCTCGTCATCCTTTCGCGCAGCGGAGATGCCGAGGCCAAGAGCGCCCACGAGACAAACATCATCACCTTCCACCGCGTCAAAAACTTCCGCGACCTCGTTTATTAGCCTGAGGTCTCCCCTCCTGGACAACATAGACAACTCAATGTTCTCTAAACAAAGAGCGAACCGGGCAGTGCTGCTTGTTACGATCCTGTCAGCCTGCACGTATCCAGCCACGGCCACCCCGCCGCCGGAGCGTCCAAACATCCTCTTCATCGCCACGGATGACCTCCGCAATGATTTAGGCTGTTACGGAAATGACGTGGTAAAAACGCCCAACCTGGATGCCTTGTCACGGCGAGGAGTTTTATTCACAAATGCCTATGCCCAGCAGGCACTCTGCAACCCTTCCCGAGCATCCTTAATGACCGGGATGCGGCCTGACACCACGCAGGTCTGGAATCTCTCATCCCATTTTCGGGATAAGCTTCCAGATATCAAAACCCTGCCGCAATGGTTTAAGGAACACGGCTATACCGCAATAGGCATTGGAAAGATTTACCATAATCACGGGCGAGCCAGCGAAGATCCGTTGTCCTGGAGCCAACCGCAAGTCATGCACGTAAATTCTCATTATGAGGATATAGCCATTGTCAACGGGCAGCCTGTCCGGGAGTTTAACAGGAACATAAAAGTCGAGAAACTTGATGTGCCCGATGAAGCTTACTTCGACGGTAGAATCGCGCAGTTGGCCATTACCCGCTTACGTGAACTCAAGGCTGAGGCACAACCATTCTTTCTCGCCGTTGGCTTCTGGAAGCCTCACTTGCCTTTTAACGCTCCCAGGAAATACTGGGATCTGTATGATCCGGCCGACATTGGTCTTCCGTCCCCAGGCGAATGGCCGCAAGACGCGCCACAGATAGCCTGGCACAACAGCCGGGAATTACTTGGAGACAATGCCCCTCTGCCCGACGATGCAACGGCACTTGAACTCCGCCACGGCTACTACGCGGCAATCAGCTATCTCGACGCCCAAGTCGGAAAAGTCCTTGACGAACTGGAGGCCCTGGGGCTTGCGGATAACACCATTGTCGTCTTCTGGTCAGATCATGGATTTCATCTGGGCGAACAGGCGCTTTGGTGTAAAACCTCAAACTTTGAACTCGATACCCGAGCGCCCCTCATAATCGCGGTACCAGAAAACGGCTATGCGCACGGAGACAAATGCACGACGCCAGTTGAACTGCTGGACATATATCCGACACTCGTGCAATTGGGCGGTCTGCCTCTGCCAAGCGATCTGGAAGGTCAGAGCCTGGTTCCTTTACTCAAAAACCCCGAACAACCAATAGAACGGGCGGCGTTCTCTCAGCATCCCCGGCCCGCCTATCTCAAAGCTAAGGCATCGCCCACAGCCATGGGCTACACGGTCCGCACATCCCGTCATCGCTACACCGAATGGCGGGAGTGGGAAAACGGCATGCTGATCGACGCTGAATTTTACGACTACGATTCACGGCTTACAGAAACTCGGAATCTGATTAACGACCCTGACAAACACGAAGAAATCGAAGCAATTCGCAAAATCCTTCATCAACAATTCCCCCCTTCTTCAGCCGACTGAAAAGACAAGGAATTAAAACCTGTTAACTGCTTTAAGGCAGGCTTCATGACCACGTTTTTTTTACACTTTAAACCATGAAAAGTGCATCGCTATTTTGTCGTCATGCCTTAGCCGCATTTAGTCTTTTCGCAGCCGGAAGTCTCTTCGCATCGGACGAACATACGACTCCCAGGAATATTGTCTTCATCCTGGTCGATGACCTGGGCTACGCAGATATCAATACCTATGGTGGCAGCTTCGCCGAAACGCCGAACCTGAATCGCCTGGCATCCCAAAGTATGCGCTTTACCCAAGCCTATGCTCCGGCACCGATCTGCTCAGCCTCGCGCGCATCCATACTGACCGGTCAAACCCCGGCCCGACTTGGCTTTGAGTTCGTCGTCCAGGCCCGTACCGCAACGCACCCCGAAAACACCCCTTTGGTCGAACCGCCTTATCCAAGGAACCTCCCGCTGGATTCCTATACGATGGGTGAGGCATTTAGCGAGGCAGGCTTCGTCACTGGGTACTTTGGAAAATGGCATCTTTCCGAACATAAGATACCCGAAAATCCTCAATACCTGGGCTATGGGCCTACTCATGGCCCAGCCGCTCATCATTTTCAGGAAACCGACGAAGACCGAGGCAGCCATCCCTATGGCTATTCAAAGACCCAAAAACGCACAGAAGCCTATGGAGATTTTGCAGACGGCACATACGAACCGGATTCCCTCACCGACAAGGCACTCGATTTCATGGCCCGCCATAGAAACGAACGTTTTTTTCTTTTTCTGGGGCAGTACTATGTGCACACACCGGTAAGTACCCGCTGCGAATGGCTTTTTGAAAAATATCGCCAGAAAGCGGAACAGTTGGGACTGCCTTACGACAAAGAAGCCATCAAGTACGCGGCATTTATCGATACGATGGACCACTTGATCGGACGTGTCATGAACGAGTTGGACGCGCTCGGACTGGCCGACGACACGATGCTCGTCTTTACCGTGGATAATGGCGGCATGCCCCTTTACGCCGACAACGGTCATCTTCGAGGAAGTAAATGGACCCTTTATGAAGGCGGGCTGCGCGTCCCCTTGATGGTGCGCTGGCCGGGTCACATTCCCGCCGACAGCGTCAGCGAGGAGGTAATAACGGGTACGGATCTGTTCGCGACCTTCTGCGATGCTGCCGGCATAGCAACCCCCGACTCAGCCTGCGACGGGCGTTCGTTTTTTCCTTTGCTGGAAGACAATGCGGCCCCACTTCCCGAACGCGCCGCCCTCATCTGGCATTTCCCTTTTTATCACCCCCAGCACGTAGGTACCCGCCCATGCTCAGCCATCCGCAAGGGTGACATGAAATTGGTATACTTTTACGAGGACGACAGTGTGGAGCTCTACAATCTGAAAGACAATCCCGGCGAATCCAGAAACCTTGCCTCCAGTAACCGCAAGCTCGCAACTGCAATGACTGACGAACTCATGCAGACACTCAGAGAACAAGACGCGCGCTTTCCCGTAAAGAGAACAAGCGCCTCAACTGTTCAATAAGGATAGGTCTCACGAAAAAATTCTTACCGCACTGACTTTATACATCATGAACACGAGCATCCGCACACTCTCTTTTGCCTTTCTCTTAAGCGCCTGCCTGCCCGCCACAGCCGGTAGCCTACCCGGCGATGATACGCAGCCCCTCAAGTCCGCGGCTCCCTCCGGGCTCGGGATGCTAAACCTTCACAACACCAACAGCTCCCCCGTTGGCGCGGTGTACCTGAGCACGGCGAACCGCCCCGACCTCTTCATGAGCGGGACCGGCGGCCCGAAAAACCTCTCGTATTTTAAATACGCCGGCGAGCAGGATGACGGCACACCGATCTTTTCCGCTCCTCAGTTGATCACGACTCCGGCCACACAGAAAGGTACCATTTTCCAAACGCCCGATGGCGAGGTTCACGCCTACTGGATTCTCGACAAAGAGATTCTCCACACCGTCTTTAACGAAAACAGGCTTTCCTTTGACGAACAAGACCGGCTCCCGCTGAGCAAGCTCAAGCTGCCCAAAGGCCCACAGTCGCTCTCCGTCATCCCCAACGACGACGACACCGTGGACATCCTTTTCGACCTGGCCGACGACACCCCGCCCGGAGACAGCAGCAAGCGCTGGACCGAGGAATGGCGTCCCTACGACGACAAAGGTTCCTGGACCGGGCAACGCCCCTATCGCTACTTCCATGCCGTGCGGCTCTCATCCGTCGATCTCGACCGTGCTGATGTCCTCGACAGCCAGCAGGCCACTCCCAGCCAGCGGGAAGTCTATTTCCGTATCGGCGGCAGCAGCCCAGTTGACGTGCAGCCGGAGTTGTCACGCGACTTCGTTTCCGCCTCACGCCTGGGTAATCTCTACTACTACCCCAGCGCGAACACCGGCGACTACGACGCACCCATCCGGTTCAAAGAGAAGCTCCTCATCGCCGGTGAAGACGGTAATGCCCTGCGCGACACCGCCACCAGCGGACGCGCCCTCACCTATCCGAACGAGCAGGGCGCCTGGGCGGACATCATGGTCTCGGGTGAAGGCACCTTGAATTACTACGCCTTTACCGGACGCTTCACCCCCGCCGGAGCCCCCATCTATAAAGCGCCGACCAAAGTTCTGCAAAAAAACGCCGACCTCGTTTCTGGCGCACTTCCGACTCCTTCCGTAATCGACTGGGACGGCGACGGCAAGCTCGACATCCTCGTCGGTGTCTCCGAAGGACTTATCGTTTTTCACAAAAACACGGGCACCAACGACGAGCCCGCATTCACCGAGAGCAGCTATCTCCGCCTGGCCGACGGACGCCTCCTGCATGTCGAAGCCGGATACTCCGGCAGCGTCCAGGGCCTTCAGGAGGCGCACTGGGGATATATTTCCCCGAACGCGTTCGACTGGAATCGCGACGGCCTTCCCGACATCGTAACCGGCGACATCACCGGCGACTACAACGTCTACCTGAACAAAGGTACGCCCACCGAACCGGCTCTGGCCCCCGCCCATCCGCTCTACTGCGACGGAATTCCCTTGCACGGGGTCTGGCGTGCACGCCCGGCATTGGCCCATGTTGGCGACAGGACCATTCTCATCCTGCCCGACGATAAGGACACACTCCACCTCTACACCCGGATCGACGATTACAATGTCGAAGACGCCGGTATCCTCACGCTTGAGGACGGCAGCCCGATCACCGTCAGCGGGATGCCCGGCGGCGCATCCGGCCGGTGCAAGCTGGACCTGGCCGATTGGGACGGAGACGGCGTGCTTGACCTCATCATCGGCACCTCGCGCCGGAACGCCATCCCCAACCCCGAAACTGGCTACCCCTTCGCCGCCCTGGGGGAGAAGGCTCCGGGGACGGTGCTGTTTATGAAAAACACCGGTACGAACGAGCAACCTGTCTTTGCATTTCCCGTCCCCTTCAGACACAAAATAACCGGCGAACTGATTCAGCCCGGCGGCGCTCATGAGTCCGGCGCAGTGGCCACGCCGCTCGGCGGGGGACTGAATATTCTCGCGGGAGACGAGTCCAGCAGGCTTTACCTGTACCGTGGAGAAAATCTGGAGCTGGCTCGATAGTCCCGCGCCGACGAGCGGCTGCCAGAGCTCCAGACGATGCCTTACATGTAAGTAAATCTGATCTATCAGGAATGAGCATTTGCTAAATCATTTTTCCTCGATGGTTGCTACTTGAGATGACTGGATAGACGTGCTCCCCGACAGGGCAAATCCAGTCGAATACACAAACTCTAGCAGAACCATGAAAAAGCTCGTCCCCCCAAACATCCTCAAGGTTTCTGGCCTTGGCTCACTCTCACTAATGCTCCTCTCATTGTCGGCCCAGGCACAAACCTGGTCCGGCGAAGGCAGCAATAATAACTGGTCTGATGCCGGCAACTGGTCAGGCAGCGCCCCCGCGAACGACGGTACGGCAGACATCAGCTTCGAAGGAACAAACAGACTCACTCCGAACGTCGATACTGACTGGTCTATCGCTAAAATGACCTTTGGCAGTTCGGCCGGGGCCTTCGAAATCAGCGGCAACGACATCACCATCAACGGTGCCAGTTCCGGCAACTATGTCTGGCTTCAGAACAACTCGTCGAACCTCCAGACGATCAATAACAATATCATCTACTCCGGCAGTGCCAGCAACTTCCAGATCTGGGCGACGGAGGGCGACATTACCATCAATGGTGACATCGATCTGGGCACGGCTAGAAGCTGGCTGGGCATGGGAAACGCCTCATCCTCCTCCCCCGCCCGGACGATCACGCTCAACGGTAATATCTCGGGCACTGGCAGCCGTTCGCTCGACACCGGTACCTATAACATGACGATCATCCTCAGCGGGAACAACACCTTCACAGGGGATGTCCTCAACCAGCGCTCGAAGCTGATCCTCCGCCACAATAACGCGCTCGGTCTGGCCGCAGTCGAGTTCGCCCGCAACAACAACACGGGGCCCAGCGCCGACGCCGGAGTCCTGACCGAAGGCGCTTTGACCATTAACAACAACTTCGTCGTCGGGGATAACACCAACGCAACCCCCAGCCGCGCCTACATCGGTGGCAACACGGCGGACACCTCGGAGTACACCGGTAACATCACACTGGGCAACCACTCGACCCGGGGCCGTACCCTGGAACTGGTCGCGGTCGAAGGCGGCAAAGTCACATTCAGCGGAAACCTGATCGGAGCCGGTACCGACGGGAACGACGGCGTCGTCAAAGTCGGACAGGGCACGGTCGTTCTCGCCGGCACCGACAACACCTACAAGGGCACGACCTTGATCTCCGAAGGCATGCTGCTGATCAACGGCCAGTACGGCGCCACCGGCGGGAGCATCACCGTCGAATCCGGAGCCACACTTGGCGGCACGGGTGATATCGACCGCGCGGTGACCGTCGAAGACGGAGCCACCCTCCTGGCCGGCGATGGCAGCAACGCGCAGACCGCGCTCAATATCGGCGAAGATCTCCAGATGGACGCCGGCTCCATGCTTAAGTTCGTTCTCTCGGGAGCAGGCGAAAGCTCCACCCTGAACAGAACCGGGGGTACCTGGAGCTTCGACCTGAACCAGATGATCGTGCTCGAAGGCTCGGGCATACAGGTCGGGATTTACACGGGTATCATATCCGGCCTGGATGAAGCCATTGACGTCTCTGGCTGGACGATTTCCAATGAGAGCATGCAAGGCGTCTTCACCTATGAAGACGGTGAAATCAACCTTGAGCTGACCGCGGTCCCGGAAATTCGGACCAACGCCCTGTTGCTCGGCCTGGCCGTCCTCTTGTGCGTCGCGTTCCACCGCCGCCAGAACATTCGTAACTAAAGTTCTTACAGATACTGGGCGGCGGGTTGAAACACCCGCCGCCTTTCATTACCCCTGTTCAATCGATGAAAATACTACCTGCTTTTCTTGGCCTCACCCTGAGTATCATCCAGTCACCCGGAGCACAGGACCACGCTCTCGATGATTTCGAGGGCAGCGACTACGGCAGTTGGGAGATCGAGGGAGAAGCCTTTGCGCCCGGCCCCCAGGCACCGACCAAACTATACCTCAACCGCTCCGGAAACAAACTGGCCATGTCCCGGCTTGAGTTCAGCGGAGACAGCGCTACGGGCACGCTCACGTCACCGGAATTTACTATCGATCGCCGCTGGCTGCACTTCCTCATCGGAGGCGGGAATCATCCCGACGAGACCTGTGTCGAGTTGATCGTGGACGGTCAGGTCGTACGCACCGCCGCAGGCCCCAGTCAAAAATCCCTGGAGCCCGTGGCGTGGGACTTGAAAAACCTTCAGGGGAAAACCGCCCGCCTACGGCTCGCGGACCGGAAAACCGGACGCTGGGGGCACATCGCGGCGGACAACTTTGTCCTCAGCAATGACGACAGCGAGCTCACGACATTCGCGCTCCCGGCAGATGACAAGAGCGACATCGTCATTGCCGACTTCGAGCAACCGGATTACCACCCCTGGTCCGCCTCCGGCAAGGCATTCTCCGCCGGTCCCTACACTCCCGCTGCCAGCGACAGCATCTCCGGCTACGAAGGCAAATCCCTCGCCAAGTCCCAGCCCGCCGACGGCAGCAACGAGACCGGCTCCCTCCTGTCCCCTCCCTTTATCATTTCCCGGCCCTACCTCAACTTCCTTATCGGCGGCGGAGACCAAGCCTTCCGCACCGCTCTCTCGCTCTGGATCGACGGACGCATCGTCCGCACCTCGTCGGGCACGGGCAATGATTCGCTGGAATGGAAGACCTGGGATGTGAGCGAATTTGAAGGGCAAACAGCAGCCCTCGGCATCCATGATCTCACCACCGGGGAAGAGCCCGTCAACTACGTGCTGGTCGATAGTATCTCGCTCAGCAACACCCCAAAGGCAAACCACGACAGCCCATCAGGCTCGGTCGAGGCCGCCATTACCCAGGTCCGCCAAGACGCCCTCAATGCGATCCGCCGTAATCAGGCGCTGGCGGCATCCGACCCCTACCGCCCGACCTACCACTACGCGCCCCCGTCCCAGCGCATGAACGACCCCAACGGCCCCGCCTGGTCGGACGGCTACCACCATCTGTTTTACCAGCACATGGTGTTCGTCGGGCATGGCTCGGCCACCAACGTCCACTGGGGCCATGCCCGCAGCAGGGACCTCGTCAACTGGGAAACTTTGCCGCTGGCGATTCGCCCACTGTACGAGAACGGCGAGCTTAGCGTATTCTCCGGCAACATGGCTCAGGACAAGCATGGACAACCGGCCCAGTTCACAACGATGGTCCCCTATCTGCCCGACATCCCCCGACGCATCTGGATCGCCCGGCCCGAAGACGAAGACTGGATCACATGGACCACCACTCCCGCCTCTCCTCAAGGTCTCGTACCGCAGGGAGACCTTACCCGCAACATCAAGGACGCCTTTCCGTTCAGCGCCGGAGACCGCCGCTTCCTTGTCCTGACCGACCGCACCATCCCCGTCTATGAGGCCGTCAACGACGACCTGACCGAGTGGGAATACCGGGGCAATATCGACGAAGACAGTGCCGAGTGCCCGAACTTTTTCGAGGTAGACGGCCACTGGCTTTACCTGGCCTCCCCGCACTCGCCGGTGCGCTACCGGATCGGCGACTTCGATCCGGACAGTGCCAGCTTCACCCCCCGCTCGGAGGGCTATCTCAACCACGACACACGCTTTTACGCCTCGACGCTCTACAAAGACGACCAGGGGCAAACGATCCTGCTCGGCGTTACCCGGGGGCAGAAAAAAGACCGTGGCTGGACCGGCGCCCTTGCCATGCCCCGCGTGCTGTCCATCGGAGAGGATCTGAAGCCCCGCATGTCTCCGCCCGCCAGCCTGGAGAAGCTGCGGCACAGCCCGTTCTCGCTCCACACGCCGGTAACGCTGAACGACGAGGTGGAAGTCATCGAGGGACTGCGGGGAGACACCGTGGAAATCATGGCCAGATTCCGCGCGGGTGATGCCGACTCCTTCGGTCTCCAGGTCCGCCGCAGCGATGACGGCAGCCGCTTCATTCCGGTCATGTGGAAGGACGGACGGATCATTGTCCAGCGCGAACTGGAAGAATACCCCTGCGAATACGAGATCGATCCCGACACCCGGGAGGTCACCTTCCGCATCTTTCTCGACAAGGGTATCCTCGATGCCTGTACCGACGATGGCCGTGTATTCGAATCGCGGATACATTACGCTCCGCTGGAGGATCTCGATATCGCGGTCTTCGCCGCCGGGGGCAGCGCCACGCTCCTCTCGCTCGATGCCTGGCAGATGTCGCCCGCCACGATTGACCACTCCTTGCTTCTGGACAGTGACCAGTCCGAGTAAGCCCGCCAGAGCTTGCACAATTATCCCCTGACAGCCTCCACCCTCCTTTCAGACCACCTCTGCCCTCTTTCTGATGACTGCTCATAAACTGCTCGGCCTCGCCTTGATGCTCCCCCTGACCGGCTTCAGCGCCGACACAAGAGACATTGAAATCACCCACCCCTACCTGCTCTTGCCTGTCAACCCGGAGGCAAAGCGGGAGTGGATGCAGTTCCGCGTCGATGGTGAAAAGGTCCGGGATTTCAACGTCGAGTTCGACGCAGAAAATCCGCTATTCTGGATGCCCGCCGACGTCAGCGCGTTCGTCGGCAAGACCCTGACCATCGAGTTGCCGACGGGGCAGCAGGGGGACCTTGAGGTGCTCAGGCAAGCGGACAGCTTTCCCGATGAAGCTAGCATCTACCGGGAAAAATACCGCCCGCAGTTCCACTTCACCACCAAGATGGGTCGCCTGAACGACCCCAACGGACTGGTTTACCAGGACGGGGAGTACCACCTGTTCTATCAACACGGACCTTTCGGTATCGACAGCACCTCGAAACACTGGGGCCACGCCGTGAGCACTGACCTCGTCCACTGGCAGGAATTGCCGACCGCCCTGCACCCGGACGAACTGGGGCATATTTTTTCGGGCTCCGCCGTCATCGACGAACACAACACGGCCGGTTTCCAGACGGGCGACGAGCCGCCGCTCGTAGCGATCTACACCTCGGCCCCCGCCGTGCAGGGGCATGCATGGTCCAAAGGGCAGCGGCGCTCTCAGAGCCTCGCCTACTCCAATGACCGCGGACGCACTTTTACCAAATACGCCGGTAATCCCGTGGTCAAAAACATCCGGGGAAACAACCGTGACCCAAAGGTTTTCTGGCACGAGGAATCGGGCAAATGGGTCATGATCCTCTATCTGGCCAAACCGGCCTTCGCGATACTCAGCTCGGACAACCTGAAGGACTGGACGCTGGAAAGCGAACTCATCATCCCCGACGGTCACGAGTGCCCTGAGCTTTTCCAACTCCCGCTCGACGGCGATCCGACACAGCCCTACTGGATCGTCTGGGAAGGCTCCGGACGCTACTCTATCGGCACTTTCGACGGGCGTGAATTCAGCCTGAAAAGCGGACCGTTCGAGGCCGTTTACGGAGCCAACGACTATGCCGCCCAGAATTTCAACCACACGCCGGATGGCCGCACCATTCAGCTATCGTGGATGGGCAGGGGAGAGTTCAAATATCCCGGTATGCCTTTTAACCAACAGATGACGGTCCCGCGCGAACTCACCTTGCGAACAACCGAAGACGGCCCCCGCCTGTATATTTATCCGATCAAAGAACTGGAGAACCTGCGCGGTGAGCATCACCAATGGCGGGATATAACGCTCCAGCAGGACACCCAGACCCTGCAAGGCATCGCCGGCGACCTGCTGGAAGTTGACCTCACTCTGAAGCCCGGCAGTGCCACCGAGGCCGGGGTGGAGATATTCGGCCAGCGTATTTCCTACAACCTGCGGGAGCAGACGCTCGTCGCCTTTGGCCGGGAAGCTCCCCTCCCCCTTATGCCGGACGGACTCATCCGCCTGAAGATACTCGTGGACCGCACCTCCGTGGAAATATTCGCCAACGAGGGATACCGGCAGATGGCCTTCTGTGTCCTGCCTCAGCTCAGCGCCGGCATTCGGCTCTTCGCCGATCAGGGCGAGTGCGAGTTTCCGTCTGTGGACGTCTGGGAACTGCAACCCATCTGGTAAACCGCAAAGCGCCCCCGGCCCGTACCCGCTCAGGCGGGGCCACGGTCCGTGGCGGTATAAGTCCCGCAGGACTCTCTTACCACCAGGCGCGGAGTCGCAACAAAGGAGCAGGCCGGGGCCAGTGGATTATCCATCCGCCGCAACATGGCCTCGAAGGCCAGTGTCGCGATTTCATCACACGGCTGGTAAACCGTCGTCAACGGGACGGCAATCAGCGTCGCGTACTTAACGTCGTCGAAGCCCGCCAGGCGAATATCTCCCGGCACCCGGACCCCCCGGCGCATCAGGCTTTGCAGGACCTGGGCGGCCGTCCTGTCATTACCGCAGATGCAGGCATCCCAGCGGTTACCGGCCATCATGTCGGCGATGACGGCGGGGTCCTCCGGGTTCCCTTCGATGACCCACTTCGCCTCCGGACGCACCCCGTGGCGCAGGAGGGCCTCGCGAATCCCTGCGATGCGCGCATCCACCGTCGGCGCGGCATAGGGCCGGGTAAAGAAACACAACTTGCGGCACCCGAGCTTCAGCAGGTGGTCGGCCATCATGTAACCGGCGGCCAGGTTGTCGATGCCGACGAGATCCCAGTTACTGCGCCGGGGAAACGCATGGACGTCGCGGTCGAGCAGCACGACAGTTATGCCCGCCTGCGAGAGCTCATCGAGCACTTTCCGGTTAATCTCCTCCTTCGATTTCGAACACTCGAACGGTGCGAAAAAGACCCCGTTGACCTTGCGCTCGATCAATTGGCGGCACAGCTTAAAGGTATTTTCAGGCTCTGGATTATTCAGCTTGCCGTAGCTGCCATGAAGCCCTCCCCAGACCAGCGTGTAGTCCCTGTTTCTAGCCAAACTGGCCAACTGCCCGCTGATCATTTCGAAGATCTCGGTATTCTCCAGCCCGGGCATCAGAAGCCCGAGTTGGGGGACTGTGCGCTCGCTCGCTTTCGTCCGCTTCTTGTCACTGACAAATGAGCCCGAACCGGCCTTGCGTTCGATCAATCCTGAAACGACAAGTTCCTGCAAGGCCTTGGCAGCCGTAGGCCGAGATACGCCATACATACGGACCAGCGCCGATTCGCTGGGAAGCCGGTCGCCAACGGCGTAGGTGCCAGATAATATCTTATTCTGAAGCTCTTGATAAATAACTTCATACTTGGAAAGCGCATTTGGTCGTGGCGCGGAACCATTGGCCGCAACCGTGCTATCAGCCTCAAAACTTGTCATGTCAGTATTTTTAAATCTGACAATATTTAGTGTTGTCATGCAATCATTTTCAAAAAACGATTTAGCGGATAGTTGAGGTTAGTCGCCCACTCAGTCAAGTCCTACCCATTGCCCCTATGACCAAGCCCGGAAACGCCTTGTTGCATTTCTCACTCGTCGCCTCACTTGGCGGTTTTCTTTTCGGATTCGACACAGTTGTCATATCCGGCGCAGAGCAGAGCATCCAGAAGATTTGGAGTCTGAGCTCCGCCTCGCACGGCCTGGCGATGAGCATGGCTCTGTGGGGCACAGTGCTCGGATCGCTCATGGGCTACTGGCCGACGGACCGCTACGGACGCCGCAATACCCTGCTGGGCATCGGCATCCTCTATGTGGTTTCGGCCATCGGCTCCGCCCTGGCGATGGACCCCGTCACCTTCATGGTGGCCCGCTTCATCGGCGGGGTCGGTGTGGGGATTTCCACCGTCGCCGCCCCCCTTTACATCAGTGAAATCGCCCCGGCGGATAAACGCGGGCGGTTGACCGGACTTTTCCAGTTCAATATCGTGGGCGGGATTCTGATCGCCTACATATCCAACGCCCTGATTGGCGGCACCGGCGCCGATGACTGGCGCTGGATGATGGGCGTGGAAGTCTTTCCGGCCCTGCTGTTCACCGCGCTGTGCTTCACGCTGCCGGAGAGTCCGCGCTGGCTGGCAGGGAAACGCGGAGACCGGGCCGGCGCCCTCCGGACCTTCCAACTGACCCAGCCCGGGCTCAGCCGCGAAGAGCTGGAGGCCAAGGTCGATGAAATCTCCGCCCTGGCGCATACGCCGCTGCTGACCTCGAAGTTTTTCTCCCGGCAGTTGCTCTCGCCCATCAGCCTGGCCTTTCTGGTGGCCTTTTTTAACCAGCTATCGGGCATCAACGCTATTCTCTATTTCGCACCCCGCATCTTCGAGATGACCGGGCTGGGCGCGCATACCGCGCTTTTCCAGTCGATCGGCATCGGCGTCATCAACCTTATTTTCACCTTCCTCGGTATCCGGCTGATCGACCGCCTGGGGCGGCGGACCCTGCTCTACCTCGGCTGCTTTGGCTACATCGCCTCGCTGTCGATCTGCTCGTGGGCGTTCTTCTCGGAGAACTATAAAATCGTCCCGCTGTGCATCTTCGCCTTCATCGCAGCGCACGCCATCGGCCAGGGAACCGTCATCTGGGTCTTGATCTCGGAAATATTCCCAAACCGCTACCGCGCCGCAGGACAGACGCTGGGGAGCTTCACACACTGGTTTTTCGCCGCTGCGCTGACCATGGTTTTCCCGCTCATGGTGGCCAACATCCGCCCCGGCTTCATCTTCCTGTTTTTCTGCTTCATGATGATCCTGCAACTGCTCTGGGTCATCTTTAAGGTTCCCGAAACCAAGGGCCTCTCTCTGGAGGAAATCGAAAAGAACCTGGAGCGATCATAGGGCACCCCGCCCGATTGATGCCAAAACCACTTTTGATGACTCCCTCCGGCTAACTGCTGCGGGGGAGAAGGGGCATCGGTCCCTCCCTGGCCTCACCTCGCCAGGGAGGGATTCCACAAATTGGTGTCCGTCGCGGGATCAAAAGTATCTCCCGCTTTCATCGTCTGGACGCGTCCGTCAACGAATGCGTAATTAGCCCGCCCCCCATGACGGTCATGGGCCACGGCGGAGTACACCGCGCCCTGCACACGCCACTGGTGCGCCATAAAGTGATCGGCGACGGCGTGCGGGTTTTCCGCCAGCAGGATCGTACGCTCCGGGTGCGGAACGTCGGACGGGCGGTTCCAGGTGGCAGGAGCTCCGGTGTAGGTATCGCGGCTCCCGAGTATGGGAAGCCCCGCCGGGGTGTAACGCATCTGCGAACTGAGTTCGAAAAAGACATTCAGACCGTAGCCCCAGGTCGTTTCACTGGTACCGTCTGCCTCCTGCACCGGACAGGAGAAAGCCGCCAGCCCCCGGTAGTCCAGAGGGTTGGCCAATTCCCGTTCACCCAGGTAGGGAGCGACAGCCGCCGCCCATGAACTGCCCGAGTGGCCGCTGCGCGGAAAATACCCCTGATGGTCCACCGAGTAGGCCAGGACCGCCTGACTGAGTGCGCGCAGGCGGGCGGTGCAACCAATGGTCTGGGCGTTCTCACGCACATCGGCGCTGACCGCGAAAACCACGGTCCCGAGAATCGTCACAATGCTCAACCCGACCAGCAGTTCCAAAAGCGTAAAGCCGCGCCTCATCGGGCATGCCCGGTTCGGAACCGGACGCGGCGGCGAGACCCCAGCACCGGTCCCAGCACTGCCAGCGCCGCGAGCAAAGCCACCTGCGTGGAAGGCTCCGGCACTACCGGCACCTCCCAACTCAGGGTTGTCGTGTCACTCGTCCAGCCCTCCAGCGGATTCGCATAGCCGTCCCCGACGTAGATTTCAAACGTCGCGGACAGCAGCCCCGTCCGGGTCGAAACCACGACCGGGTGCCACATCTTGATTGTGCTGGCATCCCCCCAGGCCGCGATATTATCCAGCCCGTAGGCCGAGCCGAAGTTGCCCTCCCCGAACACCTGTATCCAGGTGCCCGGATCGCCTTCGTGCTGCCAGACATCGGCCCAGTAGCCCACATCGTAGATTTTCAGCCCCTCGTCGATCGAGGTCGCCTTGATATAGACATAGGAGCCCGCGGGCAGGGACGAGGCATTCCCCGAAATAACCTCAAAACCGTAGCGCGTGCTGAAGGGCAGGTTTTGCCGGGTCGGGTCCAGCAAGTCGTACCACTCCTGCTCCGACTGTGAGGGATTGAAAACCGTATCGGAAAACGGATACGCTCCCCACACTTCGTAGTCCTGGAGCGAATACATGGGAATGAGCGTACCCTGCGAACCGTCGATCGTCACGCTCTGCTGTTCCATGTTCAGGTAAACCAGCGGCATGACCATCCCGCCCGTATCGTCGGGGCCGGGAATCATGTCCAGGGTCGCGGCCTGCGTCGCCGTCTGGGACAAGACCAGCACCAGTATCAGTGTACTCAAGCGTCTCATACCTAAGCGTTCCAGTAGTTATGATTTCGCGGATAGGCGGCGCATCAAAGCGGCGCAAGCCAGCGCAACCACCCCGCCCAGCATCGCGTAGGTCGCGGGCTCGGGGACCTGGCTGTAGGCGGAGTAGCTGATGGTCAGCGGAGTTATGCCATCAACCGTGGTGACGGAGTTGACCACGGTGGCGTTCACACCGTCCTCCGGCATGTTGTAAACGATCGAAAGCGTATAGCTGAGCAAGTACTCGGACGAAAAGGTATCCGTCGTGATGACCGGGACATGCACCATGTTGGAAAAGCTCTGTCCGTTCCAGATCAGGTAAGTGGAGCCGGTCAACTCGCTCCACTCCTCCTTGGCGGCATTGGCGGTCCCCCAGTCGTCGCTGCCGGCGTTAAAGTAGTACACGCTGGTGTTGCCCGCATCCTCCCCGGCGAGCGCCCCGCTGCCGTAGGTGATCGAATCCAACTGGATGGCAATCGAGTAGTCGTTGCTCTCCAGGTAGGTCCGCAGGTCGCCCGACAGGCTGAACCCGAACAGACGGCTAAAGGCCGCCCCCTGGCCGCCCTGCGCGGGCGGATTGAGCAGTGAGGCCCACCCGCTGCCGCTGGCGAAATAGTCTCCCGGATTGGTGACGGCAAGCGGCTTCAACACCTGATTGTCGTTATAACCCGCTTCGTTCGTCCAGCTCAATGCGCCCGTTTCGGTATCGAGGTTGAAATAGGCCATGTACATTCCGTTGATAGGGATATTGGAAAGCTCACCCGCCCGGCCCCCCGGAAGCGCGCAACAGGCGGCGCAAGCCAAGAAAGCGGCCCCCACTACGCGCCGGCGGCGTCCGTGCGTGAGACCCCGCAGGCAGTTGATGAGTACAGAGAGAAAGGAATTAATAACGTACATAAGCGGAAGCCACCTTACCATGACTCATCCGCCTTGGGAATGTGGCAAAATGCCGCACCCCCTTCCCGCGTCGCCCCTCTCGCGCCACCTTCCTCGCGTGGCTGCACGGCACCGGGCCTTCCGGCAGGTGCAGCGAGACGTTGGCATTCCCAGCGAATAAATATCAACGCGATGGCGCGTACTTCGCCAGCTTGCGCTGGAGCGAGCGTCGGTCGATACCGAGAACCCGGGCGGTCTTGCTGATATTGTTGTCACAGTCGGCGAGCACGCGCTGGAGGTGTTCCCACTCCACGCGGTCGAGACTGGGCGTCTCTTCCTCCGCCTCCTGCGGACGGCCTTCGAGCGCCGTTAAAATCTGCTGAAGGCTCGCGGGCTTGGTCAGGTAATCCGCCGCGCCCTGGCGGATGGCTTCCATCGCCGTGGCAATGCTGCCATATCCTGTGAGCATGATGATGCGCGCATGCGCACAGAGCTCCCGCAACTGCGGAATGAGGGCCAGTCCCCCCTCGCCGGGCATGCGCAGGTCCAGCAGCACCCCGTCGGGCGAAACGTCCCCGGCCTGCCCGAGCGCATCGCCATCGTCCGCCGTCCACACCTCGTGCCCCCTCCGGCGCAGCGAGAGTGCCAGGCGCTCGCGGAACGTCGCGTCGTCGTCAATCAGAAGTATTTTCATCGCTGCCTGATTCGTGCCGGGGAATCACAAGCGTCACCCGCGTTCCACGGCCCACTGTAGAGTCTACCTGCAAGTCGCCATTGATACGCTCGACGAACATCCTGACAAGAAAAAGTCCCAGCCCCATGCCTTCACCCGGTGCCTTGGTCGTGAAAAACGGCTCCCCCAACCGCTCAACCACATCGGCGGGCATTCCCCTGCCCTCGTCTTCCACCATGAAGCGAATTTTACCCTCTGCCTCAGAAACAATCAGCAAAACCCCCTTGTGGTTGATGTCCGCCTGGCAGGCGTTTTTGACCAGCACAGCCAGCGACTGAAGCAACGCCGTCTGCGGGAGGCGGACCGAACGGCTCAGGCACTGATTTTTGAAATGCAACTGCCGCAGGTGCTCGGGCTTCAGGTAAGGCGTCAGCAGCGAGGGTATCTCCCCGATGGCCAATTCCAGAAACGGGTCGCCCGCGCCCTCGGTCGTTTGCAGGCGGAGTTTTTCCAACACCACCCGGCAGCGTTCGACTTCGGAGCCGATCAGCGCCGCGTCTTTCATGCAGCCGGTGCTCCTGCAGCCGTCCCCGGCCTGCTGAGCCAGATCTTCGCTGACCAGGGCAATCGTCCCCAGCGGTGTTGCCAGCTCGTGCGCAACGCCCGCAGCGAGTGTGGCCAGCGCCGCGAAACGCTCGTTACGCACGCTGCGCATATGCGCTTCCTTGAGTTGGGCCTCGCGCCGGGCCAGCATGATCCTGAGCCTCCCGACGAAAAACACGATGCCCATCCCCACGAGAACCAGCGACAGCAGCATGCCGTGCAGATGGAAGTCCATCGACCCGCAGAACTCGTGCCCGGACAGACTCGGAATGATGTGCGGCGAGCGAAACAGCAACGCGTAACACCCCGCGCACAGTAGCACCGAGGCCCACGCCATCGAGTACGACAGCAGAATGGTCGCGATGGCGATGTGCAGCAGGTAAAAAATCGCGAAAGGATTATGCGAGCCGCCCGTCCAGTAGAGCATTACTGTAAGCGTCAGTGTATCGAGCGTAAGCAGGCCCGCGCACAAGCTTTGCCCCCGGGCGATGCCCCGTTTTTTGAGGAGCACCGCCGCCGCGTTTGTCAATGCGGTCACACCCATGCAGGGCAGCAACACTCGCCAGGGCAGCAACATCCCGAGGGCCAATTGGGAAAAGATACACAGCCCGACCTGCCCGCCCAGAGCCAGCCAACGCAGGTTGATCAGCAGGCTCAGCCCGGGGTTTTTATCGACTGGACTCTCGCTGGCAGCGGAAAAAGGCATCTCCGCAGTTAAACATCGTCCCACCGCCCGCTGGCAAGGCGTAATCGAATAGACATAATGGGCCCACACGCCTCCCCCGAGAACGTCACACTCCGAACAACCAGTACGGAACGCGGAAAATAACGTGACTGGCCTGGGTTTCGGATCAGAGCGATATCGCTTTAATCCTGCTCCTGAACAGGCTCGTGTCCCTTCTTCTTTACCTCCCACCAGGCGATGCCTTCAACCAGCCTTTGGTCAATGAAATCCGGCTCCGGCAGGGCCTCGTCCCAGACAGTGAAAGCGTTCTTCATCGCCGAGAATTTGTCCGGCATCCGGGTGGAAAGGTCCATTGTCTCGCCGGGGTCGTTGACGATATCATATAATGCCCACTGCGGGGTCTTGTTGTCGCCGGTTCCGTTTTTCAGGATTTTAAAATCCCCCTCGCGCATGGCGCACATGTACGGTCCATACCGCCAGTAGAGGCGTTCGTGCGGAGCTTTGTCCGTCTGCCCACGCAGCAGGGGAAGCAGGTTCACCCCGTCGAGCGCGTGCGGGCCTGAATACTCAGCTCCGGCTGCGGCAAGAGCCGTGGGAAAGATATCCAGCGCGCTGACCGGCTCACTAAAACGCCGGGCAGCGGGAACGCCGCCCGCGGGCCATTGGACAAGAAAAGGTGTGCGGATGCCGCCCTCGTAGAGCACGTACTTGCCCCCCTGAAACGGCGCGTTGGAAGCCCAGAAACGAGGAAACCCTCCATTGTCACTGACGAAGAACACCAGCGTATTTTCGTACAGGCCGTTTTTCCGCAAAGCGTCGAGCACCAGCCCGATATTTATATCCATCGCCGTGGTCATGGCCGCGTACGTGCGGCGGCTGCGGTCCTTGATATGGTTGTAGGGTTCGATGTATTTTTCCGTCGCTTCCAGGGGCAGATGCACGGCGCTGAATGCCAGATAGAGAAAAAACGGATCGCCACGATTCTCCTCGATAAAGGCCGCCGCACGCTCGCCGAAGTCGTCGGTCATGTATTGGGTTTTCTCTACATTCCTCTCATTGTGCCAGATCATCCCCGGCTTGTCCGGAAAGTATGGCAACGAACCGCCGATGAAGCCATAAAAGTCGTCGAAGCCTTTCTGGTTCGGCAGGTATTCCTCGCGTTCCCCGAGGTGCCACTTGCCGACCGCGCCGGTCGTGTACCCATCCGCCTTCAGTTCCTGGGCCAGCGTCGGGCGATCCGCCGGGATGCCGTAGTCACGCGTCCCGCCCGGGCCGGCGAGCGTCTGCACCCCGAACCGCTCCTGATAGGTGCCGGTCATCAGCCCCATCCGGCTGGGCAGGCAGACCGGAGCGGAAATATAAGCGTCGGTGAAGAAACTCCCGTTGGCCGCGAGGCTGTCGATATTCGGCGTCTTGATCTCCTCCGAACCGGTCAGAGAGAGATCACCGTGTCCGAGGTCGTCCGCTACGATAACAATGATATTCGGATGCCCGCCCGGCACTTGATCGGCAGCCTGCCCAATCACCCCAACCGACATGGCCGCCGCGTAAAAAATCGTTTTCCCCAACATAATATTCTCCATTACCGCTTATACGAAACAAACCGCAGCCTCATTAAAGATGCGAACCACTCACCCCGAAAACGGTCGGCTGGCGGGCCATATTCAGCCCTCATCTGTTGCAGCTATTTACTGGTAAACTGGTCGATAGATTTGATTTTCAAACGGGGTTTTCGGGAAGTCACGTCATCGGTAACGAAAACGATGCTGCGTCCGTTTTTCCGGTAAACCCAACGCGTATTCACCTTGGGAACCCATTGCCCGTCGATTTTTTGGCTAAAGTGGATCTGCACATCAACTTCATCCTTGGAGTCGGGAATCACGATGCGCGATTTCTTTCCCGGCAGGACAAATTTTTCGCTCCCGATAATGCCTCCCACCTCGTACGCGCTCAGGTTGTAAATGCAATAGGAGCCCCAGGGGAACACAGACGGGCTGTCATCAATGACCACGATGTTAAACTCAGGCCCGTTCTCCTGTCCGGGCGTCGCGGGCAGGAAAAGCAAGAGCACGTCATTCATGCCTGCGGGGATAGTCGCGCTGGCCGCCGGAATGCGCTGGACGGTGCCATCCGCCAGTGCCTCGGTGCGGTAAAATACAATGGGGTTCGTGCCGGCGTATTCGTGGGACTTGCCGCGAAATACACTGGAAATGCGTAAAGGAACCAGTTCCCCTCCATCGAGGTAGTGAAGTCCGCTCGCATGAACGCCATCCCAGGCCAGACAGGTGAAATGGACCCGCAAGGGAGGCTCCTCCTGAGCGCGCAAGGGGAAGAAGGCTCCAAGAAGCAGGAGGAAGGTGAGAATCGAGAGCGGGGATTTTTTCATGTGGGTGTCTCCTTAAATCTGGTCTTCGCCCAACCAGCGGAAAGACACGACCTCGAAGCGGCGACCGAAACGCTCGTTATCCGCACTGAGCGGAGTGCCGGGCGTGTCTTCGGGGCGGTTGGAATTATCCACGTACTGCGGAGTGCGCTGGACGACAGCTTCGCACCAGGCGCGGACTTCGGCGCCTGTCACCGGATTGACCGAGTCTCCATAGGCGCGGATGGTGAAGGTATCGGAACGGGCGGACAGCACCGGCCCAAGCGTCTGCAGCAGGTCCGCCTGGCGCAGGTAGCCTGTGGCCCCCGACTCGATCGGCCCAACCGCGTGATCGACGAACGGTATGTTGTAGGAACTCAGGTCGGAACTGTTCACCTTGGAGGAAAAGTCATTATTGATCGTCGTCTCGTCGATAGCCGCCTGCAAGGCCCCCTTCAAGCCGGTATCGTCATCGGCCAGGCGGCGGTTGACGAAATCGGCCATCGAAACGAAAGGCCCGCGCAGCTTCACCTGCTCCACGATCTTTTCGGCCAAGTCTTCGATCTGCGCTTCAGTCAGCGCACGGAAGCCGGTCCAAGGCCTGTCCGCCCGGTCATTGGGGAGACTCAGACGGCTGTAGGGGTTGTCCTGGGAACTGGCGGTGGACTGGCTGCCTCCCCCGCCACTGAGGTAGGAAACGTCGATCCCGTTGGTCGCACTCAGAAGCGCTTTCCACGCCTCCACCGAGGTGGAGTTCACGTTAAACGCCCCATCCACCGCCAGTGAGGCCGCAACCTGCTCGTAGGCATCCGCGTCAATGTCATTTCCCCCGGAACTGCCGAGCACGGTTTCGACGAAGTCTGCCGGAGCGGCTCCCGGAAGCAGTCTGATGCGGGAATTTGACAACCCGTAAGTACCATTGGCAAAACCCGTGACGAACGCGTTCCAGTCACTGTCGTCCATGCCCAGGTCGGCCCGGGGCACAAGCGTGGAAAAATAGTACTCATCCCAAAGCGCCTCATTACTCAGGTAGGACCAGTCGAGCTGGGTGTAGTGCTCGGTCTTGCCGCTGTTGGTGGCGGAGATCGTGCGGCTCAGCGATTCGCGGTCAATGTACGGATTGGCGTAGGAGTTGCCAATCGGGTAAGCGGGCTGCTGCGCGTAGTGAGTCACGTTGTTAACGTGCTGGAAGCCGGCCAGTGACTGCATGGGCAGCGTCGGGATCTCGAACAACACGACATGGGTATGGCCAGTCTCGTTATCATCTCCCCAGGAGCCGGCCGTCGGGATCGAGCCGTCATTCCAGCTCGAAAGTTCCCCCAGACTGAAACTCCAGTTCCCGGGGTTGACCGGCCCTTCTCCCAAGTCCTCTTCTTCCATTACGCCCGTCGAGCGCCGGAAATGGCTCGCACGCGGATTATAGTGAGTGAGAAACTGTACCGGCTCGTTATCCGAGGCAGGCTTCAGGTAGGTATCCATCACAGCGATGGGGAGCGGAACCGCCAGCAAGCCGTCCGCGTCCAGATCCATGAGTGTGACCGCGGTTCCATCTGGAGGCCATGTGATCACATTGGAAGCCTTGAGGCGTCCGGCGTGCACGTCGCGAATCTCGTCAGATCCACCAACCGAGCGCCCGAGCCGGATAAAGCTCTGCATAAATGTGCCGGTTTCGCCGGAAATCAGGATATTCTCATCGTCTTCGACGATAAGGACATGATTGTTATTGTCCTTATCATCCAGGTCCAGCTCGTCAAAGAGAATCCCAGGGAGCTCGGCGATCGGCCCTCCATACGGATGGCAGGCACTTTCGAGGGTACCGCTTGCTGGCATATAAGTATTCTCCGACATCGCATAGATCACGATTTCGCCGGGCTCCAGCGTTGTTTTTCCTCCGCCAGCAGCTGTCAATATGAGACTGATATTCTGCCCGTTGAGCATGTTGCTCAGCTCGTACTCCCGGTTCGTGCCTTTCTCCACATTGATACTGGTCTTGATCGTGGTATGGACCAGGTTTACCACCATCGAGTCGAATTCCAGTTTCACGTTGTACGGGTTCCAGATGCTGATCCGCGGCGCAATCTTCATATTTAACCGGTATTTGGCCGGGATGCGGGGAGTGCCAGTTTCTTCGTTCGCAGCGACGGCCTCCTGTTCGAGAACGGTCTCAAGGCTCAGGATGAACTGTTCGCGAAGCACGATCGGATTGATCGGCATATCGGTTTCCCGAGCCAGATCGACATTCGCGCCACTTTTGTTCGTGTACTGGGCACGAGCCACCGGGTCAGACCCGGCAAAGTAATAGCCCTCGGTGACCGATCCGGTCTTTGAACCATTATTGGGCGGATTGGGAAAATACGGTCTCGCCTCGATCTTGTAGCCGCTGCCGCTGGACTCGACGCCGCGTGGATGACCGGTTTTGTAAGACTGGTTACGGTCGGGGTCGTCGTTTTTGTAGAGTCGGTAGTAGTTGCGCAGCAAGTGCCAGGTGGGACCGCGTGCCAAGGCGTCCGAAGCCGCCGGCCGGGGGCTGCCGAAGTCATCAAAGGCGAAAAGGTAGTTGACCCTGTGCGCGCTCAGGTTGGGGACGGACTCGCCAGCGGCGGCAAAAGCGTCATTGGCATTGAAATCCGAAAGGTCCATCTCAAAGGCCAGGCTGAGGTCTTTCTTCAGGCCTCCCTGCGCGGTATTGGTCAGCAGTCCTTTGCCATAAGTCGTCAGGTCGTGGAAGCGGTATTTGCGCACCGGGTCCAGTTCGCTGTTGATGACGCCGAGCTGATTGACCGATGCCAAGCGCAGCAGCTCAGCCTCTGAGGTTTCATCGGTCGGAGTAATGATTTCGCCGATTTTCTTTCCACCGCCGGAAGCTTCCGTCGAGATGTTCTCCACCCCGAAACGCTGCGCGCTCATGAGCGAATAACGTTTTTCCTCGTTGGTACCACTGGAAGCACGTCGGTGGGGGTCGTTCAGGTTGACCTTCGCCTTGACCCCTTCGTCGGCCACCCAGTAAGCGAAGTGACCGGTCTCCTCACCCTCGGAAGAGATCGCGACACGGCCCGCCTGCACTTGGTCGTCAGGTTCGGCCACGCTCCCCTCGCCCACCAGCAGGATGGGGTCCTTGACGGTGGAGCCCGGTTCCAGCGAACCGCCGGACGTGCTCGTCCCTGACACCAGCCACCCCGCTACCGCAGGCTCCGTGAAGGCCGCGTGGGGGTTGAGCCCGGAGACATCCCAAACACCGGTCCAGTTCGCATGCAAGGGCTGGGACAGACCTTCGACCAGTCCGGCCGTTCCCGTCACCCGCTGGTCCGGCCCAGCCATCTCCTGAAGCTGGCCGATGGCTGCACGCAGCCCGAACAGCGCGTTCTGCTGGGCGCGGCTGATTTCCACGCTCGTCGCGCTGACCTGAGACTCCAGCCGCACCAGCGTCGTCAGGCTCATGATGAGCAGAAAGATAAAAGACATCAGGGCCAGCGCGACAATGAGTGCAAAGCCTCTCCTCCGGCTCTTGGCCAGAAGTGCGTCTTTAGGGGAAACTTTCATAACAAGCGGGGGGTAAGCGGCCGAAGCCGTATGTTAACTGTCCTTATTATCGGCATTAATTGCCATTTTCTCAAAAACATCTGTCACTTTTGCCTGTAAGCAGGATCATTAGCGGGTCGGTTTATTCCCTCGGCAGCAGGGGCTTCCTCCTCCTGCACGGCCTCGTCGAGGTTCAGGTGACCCACCACCGTGCCATCGTCAAATTCGCTACTGGTCTGGGTTCTGAGGCTGACAAAGAGCCGGCGCATATCGCGGATACCGCCCCAGGTAAACCAGATGCCGGTGACAATCGTCATCAGGACCGGAATCAGGATGCCCACCACATGCCAGAACGAGGACCAGACATGAACCGGCCAGGGAGCGACCCAATTCCAGATCGAACCGGTAATGCAAACCATTGCCCAGAATATCCCCCATCCGAACAAGCCGCCTGCGATCCACTTGTCCCCGAGGGTGAAATTCCCGTCGAAGCCGATGATACGGCCCCAGTTCAGCCTGCGCCTTGGCGGAACCGGGTCCGCATCACCAACCTTGTCCTTGACCGCAGCGTATTTGCCCCGGTGGAGCATGCGGTCGAGGTTGTAGTCTTCGCGGCACGTGATAAGCGACACGGTGATGTACACCAGAATCGCGATCAGCGCCGTGAAAAACCCAATCTGAATCCCGTTCAGCGGGAAATCGTCCTTGAGAATCTGCCGCAGCAGGATCCCGCTCAGCGACAGGGTCGAGCCCGTGATCAACGCGGACCAGGCGCCCGCCGTGGTGCCTTTTTTCCAGTAAAGCCCGCCGATCACGGCAGCCCCGGCCCCTCCGACAAAGACCGCCGTCGTCACCTGCCACCACATCATGATGTACTCAGTTTGTCTAAAAAGTGAGCCGAACAGAAACGCGAACACGGCCACCCCGGTGATCGACAGCCGCAGCACGCGAATATGCTGTTTCATCCCGAAGGGACGCTTGCGCAGCGGCACGAGCACGTCCTGCACGAAAATGCTCCCCCAGGAATGCAAGTGCGTGGAGTCACCCCCGAAGATCCCCATCAGAAACACCGCGCACAGCGCACCCTTGATCCCGAGCGGGAGCAGGTACGAGAGCGCCACCGGGATCTGCATCTGCGAGCGCACCTGCGGGTCCGCAATCTGATCGATAGCATGAATGGCCGGAGCCGCCTGTGTGGCGAAATCGGCGTTGTTGAGGAAGGTCAACCCGCACACGGCCAACAGCGTCACGACCGAGGCCTTCCCGTACTCGCGCCAGCGGCTGAGCACGCCCGACATCCGCGACTCGTGGGGCGTCAACGCCGCCGCATTATACGAGCTGGCGTTCTGCCAGGCCATCGTGCCGTACACGCCGAGCAGGATTGTCATCAACACGTACCAGACGTTGAAGTCCTTGACCGAAGAGGCGTCGAAGGGATTCAGCATCGAGTGCCCGGCCTCGCGGCTGGCGAGCACCGTGCTGATTTCATCCCATGAAAACAGCAGCAGCAGCGCCGCGATAATCACGATATAGAAAAGCTGCGAAAGCATTCCCTCCAGACAATCCGTCACCATGACGGTGATCAGGCCGCCGGAAATCGTCAGCAGCAGCGTGATCGACAGGAAGAAGCCCATCAGCGGAATGTACGTCGGCAGCGCCATGAACCCCAGATCCAGCTCGGGCGGCAGCCCCAGGAAGTACACAAAAAAACGTGCCCCGACCGAGGGGATGATCCCGAAGTTGAGCACCCCGGCGACAAACCCCATGACCCCAGTGCAAACACGGAACGACTTGCTGTAGCGCAATTCGAAAAACTGAGCCAGCGTCATCGCCCGCGTCTCACGGAAGCGGTAGATGACAAAGCCGGAGATCGCCACCACCAGCATGGCCGGGACCTGAATCCACTGCCACCAGGTGATGGTGAACCCTGCCTGCCCAATCATCTCGAAGACTGCGACAAAGACGACCGCCCCGGCCTGCATCTCGCCCTTGGAAACCGTCAGCAAATAACGCCCGGCCACACGCCCGCCGGACATAAAGTCCGCCACGCTGCGCATGTAGCGCCGGGTAAAGATCCCGAAGCCCGCGACGAGGGCGATCGAAAGCAACATGATTGACCAGTCAATGATATGCATGATGGGCGTCGCTTTCGTTACTCTCTGTCACGGACTCCGGCCGTCGTTGCTGATGGTTCTCTCATTACCTCGTGTGCTGTTGCTGTATTTTCAGCTTATAAAAACATCGCTCCGGTTACTGCGGCATGAGCCCCGCCGGGATTTCCGTGTTGTTCTCAACCAGGGCAGTGGACTTCGGGTTGCTGGAGTCGACGGTGATGATACCATCGGTGGTGTTCTTCAGCACGAGGATGGAAGCCCCGGCCACATTCGAACGGATCTGACCGGAAATCGCGTCAATCCAGCCGTAAATCGCGTTATCTTCCACCAGCCCGAAGAACGGCCCGTTTGCCTCGATGGAGATCGCGGGCATGTCGCCGGTGACAGCGCCCTCCTCAGCCTCGGCGTTGGGATCGTCATCGGTGAAAAGGAAGTACGGCACCTTGCTGGCCTCGGAGGAGGCGAGCTGCTCGTCCGTGGGCATAATCGGAGCCTCCTGGCGGAAGATATTGCCCTTGACGATGACCATATCCGAGCCGCGCGGCATGATATTCACGCTGAGCGGATCATACTCCAGGCGGGAGACGAACTCGTTATCCATCACCGTGACCTTACCGGGGCCGAACTTGTTGACGCGCCCGTTGATGAACTTGTTGCCGCTCACCGTCACGTCGCGTCCGGCCTGGATGGAGATATCCGTCGTGCGGGTGGAGAGCTCGTTGGAGAAGAGATTACCGGTAATCATGACCGTGCCGGAGCCGTACATATCGCCCTCGTTGGAGGGGCCGTGGTGCAGGCGCACGAACGGCCCGAGGTACTTCGCGGGGCTGTCCCACCAGCTCCACTCCTCTTCCCACGGCTCATGGCGGACCATAATCAGGTTGCCGGTGATGAGCAGCTTTTCGCCCCAGTACATCGAGACGATACCACCCGCCGTTGAGTTGATCGAAATGTTGTTCGAGAAGACCAGGTTCTCGCCCCCTTCGCTGCCATAGGCGTAGTCCGAGATGAAGCGGGCGATATTGCTGTCAATCACGACCTGGCGGCCCTTGTTTCCCCAGGCCAGCGTGTTGCCATACTCGGCGTAGTTGTTCTGCACGAGCACGTCAAAGGCACCCGAGGTGTGGGGGTTGTAACCGGACTCGCCGGGCTTGACCTCGCGCTTGGCCACGGTCGAGGAACCGCGGGGCAGATAGGGCTTGCGCGACGGGTCAGGAGAACCGCCAAACCAGCAGACCTGGTACTTCACGTCGCGGGACCAGTTATCGTGGTGGCGAAGGTTTTCCGAACCTTCCAGAAACTTCGTCATGTAGTTGCCGCTGACCATATGGTTGCCGCGGGCAGTGACGTTAGCCGAAGACGTCGCATGCAGCATCGCGTGCAAACGGAAACCTTTGGAATTCTCGAGCACCACATCGCGGCAGTTGACCACCCAGAGCAGCACCTGGGAGTTGTAGTAGCCGTTGTGGTTGTACTTCTTGGCCGGGTCGGAACCGTCGCGGTTGAGCAGGCGGCCGCGGCGCTTGCGCTCCTTCAGAGGCACGAGACCACGCTCGTCCGTATTGCCAACGTCCGCCTCGGAGACCACCAGGTTCGACACGCCGTCGGCGTAAACCAGATTCCAGACAGCAGTCTCGTTCACATCCTTGCCCCCATCGGCAAAATCGTAATGAAGCCCCCGGAATTGCACGTCATTACCGGTCACGACGAAGAGGTTTTTATCCTTCACCTTGTCCGCTACAGGCTGCACGACCGCCTCGGGGTCGAAGATCAGCGTACGGTTGGCAGGGACTTCTACTGTGCCCGTCCGGTAAGTTCCGGCTGGGAAAAATAGCATGCCCGGTCCCTCGTTCAGGACGCGCTGGAGGTTTTCGGTGTTGTCGGTCGCATCCCCTGGTTTGACCCCGAGCGTCGAGATATCGACTTGGGCGGAAGCAACCGGCATCAGACCGGCGAACAAAAGCGCCCGGCCTATCAAAGTAAAAGTAGATCTCCTGTTTTTCATATAAGTATGGTTAAGGGTACGCATGGAACGGCTGGCGCAAGATGGACCGAAAGCCCGCCGCCGACACGCCGTTGCACCTGTTGGTAGTCAGGGCTGGTTCGTCGGGAAATGTGTGGATCCGCAAACGGGACAACACCCTTCCCCCTCCTCGGCAAACGAGTATGCAAACTCGTCTCTTTGGAGATATTAAAAAAACGTTATTCCTAAGGGTGATTTAGCATCGCCAGACGGTTAAATCTGGCGATGCCAGGAAAAAACTAACGACGCTTGCGGCGGAACAGATAAGCCACCGCGAGCACGGCCAGTCCGGCCAGAGCGGCCGTCGAGGCCGGCTCGGGAATCACCATCAGGCCGGAAATAGTGGCGTCACCGTTAAACCCGCTAAGGTCCCAGGTGTAGTAGGCCGTCTCGCCGGGAGCCGCGATGGAAACCAGCACATTGTAGCCACCTTCACTCGTGGTGGAGGCTACGATTCCGTTCTGGTCGAGGTAATTCACGAGATCGGCAATCGTCAGTCCCGTGCCGGCGTCGGCGTTGAGATAGATGCTCACCGTCGATCCCGTGCTTAGGCCGGTCAGTTCGACGTAGCCCTTACCGGTGGCGGCGAAAGCGGCGGAACCGCCGGCAGCGACCGTCCCCTGGAGAGCGGCGGCATTAAGGCTCAACTGCAAGGCCTCACGCCCACCACCGACGCTGACGACTTCGACGTTCCACAGCTCGCTGTCGGGCAGCGTGGAAAAGCCATTGGTGATGCCACCCTCAGCGGTTTCGATCAGCGAGAAGGTGTTACCCGAAGTCAGAACCATGCCGCCCATGAGATCGGTCTCCAGCGTCCCGGCAAGCGTCACGGCACCGCCGTTAGTGAGGTTGATCTTGCTCACCCCGCCATTGTCGAGGGTGTAGCGCAGGGTGGACGAGCTTTGCGTATTCTGCTTCAGCACCATGTTACCTCCCACGGAGATCGTGGACTTTGAACCGATAACGTGTCCAGTGGACTCAATCCGTCCATTGCCTGTACCTTCATCCAGGCCCTGATTCCAGTTCCCGGTGACCGCGAGGGTGCCGCCACTGACTTCATAGGTCGCATCGTTTACATTAACAGCCCCACCGCCATAGCGGCGTGACCCGATATCCAGGCTGCCCAGTGTCACGTCACCGCCTTGCTGAATGAAGGAAGTCGTGGTACTGCCACCGGAACTATTGCCGATACCAAGACTACCACTGACATCCAGTAACCCATCATAGACGGTGTAGGTGGCATCGCCACCATTGGCTGAACCTGTACCACCGAGGTACAAGGAGTTGTTGATATCAACAGAACCGCCATTTTGGATGATGGCCACCGTCGCCCCAGAAGTCAGCCCCGCAGCAAACGCCCCGGCGCCCCCATTGGTGAGCGAGGCTCCACTGTTAATGGTGAGCTGGGTGGTTCCGGCGACAGTTCCCAGACGCGCAAACCGGGTAGACCCGGTCCCGTCCAATACAACCTCACCGGTAGGGATGATAGTATCAAGAGCCGATGTTGGCAGTCCCCCATCCCAATTGCCTGCATTTGTCCAATCATCGTCAACCGCTCCTGTCCAAGAGGTTGAAGCGGCAAAGAGGCCGGGGGTGAGGCTGACTCCCGCCAGTATGGCGGCGAAGAGTCCGAAACGGCTACGCAGAGCCGGGCGAGAGAAGTTAGCTGTGGATGGACGCATGATCACGATTCCTTTCGGTGTATTGGAGTTTGAGGATAAGCAATAGAGCCCGCTCAATAGCGGTTTTCACGGTCCGACACGACTCGCGTCACTTCCGTAATACCATTAACCATAAGGGGCATCTCTGGGTTATGTTTAGGGGTAATATAGCTCTCACACCATCAAGCTTACAACCGGAAATGTTTGCAGGAATATGTCCGTATCATATCCGATTTGGTAAGCCTTCGTGGACTATGAGAAACTTTTGGCGTATGAGACAGTCCGATGGCAGCCGGTAGGCCCGGAACGGGCATCGACGACGCTTCTCGGACGCAAAATTAAATAGACGACGCTGAAGACCAGACGCAGGGTTACCAGTGCTGGCTGACAAATATCCCATTTGATTCCTGGCTCTTCCGGGAGCTGCCATGTCACGCCTCCGGCGACGCGCATCCAGCTCGTCGAGATCCACATTCGCCCTGCCAGTGGGCTCTGTGATAGCGTTTTTCATTTCAGGCTCCTTTCGTTCGGTATAATGGGGCAATTATTGTCTTATAGCAACCGGATCATGTATCTATAATTAAAAACCCGTAAGGCATGACTTCCAATTTAACGGACGTTAGTTCTAAAGACTCACTCCAACAACAGATATTCCTATATCGGATACATCCCATACCAGATAAAGCGTTTCACCATCGGCAGTCCCGCGAATGACAACCGTCCCGCCCGCGCCCGCTTCGGCCGTGATGCCCGGACGGGTAATGGACTTGGCCCAGTCGGCAGCATTGGCCGAGCCGTCGGCGGCGACCGTCAGCGTCACCTCATAGGCGGCACCCGCGGTTAAATTCCCAAGGACGGCATAGCCGGATTTGCTGGGGGCAAAAGTCGCGGGCTGTGACGAAGTGACTTCGGCTACTCGCGCCTTTTCAGCCAATGAAAGGCGAAGCTCACTGCGATCCCGACCGACCGTTGGCGTGCTCAGGCTCCACAGTTCCGCCGAAGGAAGCGTGGTAAAACTACCGCCCAACTTGCCTGTTCCGGCCTGCAGCAGCCCAAGCTCGGAGCTAGAAAGTACTGCGACTCCACCCGGAAGGTTGATTTCCAGTGCTCCGCCGAGCGAAACATCGCCTTTGGTCGCCACACGGATAAGTCCGGGTTTTGAATCGGTCAAAACATACCGGAGCGTGGGGTGACTTTTCTTGTGATCGTAAAAGTTCAGGCTGCCACGCACGAAAACATCCACCGCACCGCTGTGGACACTCAGCACCGGGCTGGCCTCGCCGCTGCCATTCGTCCCTTCGGTGCCGAGGCTGAGCGCACCGTTTACCTGAAGCTTGCCACCATAAATCGCGTACTCCGCCTGGTTGACCGGGGATTCCTTCATTCCGAGGTAGCGCTCGCCTCCGATGCTCAGGCCACCCAGTTCGGCTTCGCCGCCACGCTGCTCAAAGAGCGATTCGGACGAGCCGGTCCTGTTCCCCCCAAGCACGAGGTCTCCGCGATAGACTTTCAGGCTCCCATCCTTGAGCGTGTAGGTAGCCTTGGAACTTCCGCTGGCCTGAAAACCACCGACATAGAAAGTATTACCGATAACAACGCTGCCGCCGTTTTGCGTGACCACTCCGGTGCTCCCATCCGCTGCACCGAGTCGGGAGGCTCCTGCTGAGCCCACCTGAAGCGTACTGCCCTCCTCGACGACCAGGCTTGCGCTCTTGCCCGCCTCACACCCGATCAGGAACAGCCGTGCGGTCGCGTAGGTATTGAGCTGCACTTTCCCGGCAGGGATGTTCACATTCTTGGCCGCCGACGGGATGCCGTCGCTCCACTGGGCCTCCTGCCCCCAATTACCGTCTGATCCGTCCCAGACGGTGGTGGAGATGGCCAGCGCGCTAACCGGCATCAGCAGGCTCAGGGCCGAGGCGTGAAAAAAGGTTTTTCTCAAGGGGTTGATAGGCTTCATACTGAAGTGGGATTTGGCCACAAACCGCTGGGGTTTTCGTGGGGGGTTAAAACGCGGGGCTTTCTCTACTAGCCGTTTCCTGTAATGACTAAAAACGTTCATCACATCCATCTTTCGGTCAAATTTAAACCCTTACAGGATAAGGTGACTCTCGTGTCCGAAACGGTATAAAAAAATCGTCGCTCCGGGCTTGAATATCGACTCATCCACTCATCTATAACCATTATTATACCTCCGACCGGGCCCGGTACTCTTCCGGTGAAACTCCGGTGATTTGCTTAAAACGACGCGAGAAATACGGCTGACTGCCAAAGCCGCATTCGAAGGCGATTTCCTTAATCGAGGCGTTGCTCGTGATGAGCATGTGACAGGCCTGCTCAACCAGATTGCGGGAGCGAAACACCGTCGGTGTAACCCCGCACAGGCGTTTGAACTTTTTGCGGAAAGCCTGTTCACCGAGCCCGAAACGCTGCCCGAGCACGACCAGATCAAGCGGCTCCTCCGGAGAAAGTGAGATCAGAGCCGCCCGGGCCTTATCCGCCCATTCCACATTTTCGCTCAGTTTGGGAGAGCCCCAGGCCGTGCACATTTCGGCAATCAGGGCAACCAGTCGCCCACTGTCGCTGAGCGCGGGCTCGGCCCCGACTTTGGCCAGCGGCAGGACCACCTCGTGGAAACGCTTCAGCCAATAACCCACGTCCCTGGATTCGCTGGCCAGGCCGCGCACCGGATGGTCCGGATCCAGCAGCCCGGTGCCCATCCACGCGTCGAAAAGCAGGCCGGAAAAACCGATGTGAATTTCGTTCCAGGTCTGCTCCGGCAGAGGACGATAGGCATGCCTTTTCCCTGGAAAGAGACAGATGACGTCACCGGCACGCACACGGATCGGCTGCTCGTTCAAATCATCGCTGTACTCGCCCTCCCCTTCGTACACATAGGTCAGTCCATAGGTCGTAATTGTCCTGCGCTTCTCTTCCTGTCCGTGGAACATCATGCCCCAGTTTCGTTCGATCTGGAGACTACGCCCGATCCATCCCGGAAATAGCGGATGAAATGATTCCATGATGAGCCAATAATCACGGGTCTGCTCAGGCTCCAAACCGGTCTGCCGTGTAAACTTCCCGCCATGCAGGCGGCTGAAACTTTCCAGCGGAGACATGACCAGATTATACCAAATAAGAGATGTATCCGCAAGTGACAGGACTCATTTTAATCAAAAGAGGTACGGGCAAGACCATTCGGCTGCGACTTAAGATGGCCCTTCCAATCGTCGAAACCGCTTGCCACACCCGCGATTCACCACAACCGGATAAGACACTAACGGCCTGACCTGCCACAAGCATACCCGTGAAATTTTCCTTAAACGTAAACCCTCCGTTCAATGCGCAACCGCGCAAGCAGGGTGTTCCCGATACCAGGCCAATAGGCGCAACCGGAGGGCCTCCCGCTTCGACTCGTGGGCGGATTCTCCCCAGAGGTTGTCACACTCACCGGGATCATTGTACAGGTCGAAGAGCTGGCCGTCGAAGCCCTGCTCCGGCTTCCCCTCGGGGAAGTAGAGATTGAGCTTGTAGCGTCCGTCGAAAATCATCGCTCCGTAGATAGGCGGATCAAAATAGCTTCCCGTGTCGCAGATACCCGTCCCATGATAAACACAGATACAGGCCTCGCGAACGGGGTCGCCGGGCGCTCCGAGCAGATCGAAAGAGTCGGGCATGTTTCCTCGCAGCCATTGGGGGTCTACCCCGGCGGCATGCAGGAGTGTCGCGGTCAGGTCATGCAATTGAACCGGCGCCACACTGACTGTCTCGGGCCGAATACGCTGCGGCCAGCGCAGAATCAGCGGCACACGCACGGACGGGTCGTAGAAGTAGGCACCCTTGGCCAACAGGCTGTGGTCGCCGAGCATGTCCCCGTGATCGCTGCAAAAGACAACCAGCGTATTTTCCTTCAAGCCCTCGTCGTCAAGCGCGTCAAGCACACGGCCGACTTCGGCGTCGAGAAGCGCGATCGACGCCAGGTAATCAACACGGTCACGGCGGATAGCTTCATCCGTATAAAAGCTCTCCACCGGCGCGCGTTCGGGAGGCTCGGTGGTGCCTTTTTTCCCGCCCCAGGCTGGGCCCTTCGTGGTGCCCGCCAGCATGTAGCCGTGCTCATGCTCGCGCCGGACAGCCTCGGGTAAAGCTGAGATTTCAACTTTATCCGTAATCGCCGGCGGTATTTTCTCCGCATCCACTTTTTCCCTGAACTCGCCCGGATAGTCGCGGTAGGGATTATGCGGATCGAAGACGCTCATTTTACAAAAAAACGGACGCTCTTTGTCGCGGTTGCGCAGATAGTCAATCGTCCGCCCGGCGGCCCAATGCGTCATGTGACACTCGCGGGGCACATCCTGGACCTGGCGTCCGTTCGCCAGTAATTCGCGGTAAAACGCCGGGTGCTCACGCTCCAGCCAGCGTCCGTAAGCCTGCTCCGGATGATCCAGCAGGAGGCTCGGCTCGGGACACCATTCGTACACGTCAAAGCCATCGTTGGGCTTGCGGTTCTCAAGCTCGTGGCGGATCGCACTGACGTGGAGTTTCCCGAAAAGCGCGGTCTGGTAGCCCTGCTCCCGCAGGTAAACCGGAAATAACGGCGTCTGCGGCGGAAGCACGTCGTAGAGGCGCTCAACCGTATGCACCGGAACCGGTTGCCCGGTCATCAAACTGGCCCGCGAGGGCGTGCAGATCGGGTTCGAGCAGTAGCAACGGTCAAAGCGCATTCCCTCCCCGGCAAGCCGGTCGAGATTCGGTGTTTCGATGGCTTTGCAGCCGTAGCACGAGAGGCTGTCCCAACGCTGCTGGTCGGTCATGATCAGCAGGATGTTTGGCTGGGTCCGGTTCTGGTCGGGGGTCATGGGGCGTAATCCTGATTAAAGCGAAACAAAGATTCAGTCCGCGGCGTCCTCAAATCTCCATGCCCGCGCATAGGCGACGGAAATTTTTAAACTGATGGTAGGTGATCCGGTTGGAATCGTGAAAACGTACCGCGCCGCGCCAAGCCGTGCGCACAAGCGCGATAATATCGTCCCCGTCGAACTGCCAGTCCGCGTATTGAAAACCGGTCAGGCGCAAGGAATCCTCCTGGCTCAGGCCGGATTCGTCTACGATCATGGGCTTGAGGATCTTCCACTCCCGCAGGTCGCGTGAGGCCGCAAGCGAAAGCACGTTACGCTGGCTGGCCTTACCGGGGACGGTGTTGTTATTGCCAAGGGTGAAGTAAAGTCCGCTCACCGGATCGCGCCGGATGGTGAACTTATGGGTGCCGCCGGGCAGGCGAATGATGTCCCTGTCGTAATCGAAGCTCAGTTCCCGGCCGTCAGCGGAGACCTTGACCATGGCGGCGTAATCCGAATGCGGCTCCGTGCTCATGCGCAGGATATTCCAGAGCTGCCCGTCGGGACCGGCGACCATGTTACCTTCGAGGAAGCCGGGACCGGTTTCGCCCCAATCCGAGGGAACGCGGGTGGGATCGAAGGGCACCTTGTTGCTCATCGTCCAACTTGAAGCCTTGAGCAGGTCGGAGCCAACCTCAGCGGAAATGACAAAGGCCTGAAAACCGGAGGGCCAGAGCGCCGTCACATTATCTTCGTAAGCGCGGTAAATCCGCCCCTCGTGGACAAGTACCGGCGTCGGCGCACAGTGGTAGTTCGGTGGCTCCGCCGCCTTGCCTCCCTGGAAAAGCAGGCCACGGTCGGCGTCGAGCGGGAAGGTCCAGGAGAAGCCACCATCGTCACTGCGACGGATGACAATCGAGCCGTAGCGACGGTCACACCCGAGCATGTAGAGGGCTCCCTCATAGAGAAATAACGAACTCCAGAAAGCGCCGATCAGTTGCGAGCAATTCTGCCAACTCGCCCCGTCATCTTCCGAACGATAGACGCTGCACATGCGCATCAGGCCATCATCGAAGCCATCGCTCTCGGCGTAGAAATAATCGTGCGAGGCGACCAGCGAGCCATCTTCGAGACGGACAACAGACGGGCTGCCAAGGAACGTCTTGCTGCGTTCAGGCATGTATTTGACTTCTGTATAAAGCATGACGGGATGGATGTTTCAGTGACGGTTCGGGGATTAAAGAGGTTTCCGGTTGTTATCCAAAATGTTTCTTTCCTGCGGACAGAACAACGAACCAGGTGGGGGCTGGAAAAAACCTTATAGCTACGAATTTATAACGGCCATACAGCGAGACGAAAGATTCAACAATGGTAGATAACGGTAGCTGTCCTATCCGATCCGGTAAGGGCATTATGTTTCCGGGGGCAGCAAACATGTCTCACTATATATACGTATTTGCGTAATTCGCAAACCGTTACCAAATCGTTCAGCCCATTTACCGGGGTGGATACCACTAGACACTTGTGAGCACGCTTTTAAACGGGCATGTTCTGGCTATACTCAACACTAGCCGCAACAGATTCACTTCCCCTTTATTCAGGTTCCATCCCATTCTCCTTTCCATGAGCGCCTCCCTTTCCTCTCCCAGTAATCCGTGGTCGGTCAGCGACGAAGCCTACAGCGCCAACGACGTTGAAAAGAACGGAAACAAGTTCCTCATCGGCAACGGCTACCTCGGCCTGCGCGGCACTCTGGAGGAGCACGGCCCCGCCGAACTGGCGGCTTGTACCATTTCCGGCCTCTACGACCGGGACGGTGACAAATGGCGCGAGCCAGTCAATGCCCCTGCCGCCTTCGGGGTCAAAGTCAGCGCGAATGGAGAAGCCTGCTCCACGCTCACGGCAAGTATTGTCAGCCACCGCCAGTGGCTCGAACTCGACAAGGCCGTCCACTACCGCCAGACACGTCTGCGCCTGAGCGGCGGTAACGAAATCACCCTCGCCTCGAGCCGTTTCCTCAGTCTGGAAAACAAACACCTGGGCGTGTTGCGTTTCAGCGTAAACACTCAGGAAGACTGCGAACTGCTTATCGAAACCGGCATCGACGGAGACATCTGGGACATCAACGGCCCGCACCTGAAAGACTTCCGTGCGGCCCAAATCGAGGGGATGCTCACCCTCGACGCCCAGACCGGCGAGCTTGCCATCCCTGTGACCACCGCTGCCGTCGTCCACGGGGAGAAGCTTCCCGCTCCAGAGTTCGCCGCGGGTCCACAATCGGTGTACCACCGTTACCGGCTGCAGGCCAGAGCAGGCGATACCTTCACTTTTACCAAATACATTGGGCTGCATACCGGTGCCGACACCGAAGCTCCCGCAGCCTCGGCGGCGGACACGGTCACAAACGCGGCCACCACCGGCTACGAAAGCCTGCTTGAGAGCCATGTCCGCTGTTGGGAAAAACGCTGGCGCAACAGCGACGTGCGCATAGAGGGGGACGAAGACGCCCAACTCGCCCTGCGCTACTCCATCTATCATCTGCTCATCGCCTGCCCGACCGACGACCGTGCCTCCATTCCCGCACGGGGCCTTTCCGGTCAGGTTTACAAGGGGGCGATCTTCTGGGACACGGAGATTTTCATGCTGCCGTTCTTCGACCACACGCAGCCCGAACTGGCCCGGCACCTCGTCAACTACCGCTACCACACACTCGACGGTGCCCGCCGTAAGGCCGCCGAATACGGCTTCCGCGGGGCCTACTACGCCTGGGAAAGCCAGGAAACCGGCGACGACGCTTGCACGCTTTTCAATATCACCGACGTACTCACCAACCGCCCGATGCGGACCTACTTCCGCGACAAGCAGGTGCACATCAGCGCGGATGTGGCGCTGGCCGTCTGGCGGCATGCCACCCTCACCGGCGATCTGGATGTACTGACGGACGGCGGAGCCGAGGTCATCCTCGAATGCGCCCGTTTCTTTTACTCCTACGCCTGGTACAAGCCGGAACGCGACCGCTACGAGATACTTGATGTGGACGGCCCCGACGAATACCACGAGCGCGTCAACAACAACGCCTTCACCAGTGTGATGGCAAGAGCTACGCTCGACATTGCGCTCAAAGCCGTAGAGTTGCTCGAACGCGAGCGTCCCGATTTTTGCGCGGCACTGATCGAGCGCCTCGGTTTCGCCGAAGACCTCCCCCGTCTCGCCGACATGCGCGACAAGCTCTTTATCCCAGCCCCCGACGCCCGGACCAGGGTCATCGAGCAGTTCAGCGATTACTTCAAGCTGGAAGACTCCACCCCCGCCGCGCTCAAGGAGCGCCTTCTCGATCCGAACGAATACTGGGGCGGGGCCAATGGCGTTGCCACCTCCACCCAGGTCATCAAGCAGGCCGACGTGGTGCTCATGCTGCACCTGTTTTCCGGGAGTTACGATGCCGCCACCAAAGCCGCCAACTGGGACTACTACGAACCGCGCACCGAGCACGGCTCCAGCCTCAGTCCCTGCGTCTATGCTCTCCTCGCCGCCGAACTCGGGCGCACCGAGTGGGCTTACAAATATTTCCTGAGGACGGCCACCATCGACCTCACCGGCAAATCCAAGCAGTTCGTTGGGCCGCTCTACATCGGAGGGACCCATCCCGCCGCCAACGGCGGAGCCTGGATGGCCGCCGTGCTCGGCTTCGGTGGGCTGCGCACCGGAGAGGGCGATGTCGTCTGCATCGCCCCCCGTCTGCCCTCGGCCTGGACGGGGCTGAGCTTCCGCTTCTGCCGACGGGGGCAGTGGTTCACGGTCTCCGTCACAACTGACGAGATCAGCGTCAGCGCCGACCCCGTGAACACGGCCCAACAGGATTTCAACCTCGACGGTACCCCACGCTCCTGCTCGCCGGGTGAAACCGTTAAAGCCGCCAGAAAAAACCTTCCCGAACGCTGAGCCGATGAACCATCTGCCCGACTTCATTTCACGCGCCCGCGGCGCGCTCTTCGATCTCGACGGCGTGATCGTGGACACCGCCAAATACCACTACCTGGCCTGGAAACGCCTGGCCAACGAACTGCGCTTCGACTTCACCGAAGCCGACAATGAGCGCCTCAAGGGCGTCAGTCGCATGCGCTCACTGGACATCCTGCTGGAGTTGGGCAAGTTCGATATCGGCGAGGCCCTGCGCGAACGCATGAGCATCCTCAAGGACAACTGGTATGTGGAGTACATCTCGCACATGACGCAGGACGAAATTCTGCCCGGTGCCCGGGAGTACATCCAGTCCTTGCGCGAGCAGGGGGTAAGAATCGCTCTCGGTTCGGCCAGCCGAAACGCACCGCTGATTCTGGACAAGCTCCATATCACTGACCTTTTCGACGCCGTCATCGACGGTAATAGCGTAACCAACGCCAAGCCCGACCCTGAAGTTTTTCTGCGAGGGGCCAAAAGTCTCGGCCTGCAACCCGGCGAATGCGTTGTCTATGAAGATGCCGAAGCGGGCGTCGAGGCCGCCCACCGAGCGGGGATGAAAGCTGTCGGCATCGGCACCTCCCAAACCCTGCCCGAGGCCGATTACATCATCAGCGGGCTGCACGAACTGGTCGGAAAATCTGTCTTGCAGGAAAGGTAAAACCTTTTTCCGAGTCACGTCTGCGCCACTCGGCCCCGCAGATCACCTGTGCGCCCTAAAAGTCGTTATCCAGCAGAGTGGTAGCACAGGACGATGGAGCCTTCTCCCCCGCAACAGAAAAGGTGGCAGCAAAAAGATAAAGCAGCCAGCCTTGGTACAACTGCGGGCTGCGTGAGCCCGCAGTTGTCATGCAGAAGCTTTGAAGAATCCAGTCTGCGCCCCAAGCGGCAGTTACTTGTCCTCGGGCAGTCCGTAGGTGTCCACGATGAAGTCGATGTCCTTGTCACCGCGTCCGCTGAGGTTGACCAGGATCGACTCGCGCGGTTTTTCCTGGGCCAGCTTGAAGGCGTAAGCCACGGCGTGCGAACTCTCCAGCGCCGGGATGATGCCCTCCATCCGGCTGAGCCGGTAAAAGGCGTCAATGGCTTCGTCGTCGTTGGCATCGACGTAGTTGACACGCCCCTGCTCGGCCAGCAGGCAGTGCTCCGGTCCCACACCGGGGTAGTCCAGGCCGCTCGCCACCGAGTAGACCGGGGCCGGTTCGCCCGCCTCGTCCTGGAGCATCTTGCACTTGAAGCCGTGGATGACACCGGTCTTGCCGAACTTCATCGAGCAGGCGTGGTCGCCCATCTTGTAGGAGCGGCCCGAGGGCTCGACCCCGTATATCTCGCACTCGTCGGCGAGGAAAGCGGAGAAAATGCCCATCGCGTTGCTGCCGCCGCCCACGCAGGCGACGACATTGTCCGGCAGCTCTCCGGTCATGTCGAGATACTGGGCGCGCGCCTCGATCCCGACCACGCGCTGGAAATCCCGCACCATCATCGGGAAGGGGTGCGGCCCTACGACCGAGCCGATGCAGTAAATCGTGTTGATGGGGTCTTTCAGGTAGGACAGGAAGGCCGAATCGACCGCCTCCTTGAGCGTTTTCAATCCGTGGGTGACGGGCACGACTTCCGCCCCGAGGATCTTCATGCGTACCACATTCGGGTGCTCCTTGGCGATGTCCACCTCGCCCATGTGGATCTCGCATTCGAGCCCGAAGTAGGCGGCCGCTGTGGCCAGCGCCACCCCATGCTGGCCGGCCCCGGTTTCAGCGATGAGGCGCTTCTTGCCCATGTACTTGGCCAGCAGGGCCTCGCCCATGCAGTGGTTGAGCTTGTGCGCGCCGGTGTGGTTGAGATCCTCGCGCTTGAGGTACAGCCGCGCCCCGATCTGCTCGGAAAGGCGGCGGCAATAATAGACCGGCGTCGGGCGCCCCTGGAAATGCGTGCGGATGCTGCGCAGTTCCGAGATAAACTCGTGCGATTTGCTGATCGTGTAGTACGCCTCGGTGATCTTATCCATCTCGGCCTGAAGCTCAGGCGGGATAAAGCTGCCGCCGAATTCGCCGAACAGACCGTCCTTGTCGGGGGTATTTTTAAAATAATTGGTCATCGCTAAGCAGGTGAAAATCAGCCCGCCCGGACGGCAATGCTGCCGGACCCGGCTGAGGTTGTCATTGAACCTTCGAGTATGTGGATATCAGCCCCGAAAATCAATACCCATCCCACCTGGTTCCCGCATTGTCTTTGTGCACCGTCAAGCGCTCCCCGGTGGAAGAAGCGTATGCGTGTTGCAGCGGAGGCAAAAACGCTTTTTTGTACCAGAACCCAAAAGATGCTCAGTACCCTGCAATTTATCCGAAACCGTCTGGCCGAAGCCCTCTGGGTGCGCCCCCTGCTCATGTGTATAGTCTCCGTGGTGGCGACCGTCATCGCCTACCTGCTGGGGCGCTGGGTGGACGACAGCCTCGTGCCCGACATCAGCCGCGAATCCCTTCAGATCCTGCTTGGCGTGCTCAGTTCCGGCATGCTCGCCATCGCGGTTTTTGCGGTCGGGGCCATGGTTTCGGCCTACTCCTCCGCCGGGCAGACCGCCACCCCGCGCGCATTCTCGCTCATCATCGCCGACGACGTTTCCCAGAACGCGCTCTCGACCTTTATCGGGGCTTTCCTGTTCTCGGTCATCGCCGTGCTCGCCCTGATGAACGGGTTCTACAGCGGCTCCGGACGCTTCTTTCTCCTGCTGCTGACGCTGACGGTCTTCTGGGTCGTGGTCATCACCTTTATCCGCTGGGTGGACCGCATCGCCCGTCTCGGGCGGCTCGGCATGACCCTGGAAAAAGTAGAAGCCGCAACCGTCCGCTCCATCGGTCGCTACCAGCGCTCCTGGCTCTGGCATGCCTGCGCCCAGGAGGACACCGACGGTGGCATCGAAATCCGGGGGGCCGACATCGGCTACCTTCAGCGGGTGGACTGGGCTTTTCTGCAAAAATGGGCCACTCAGGCGGACCTGAAAGTCCACGCCGAGGTGTTGCCCGGGGCGTTCATCACGCCGGACCGGGTGCTGGCCCGCATCGCGGGCAAGCCGCAAGCCCCCCTCGAAGAAGAGGAAATCAACCGCGTGCGCCGCGCCTTCCGTATCGGCGAGCAACGGCTCTTCGACGAGGACCCGCGCTTTGGCTTCATCGTTCTCTCGGAAATCGCCAGCCGCGCCCTCTCCCCCGCTGTCAACGACCCCGGCACCGCCATTCAGGTCACCGGGCAGCTCGTCCGCCTACTCCACCGCTGGAGTAACCCCCAAAACGAATCGGACGCCGAAACGGACAACCGCTACGACCGGGTGGATGCGCCCTGCATCCCCCTGGACGCGCTGTTTGACGACGCCTTTACCGGCATCGCCCGCGACGGCGCACCCATGCGCGAGGTGATGATCCGCCTGCAAAAAGCCTTCCGCGCCCTCGCTGCCGTGGACGAGGACTTAAAAGCCGTCTGCGAACGCCACGCCGAACAAGCCCTTAAACGCGCCAAGCTCGGCCTCGCCCTGGACGAAGACTACCAAAGCGTAGCCGATATCTGTAAACAGCCCAGCGCATAGGTCATGTTAGCCAAGTTCCTGGCATAAGTTTGGGGTGTAACTCAGTTTGGATACCCCTCAGGGGTCGGGGCAGCGCCCCTCAATGTCCAGTGCGCTCACGCACTTGGGGGGCGCGCAGCCCCCAATATTTATAGGAAGAATTTTGGTAGCGGACCCCTAGAAAAGCGGTTCGGGCTCGGGCCGGGTTCCGGCGACGGCGTCGATCCGCGCCATAACCTCGTCGGTGAGCAGTGCCACGTCGTTCATCGCCTTGAGGTTTTCCTCCAACTGGTAAACTTTGGATGCGCCCATGATGGCGGTGCTGACATTCGGGTTTTTCAGGCACCAGGCCAGGCCCAGCCGGGGAAGTGTCGTTCCGAGTTCGCCAGCCAGGTTGCCCAGTTCGGCCACGATTTTGCACTTCTGCTCAAACTCTTCCCCCTCGAAACGCTCCTTCAGCCACTCCATCCCCTGCATGGAGATACGGGTGTCGCCGGGGTCGCCTTCGAGGTACTTGCCCGAGAGCAGTCCGGAGGCCAAGGGCGACCACACAGTGGTGCCCAGACCGGGGTCTTCGTAGAGCCGGCTGTACTCGACCTCCACCCGGGCGCGATGAAAGAGGTTATACTGCGGCTGTTCCACCACGGGCGCGTAGAGTCCGTACTCCCGGGCGGCAGCGTGCGCCAGCGCAATATCGCGGGCGGTCCACTCGGAGGTGCCCCAATAAAGCACCTTGCCCTGACGGATGAGGTCGGTCATCGCGGCCACCGTCTCGGCGATGGGGGTTTCCCGGTCGGGTCGGTGGCAGAAATACAGGTCCAGGTAATCCACGCGCAAGCGCTTGAGCGCGGCATGGCAAACCTCGGTCACATGCTTGCGGGAGAGTCCGCGGGTGGTCGGGTGGGTGTTCGAGGTTGTCGGCCCCCAATAGACCTTACTGGAGACACAGAAGCTGTCGCGGGCAAAACCCAGGTCGGCCAGGGCCTTGCCCATGACCCGCTCAGCCTGCCCGGCGGCGTAGACCTCGGCATTGTCGAAAAATGTCACCCCACCATCGTAGGCGGTTTTGATCAGAGCCTTGGCTGTCTCATCGTCAATCTGCTGCCCGAAAGTAACCCAGGCGCCATAGGAGAGCGCGCTCACTTTCAACCCTGTCTTTCCCAATCGGCGGTATTCCATGCGTAAACTTTAGCAAATAGCGGTTAGCCTAACCAGCATGAAAAAAGGCTCTACGAACTAAAGTAGTCACCCATTGCTCCGATTAAGGACTAGACCCCATGAAAGATGTTCATCTACAGCTCGCATGCTGGGAGCAGGACTACCTGCACATTGAGGCGATCCGTTTCATCGTCTACATGGAGGAAAAGAAAAATCCGACCGCGCTGGAAACGGATCGTGAAGACCGTTACTGTCGGCACGCCTTGGCCAAAGACCCCGAAGGGCGCTATGTCGGCACAGGACGACTGGAGTGCGACGGCAAGCTCAGCCGCATCGTCGTACTGCCCGAATACCGCGGGCACCGCCTCGGCGATGATATTCTGATCTATCTGTCCCAAGTCGCCCGGCAGTTGGGCCTGAAGTCTGTCTATGTCCACGCCGAAGAGCGCCACTTGCCCTTCCTCATCCGCCAGGGATACCGCAAGCAAGGTTCGCTCACCCCCGCCTTTGGAATCGCCCGCTACAAGATGGAACTCCCCTTGGATTAAACGGCGTAGGCAAGAAACCTTCGCGCGGTGCAAGCTACGCCTCAAAATACATATGTATGGATTTTAGGGTACGCTTTTGGAATTGGAGAAGCGAAAAGCCGGGATCAGACTGGGGGACATGAAAGTGATCTACGTCATGTTCGACTCGCTCAACCGGCATATGCTGCCCCCCTACGGCGGCTCCATCGTGGCTCCGAACTTCGAACGCCTCGCACGCCAGAGCGTGACCTTCGACACGTCGTACGTTTGCAGCATGCCCTGCATGCCCGCCCGGCGCGACCTGCACACCGGCCGTCCGAACTTCCTGCACCGAGGCTGGGGACCGCTCGAACCCTGCGACGACTCCATGCCCCGGATACTCAAGGAGGCTGGCGTCTACACCCACCTCATCAGCGACCACGGCCACTACTGGGAAGAAGGCGGTACCAACTACCACACCAAGTACAACACCTGGGAGTGCATCCGCGGGCAGGAAGGGGATCCGTGGATTCCTCAAGTGCGCTCCCCCGACCCCATCGAGGCCCACGCCCTGCGCAACTGCTCGATGAAACTCCCAGCCGACGACAACTCTCAAATGGTACGCCAGGACGCCATCAACCGCCAGGTCATGCCCGACCCCCATCTCCAGCCCATGTCGCAGGTTTTCACGCAGGCGAGGGAGTTTCTGGACCGCAACCGCGACGAGGACAACTGGTTCCTCCAAATCGAGACCTTCGACCCACACGAACCCTTTTTCTCGCACCGCCGCTACAAGGATCTCTACCGCGAGCACTACGGGAAGTACAAGGGCCGCGACATCGACTGGCCCCCGTACCGCCGGGTCGAGGAGAGCCCCGAGGAGGTCGAGCACATGCGCTACCAGTACGCCGCTCTCGTCTCCATGTGCGACGAAAAGCTCGGCGACGTGCTCGACTACATGGACGCGCACCAGATGTGGGATGACACCATGCTCATCGTCGGAACCGACCACGGATTCCTCCTCGGCGAACACGACTGCTGGGCCAAATGCTGGATGCCCTTTTATGAAGAAGTGGCCCGCACGCCGTTCTTCGTCTGGGACCCGCGCTGCCGTAAACGCGGCGAACGCCGCCAGTCCCTTGTCCAGCCCGCCATCGACATCGCCCCGACCGTGCTGAACTTTTTCGACCTCTGTCCCACCCCGCGCATGAGCGGCCACAACCTCGCCGCCACCATCGCCACGGACAAGCCGGTCCGCGAAACCGCCGTCTTCGGGATGTTCGGGGCGCACGTCAACATCACCGACGGCCGCCACGTTTACATGCGTGGCAATCCCCCGGACGCAGAAAACGCCCCTCTCAACGCCTACACCCTCATGCCCGCGCACATGCGAGCCGCCTTTTCCACCGAAGTTTTCCAGCAGCCCTTCGAGCCGGTCAGTTTCGGATTCACCCAGGGCTGCCACCTGATGAAATTGCCCTCTGGCGGCGGTATGCCCGGCAACGAACGGATCTCGCGCACCTTCGGGACTCTCCTTTTCGACCTGGAGGCCGACCCACAGCAACAATCGCCACTGACAGACGAAGCCGTCGAAAACCGTCTCCTGGCCGAACTCGACCGTCACCTGCACGCCCTCGACGCCCCCGCCGAACAGTGGGAACGTCTCGGCATGAGCCGTTAGCAGAGTCTCAGCAGTTTATCTAACGCGTATCAATAAATACGGCACCCACAAAAAGCCCCGGCAAAAATCACCCGTCCGTTTGACTTGACCTCGCACCTTCTCTACGCTGCGGGATGGAAACGACACCTGACAGCACTCCCCCCGTCAATCTGAACCGCCGCGCCTTTGTCGGTGCCGCAGGCCTCGCCGGACTGGGGCTTCTCGGTGCCAGCCGCGCCCAGGCCGCCCCTGCCACCTCTTCTTCCACCACCAATTCGCTCCTCTACACTGTGCCCATGAACAGTGCGGGCGAGTACGAACTCCCCCCGCTCCCCTATGCCTACGACGCGCTGGAGCCGGCCATCGACGCCGAGACCATGCGCCTGCACCACGACATCCACTTCAACGGCTACAAGAACGGGCTCAACAAGGCGCTCGCCCAACTCAAGCAGTTCCGCTCCGCCGGAGACTACCCGGAGATTTCCTACTGGGAGAACGAGCTGGCCTTCAACGGCGCGGGCTACAACCTGCACACCGTTTTTTTCGCAAACATGGCCCCGGAAGGGACAACCAAGCCCTCCTCCACCCTGAGCAAGACCCTCGACACGCACTTCGGTGGCCTCGACGCCTTCAAGGGGCAATTCTCCGCCGCCGCCGCCAAGGTCCAGGGCAGCGGCTGGGCCATCCTCGGCTACCAGCCCTTCGGCGGCAAGCTCGTCGTCCTCCAGGCCGAGAAGCACCAGAATCTGACCCAGTGGGGCGTCATCCCGATCCTCGCGCTCGATGTCTGGGAGCACGCCTATTACCTCAAGTATCAGAACCGCCGCGGCGACTACATCAAGAACTGGTGGAACGTCGTCAACTGGGATAACGTCGCCCAGCGCACCGAGGCAGCCATGACGGCCTGAGCTTTTAATCGTAGCAGAACCTTTTAACAGGAAGGCCGGAAAGTGTGGTGAAACACGCTTTCCGGTTTTTTCTTGTCCATCCCCCGCGCCCTTATGGACAAGGGTTGAGGGTTCTTATTTCAGGCCCTGAAAATGAAAAAATGCTCACACGGCGGCACAGAGGCACGGAGAGAGTACCGGCTCTCTCCTGAGTTGAAGATTACTGCTCTTGCGAAGGAACGAAGTTCCGGCTCAAAAGTTTTTTAGGGAGAGCGCGAGAGGGTTTTTTTTTCAAAAAACCCCCTCTCGCATAACCCCCAAAACTACTTAGGACCGGTATTACTTGGGGCGCACGAGGTAGCGCAGCGGCTGGTTCACCCAGTATTCCCCCGCATAGTTGATGCCGATGCGGGGCGTGCGCTCGACTTGTGTATCCAAAATTTCGATACCGACATCCTCCACCCAAAGGCCGCTGGTCCGGCGGACGGGCAGCGCGTTCTGCTCGCGCCCGATGCCGAGCTGCTTCGTCACGCGACCGGGACCGGAAATCTCCTCCACTCCCCGCACAAGCACCGCCGCCGGGTAGTCCTTCGCGCCGGTGACGATGTTCAGCATCCAGTGCATGCCATAGCACAAGTACACGTAAAAGACACCGCCGGGCTCGAACATCACGGCCGTGCGCGGCGTCTTACCCTTGCTCGCGTGGCAGGCCTTATCGTGCGGGCCGACGTAGGCCTCCAGCTCCGTCAGCAGGCAACGCCGTACCCCGCCGCCGGGCAACGCCCGGCACAGCGCCTTCCCCAACAACTCGCGGGTCACGGTTTCGGCCTCGCGCCGGTAAAAAGCAACCGGCAGCACTTTTCCTTTCGGGATGGACATCTGGGTTAAAAATCTTTCTGGCGGGTATCGAGAATGAGCGTGACGGGGCCGTTGTTGACGGCGTGGATCGTCATGTCGGCGGCGAAACGGCCCGAGGGCACGGGCTTTTCCAACAACCGCGAGGCCTCCGAGATAAACGCCTCGTACAGCGGGATGGCCAGCTCCGGCGGGGCCGAACGGTTGAACGACGGGCGCGTGCCCTTTTTCAGGTTCCCAAAGAGCGTGAACTGGCTGATGACAAGCACGCCGCCGCCGGTTTCGGTCAAGGCGCGGTTCATCCGGCCCTCCCCGTCCTCGAAGACACGCAGTTTGCAGACCTTCGACGCGAGCCAGGCCACATCCTCCATCGTATCGCCCTCCCCCACGCCGAGAAAGACAAGCAGGCCCGGCCCGATTTCACCCACCGTTTCCCCCGCGACGCTGACCGAGGCCGCGTCCACTCGCTGAATGACGGCACGCATGTTACTACGACAAGAGGTGTTCGAGCGCCGGTTGCAAGGTCGGAAAACGGAAAACATACCCGGCGGCTTCGGCCTTGGCCGGGAGCACCCGCACGCTGGAGAGAACCGTCTCCTCCGCCATCTGCCCGAAGGCGAACTTGACCGCGAAGGCGGGCGTGGTGATGGCCGAGGGCTTGTCCATGACCTCACCCAGCGTGGTGGCAAATTCCGCGTTGGTCACGGGTGCGGGGGCGGTGGCGTTGACCGGCCCACTGATTGAATCGTGGTTGAGGCAGAAACGGATCAGCCCCACCACATCGTCGAGCGCGATCCAGCTCATCCACTGCTTGCCGTCGCCGATGGGGCCGCCGATCCCGGCCTTGAACGGCGTCAGAATTTTTTCCAGCGCGCCGCCATCGGGCGTCAGAACCACCCCGTTTCGCAGGAGCACCGTACGGACGCCCGAGGCGATGGCCGGGGCGGCAGCGGCTTCCCACTCACGGCAGACATCGGCCAGAAAGCCTTCCCCGGCGGGGGCATCCTCCGCCAAATCCCCGTCGCGCTCGATGCCATAGTAACCGATGGCCGAGGCATTGATGAAAACGCGTGGCTTCGGCTCCAGTTCGGCAATGAGGCGAGCCAGCAGTTCCGTTCCAGCGACACGGCTTTCGCGGATCTCACGCTTGACCGACTCGCTCCAGCGGCCGCCGATATTGCGCCCGGCCAGGTTGACGACAGCATCAACTCCTGCCAGCGCCCCGGCGTCGATTTCGCCGGTCTCGGGGTCCCAGCGGACGGTGTTCTCGCCCGGCGAACGGGAAAGGATCAGGCAACGGTGCCCGTCGGCTTCGAGTGAAGCGCGCAGAGCGCTTCCGATCAGGCCGGTTCCTCCGGCAATGGCGACTGTCATCATGGTGAATATGGTTTAGGCAGTATCGCCCGATGGCGAGGGAGAATCCCCGCCCCCCGGTAAAAGTTCACAGCAGTAAAAATTCACGAGCGGGCGGATTTGAATTTCTCGAACGCGGCCAGCGCGCGCCCGCGCCCCTCGACATGCCCCACGATTGGCTCGGGGTAATCGTTCCCCAACACCACCCCGCAATCCTCCAGCAGCGAAGCCGGAGCCTCCCACGGACGGTGGATGAACTTCGGAGGCAGCTTGGCCAGTTCGGGCACCCAGCGGCGCACGTAGTCGCCCTGCGGATCGAAACGCTCGCCCTGCGTCACGGGGTTGAAGACGCGAAAATACGGCGCGGCATCAGCCCCGCAACCGGCGGTCCATTGCCAGCCTTGGGTGTTGTTGGCCAGGTCGGCGTCCACCAACGTGTCCCAGAACCAGCGCGCGCCTGCCTGCCAGGGCTGAAGCAGGTGCTTGACCAGCAGGGAGGCCGCCACCATACGCACGCGATTGTGCATCCAGCCGGTCGACCAGAGCTGCCGCATCCCGGCATCGACCAAGGGGTAACCCGTTCGGCCGCGTTGCCAGGCCCGGAGCAAGTCAGCGTTTTCCCGCCAGGGGAAGTCGGCAAACTCCGGCCTCAGTGGCGCTTCCGGCGTCTGCGGGAAATGGTACAGCAGGTGATGCGAGAACTCGCGCCAGCCGATTTCAGCCAGGTACTTGTCCGCTCCGGCAGCAACCGCGCCCGCCCCCTGCTTTAGCGCGGCGGCAACCTCTCGCGGTCCAATCTGCCCGAAGTGAAGGTACGGCGAAAGCCGCGAAGTCCCGTCCTGGTCCGGACGGTCACGCTCTCCCTCGTACTCGTCAAGCCCCTCGCGGACAAAGGTCTCCAGTCTCGCCAACGCCCCCTCCCGCGTCGGCTGCCAAGCCTCGTAAAAGCCCGCATCCCAGTCCTTGTCGGGCAGCAGGCCAAGCTCGTCCAGCGCGAGCGAACGCGGGCATTCTTTGGCGGGTATTTTTGCCAGCTTTTTTAAATCCACCCGTACCGGGCCGGGCCACCCCTGCTCCCGGCAGGTCCGCCAGTAGGGCGTAAACACCTGAAAGGGATTACCGGACTTGTTACGGATCTCCCAGGGCTCAAAAAGCAGCGCCGCGTTACTAAAATAAATTTTAGCCCCGGATGCCAGCACGCCCTCCGCTACCTCCGCCTCCTGCGCGATAGCCGCAGGTTCGTAACGGCGATTGGCATACACCGCTTCGGCCCCTGTCTCGGCCAGAAGCTCACGCAGGCAGCCCGACGCATCCCCCTCGCGTAAAATCAGCGGGAGACCAAGCCGGTCGAGTTGATCAGCCAGATCAGCCAGCGCATGATGCAGCCACCAGCGGGAAGCGCCGCCGAGAGCCCAAGCCCCTTCGCCTGCCGGATCATGAACAAAGACCGGGAGCACCGGCCCGCCTGCCGCGAGTGCGTCGGCCAGGGCGGGGTTATCTTCCAGCCGCAGATCGAGCCGGAACCAGAGCAGAGAGGGTCGCGCAGGTGAGGAAAGCATCTGCCGGACAACCAATAGCATGTCCCGCAAATCGCAAGCCCGGGCGATTATCCCTTCGGTATTCTCACAAAAGACCCTTCAATCGCGGCCTTGCTCATATGCGGTCGGGTAGCAAAAACCGCCACCCCGAAGGGCGGCGGTCCTTAAGCTACCACTACTGCTACTACATCTACCTGTAGAAGAACTACAGCATCCTGAGCTATTCCACCCAAGACAAGCCTATTTTACCTCTATTTTACCAAAAGCCAATCCGTCAGATCCTGTAGATGTGCAGGATTTTTATACCGAGAGACAAAAAGACTCCCGGCCAAACCGGGAGTCTTTCAAAGCAAACGGGTTGCGAAATCGGCTCAGATATTGAATCCGGCGGCAACCTCCTGCCGGGCCTTTTCAGCCAGCGGGGTGCTCAGGTAACGCTCGACCGAGCTGCAGGCCACCGTGACGATCTTCTTCCCGGCCATTTCAGGACGGGCGGCCAGCGTCAGCGCGGCGCGAACATTAGCCCCAGAGGAAATGCCGACCGGAATACCTTCCAATGCGGTAAGTTCCTGCGCAGTGGAGAAGGCCTGCTCATTGGTAATCTGGATGACCTCGTCCACGATCTCCGTGTTCAGGTTCTTCGGGATGAAGCCGGCACCGATGCCCTGGATCTTGTGCGGGCCGGGCTTACCGCCGCTGATGACGGGGCTGGCCTCGGGCTCGACGGCCACGGCGTAAAGTTCCTTGCGCGACTTGATAACCTCAGAAACACCGGTGATGGTCCCGCCCGTGCCCACGCCAGAGACAAAGGCGTCGATCTTGCCGCCGGTCGCCTTCCAGATCTCCTCCGCTGTGGTACGGCGGTGGGCCTCCGGGTTGGCCGGGTTTTCAAACTGCTGCGGCATGAAGGCCTCACCCTTGTACTCCTCGACCAGTTCGGCGGCGCGGGTGATGGCCCCGCCCATGCCCTTCGGGCCGGGTGTCAGGACGATCTCGGCGCCGAGCATACGCAGGAGCACGCGGCGCTCCAGCGACATCGTCTCGGGCATGGTCAGCAGGCAGCGGTAGCCGCGCGAGGCGCAGACAAAGGCCAGGGCGATCCCGGTATTACCGGAGGTCGGCTCGATCACAAAACCACCGGGCTTGAGCTTGCCCGCCTTTTCCGCCGCTTCAATCATGGCCAGGCCGATACGGTCCTTGACGCTGGAGAGCGGGTTGAAAAATTCGCACTTGAGCCAGACTTCGGCTTCAAGGCCTTCGGTCAGTTTGTTGAGTTTGATCAACGGCGTGTTGCCGACCGTTTCCGTGATGCTGTTATAGGCTCCAGACATGACTGATAAGGGATTGGTGGGTTAAACGGGTGAGAGGACAAAAAGCAGGACGCGAAAGGCCACCGCGTTGCCTAGCGGCCGCGGCGGCGGGGGCCGAAGCTGCGCATGGGCGCATTGCGGTTATGGTTGGCGTTGCGCAGGCGGTAGGTGATGCGGGCGCGGTTGAGATCCATCGGGGTCATTTCCATCTTTACCATGTCCCCCGTCGTGATCTTGATAAAATTCTTACGCAGCTTGCCGGAGATGGTGGCAAGCACGACGTGCTTGTTGGGCAGTTCTACCCGGAACATGGTACCGGGCAGAACGGCGACGATCTTACCCTCGACTTCGATGACTTCGTTGGACATGCAGTGTGAACTAACTTTCGCTGGAATGAGCTGGAATGGAGTTGTGTAAAGGGTAATAAATGAGCCCGGTTGCCTAGTTTAGTCAAGTATTTACGGGCACAGCGGCCTATCCGCCCTGCGAAATAACCCCAAATCCGGCAGAAAAAACAAAGACACGCTAAAATCTTGTCCACCGCGACGGCAGGGCTTTGGCTGTACCGGTGAGTGAATCCAATCCGTCCCTGCCCAACGAACTGACCCTCGTCTCCTGGAATGTGAACGGCCTGCGCGCCGTCATGAAAAAAGGCTTTGGCGACTTCGTCGGCACCCACCAACCCGATATCCTCTGCCTGCAGGAGATTAAAGCGTCCGAGGCAGACATCCCCAAACTCGAAATCCCCTACGCCTGCCAGTACTACCACTCGGCGGAAAAAAAAGGCTACTCGGGCACGGCTATTTTTTCCAACGTTCCGGCCGCCAGTGTAAACCTCGACTGGCCCGACCGCGCCCTGCACCCGCAGGAGGGCCGCGTGCAGGTGGCCGACTTCGGACGCTTCTACCTGGTCAATGTCTATGTCCCCAATTCGCAGAACGAGCTGCGGCGACTCGGCTACCGCACAGGTGAGTTCGACCCGGCCTTCCGGGAAATGCTGACCGCATTGGCGAAGGAAAAATCCGTCGTCGTGTGCGGGGACTTTAACGTCGCCCACGAGGAAATCGATATCGCCCGCCCGCAGGCCAACCGCCGCAACGCGGGCTTCACCGACGAAGAACGGGCGGAATTCACCCGGCACCTCGAAAGCGGCCTCATCGACACCTTCCGTCACCTCAACCCCGGCCTGGCCGAACAGTACACATGGTGGAGCTTCCGCGCCGGAGCCCGCGCCCGCAACATCGGCTGGCGCATCGACTACTTCCTCGTCTCCAAAGACCTTGAGCCCCACCTGGCCGACGCGTTTATCCTCAAGGACGTCATGGGTTCCGACCACTGCCCGCTGGGCATCCGGCTCAAGTGGGACTAGGTCTTAAGCCTTCGGCATAATTATTGCGGGCTTACGCAGCCCGCACGCGCGGTGCGTGACCGCACAGGACAATAAGGGCTTCGCCCCGGCAGGAGCGTCTTTCGATTCCTACGTAAAATAATCAATTGATTATTTGACAATACGTTTATAGCGTATTGACTGCGGGCATGAAGCAGCAAGCCCTCCCCTCTCCCGCCGTCCGCCTTCCTCTGATCGCGGACGCTTTTTTCGCCGTTCGCCTCGTTCTGGGCTGGACCTATTTTTCCGCCTTCTGGCGGCGGATGATCATCGACTACAAGCTCGACCCCGAAGCGGCGGGCTACATCGGAGCCAAGTTCAATCACTTTTTGCCCAATGCTTTCCTGATCAAACCCGGGATCGAGTTCTTCGTCAGCCACCCCGAACTGCTGTGGTGGAAGCTGCTGCTCTTCACACTGGTGGAGGGCGTGGTCGGGTTGGCGCTCATGACGGGCTTTTTGACGCGTGCCGCCGGACTGGCCACCAGCCTGCTCGCGCTGGGTATCCTGCTGGGGGCGGGCTGGCTCGGCACAACCTGTCTCGACGAGTGGCAAATAGGCATCCTCGGCGTGGCCGGGGGGCTGGCCGTCGCCATCACCGGCGGAGGACGCTATTCCCTGGATTACCTTATCTCCACCCGCAAGCCGCAGTGGGACCGGCACGGGCTCTGCCGATGGCTTTCTCTCGGTTTCATTGAAAAATGGCCGCTGTCGCGCCTGGCGTTCTGGGGCGGGCTGGCCGCCTTCGCGCTCGCGCTGTTGACCAACCAGGTTTTTCACGGTGGCCTCTGGGGACCGCTGCATAACAAATCCGTGCGCCCGCTGGTGGAAGTTCAGAAAGCCCAGATCAGTGGGGATACCCTCAGCTTCACCGCCTACCGGGTCGAAGGGGCGGACGTTTACGGTTCGTTCCTGATCGGGGTTAGCATCCGCAGCGCTGACGGAGAAACGGTTGCTCACTGGGGGATGGAGGAGCTTGCCGACCTCCCCGAAGCTGACATTAAAAACAGCTACGTGGCCAAGATTCGCCCCGGTCCGCACGGGTTGATCCTGCCGCTTGGGGCACGGGCGCAGATCCACTTGCGCGACAAGGCGCTGGCCTCGCTCGCTCCCGGTGATTACAGCGTTGAACTTGAGGACATCAGCGGCGCACAATGGACGTCCCCCCTCCATATCGAAGCACAACCATGACCATCCCCCTCCAGGAGAAACAGCAGCAGCTCTACCGGCAACTCGCCCGCATCGGCGAGGCGCTGGCCAGCCCGCAACGCCTGAAGCTGCTCAGCCTGCTCAGCCAGGGGGAAAAGCACGTGGACCAACTGGCCGAGCTGACCGGTCAGTCGAAGGCCGCCGCCAGCGCCCACCTGAAAGTCCTGCGCGGGTCGCGGCTCGCGGACACGCGCAAGGACGGGCGCAACGTTTACTACCGCCTGGCCGGTGAGAACGTCAGCCGCTTCTGGCTGACGTTGCGGACGCTCGGCGAAGACCTCGACCCGGAAATGCGCGAGATCCTGCACGCCCATTTCGAAACCCCCGAAAGCCTCTCCGCGCTCTCAATGAGCGACGTGCTCCAGCAGGTTCAATCCCGCAAAAGCCTTTTGCTCGACCTGCGCCCCGAGGACGAATTCGCCGCCGGGCACCTCCCCCATGCCCGCAACCTGCCCTTTCCCCGCCTTGAGGCGCACCTTGGAGACATCCCAGCCAAGCGGCCCGTCCTCGTCTATTGCCGCGGCCCCTACTGCCTCATGGCGATCAAGGGTACTTCGCTCCTGCGCGATAGTGGCGTGCCTGCCCATCGGCTGCGCTTCAGCGTCCCCGAGTGGCGAGCCGCCGACCTGCCGCTGGACGACTCCCAATAGCCGCATCCAGCTTTTTTGGGAGTCTCAAGCAACGAGCCACTCACCACGGCAAGCAGAATCTGCCGTGCGATCGAGAACATAGGCAACAGCCATTTGGGACTGCCGCCAACCTCCATGTTATCATAACACGACGCCACAATTGAAAACCATCCCACAACCGCCAGTATCCACTCGCAGACCCGAAACCTATTCACCCCCATATTACCCATGAATAAAATGATTACGCCCACAAGAAAAAAGGTTTTTTCCGCAATGGCAATCGCCCTGCTTGCTCAATACGCAGGCGCTCAAACGACCTACCTCAACGATACTTTCAGCGACAACAATTGGCAGAACCAAAATCTCCCGTCCTCGGCGGAATGGTTCCAGTCGTTTAACAACCTGAGCACCGTGGAGGTATCGACCGGCAACTATGCCCTGCAAAACGCCCCGACCAGTGCCACCGTCCGGCAGGGAGTCGCCTACTTTACCTCGTCCACCGCTCCCGCGACGCTGAATTCGACCGGTGAAATCCTGAACGTTTCTTTCGATCTGACGCCAACCTCAGGCACACCCCAAAGCAACATCAACGGCTTGCGCTTCATGCTGGCGGATTCGGGATCGGCCCGGATCACCGAGCAGAACAGCAACCCGAATCTGACACTGAACGGAGCCTATGGCTTTTTCATCAACCCCACGGTCCAGCGCGTACGGGTCTATAACCGCACCTCCGAATCCGGATCGCTGTTGACCTCGCTGGGTGACCAATGGGGCAATGCCCTCGGTGACGACACCCCGGCCGATACATTTGCCATGTCTCAAGGGACCACCTACCAGGTATCAATCCAGTTCGAGCGTCTGTCCAATGGTGATGTCAGTATCACCTACACCACGAGCGACGGCAATAGTTCGGTCAGCAGCACCATCGTGGATTCGGTGTACAAAAACTACAGCTTCGATACCTTCGCCTTCGCGTGGAACAACGGTTTTGGAGACGGCACGATCGATAATGTCATGATCAGCACCGCCATCCCCGAGGTGTCCGGCAGTTCGCTTATCCTCGGCTCAATCGCCCTCGGACTGCTTGCTCTGTCCCGCCGCAGCAAGCGTTAATGCCTCGCGCCAGCATCTGTTGACAAACAGGGTAAGCCGACATGGAACTGATACTATCTCAGCGCAAGCGCACCCCCGGTGGTCACTACAAAGGGATGACTACAATCGAGCTTGTGGTGACGATCGCGGTGATCGTTATCCTGGCCGCCATCATCCTTCCGGCCATCGGGGTGGTTCGCGACAATGCACGAAGAACGCAGTGCGTCAGCAACCTGCACCAGATATACACAACGCTACAGTTGTACGCCGCAGACCATCAGGGGTACCTGCCTGCCGCCTCGCGCGCGACCGATCCATCCGTCCCCGCCAAGCAATCGCCAAATACCCGCTGGTCACGCGATCTCGATGAATACCTCCCTCAAAGCCGCCGGGCGGCGGAGACCTCGCTGCTCTGGGAAAATGAGTTGTTCGTCTGTCCGGCCGCTGTCACTCCCAGCGGTAGAAGCGGCCCCAAGTACATCCGGATGGCGTACAACTCAAGTGCTGCCTGGTACGGCGATGGCGGGACGAACCGCTTCGAACCCCGCCATTACAACTCCATTGCCAACCCCGCGTTGACGCCGCTGGTTTACGACGGTCGTCTGGGTCCGCGCTTCGAGATGCAGACCAACTATTACGCCAACTGGCCTCAGGCCAGCAGCGACCGCAACAACCCGCCGGACAGTATGTTGTACTTCTCGTTTCGCCACAACGGGAACATGAACGTGCTCACGGCCGATGGCGCCGTCAAATCCGTGGACCCCGTGTGGCTGGACAACCTGACCGAGCAAAAATGGAAGGGCATTGATTAACGCGCAACGCCCCAACGTTTTATTTCGTTCATCACGCCGTGGACTGGGCAGCCCTCTGCACGGATGACGACTCCCTTAAGCCCCTTATGCCCCTTATGCCAAGCTCCCCTCTTTTTCGTCGCCTTTTTTCTCATGGCTCACTCCCGGTCGCTGGCGTGCTCCTCTCGATGCTCGCAGGCGTCCGACCTGCATACGGTATCGACACGCCAACCGGGGCCCCGATCCGCCCCCTGGCACAAGACTATGTAATTGTCGCCGAGGCGGACCCGAAAATCGGGCCGCTGTTCAACCCGTCCATCGTCGCCCTCGACGATGGACGCCTCGTGGCCGCCTACCTCGTCAGCAAGAAGTACGCGAAATTACCTTCCGAACAGCACATTGCGACCTCGGATGACGGTGGCAAAACCTGGCAGCTCCGCCACACCGACTCCATCGGACAAAGCCGGCTGTTTGTCGATGGGGACAGCATCTATTCGCTCGGGTCGGGCAAATCCCTGCGCATTATCCGCTCCACCGATGACGGAGAGACGTGGTCCGCCCCTTCCCTGATCGCCACCGGACGCTGGCACCAAAGCGCGACCAATTACATCCATGCCAACGGCAATATCTATCTGCCGCTGGAAAAGCGCATTCACAACGACATCGATGCCTGGCCAGTGGGTGACTTCGCCCCGGTGTTGCTGCGCGGGCGCTCGGGCACGGACTTGACGCGACCTGAGAACTGGACGTTCGCAAGTGAGCTGGCGTTCGCCGACCTCATCCCCGGATACCGGGAAAACGATCCGGACCTCGACTGGTTCGGCGTTCCTTTTTATCCGTCAAACTATCCCGACAGCCAGTTGCTCGATCGCTCCTCCGGCGTTATCAGGTCCGTTGCGCCGATGGGCTGGCTGGAGACCAATGTAGCCCAAATCACCGATCCCAATCACTACTGGTACGACCCCGAGGGCAAGACCTTTCACCTGCTCATGCGCGCTCACACCGGCGGCACCGGATACGCGGCGCTGCTCAAAGTCGTAGAGCAGGAGGACGGAAGCATGCTGACTGAGTTGGAAAAAGTCCCCTCTGGTCGCACTCAACTTTTTCTCCCCCTGCCCGGCGGGCAGATGCGCTTTCACATCCTCTATGACGAAGAGACAGAGCTGTACTGGCTACTCGGCTCGCAGGCCACAGACTCCATGACGCGTGCCGACCGCCTCCCTGCGGCCCGCTTCGGCACTCCCAATAACGAACGCCACCGGATGGTCCTGCATTTCTCCAAAAACCTCGTGGACTGGTGCTTCGCCGGGGTAGTGGCGATGACTGACGCTCCCGACCAGACCCGGCATTACGCATCTATGGCGGTGGACGGAGACGACCTCGTGATCCTCTCCCGCAGCGGAGACGAGCGGGCCCATAGCGCCCACAACGGTAACCTGATCACCTTCCACCGCGTCAAGAATTTCCGCGACCTGGTTTACTGATCTCCCGCTCGCCGGGCCAGTATCCGCTTGATCGCGGCTCCGACATAGTTCCCGATTTCGAGCATCCCCTGCGGGGCGGGATGGACGAGATCCCGAGTCACCCCCAAGGGACGAAGCGGACGTGTATTTTTTTGTGAATACATCAAACGAGCCGGTGGCGTTTGCTCCTTCCTTCAAAGACTCAGACGGACAATTCACCTGGATACGCCCTATGGACGGCCAGGCATTTCAAATGGGGCTGGAGTCATCCATCAAATTGGAACCGTTTGAAAGCGTAATCACGGTCCGGACCCTTACATATGACAGAGATGGAGAATCACCCTCACCGAAGGAGCCCTCTCCAGCTATCCGTGAATGCCAGATCAAGCAGCCCTGGGCCTTACATGTCCCTGACAGGGGCATCACGCTTGAGCTTGAATCGCTCAAGCCGTGGACCGATTTCAGCGAACTGGCGGACTACTCCGGCCAGGCTGAATATCGCTGCACATTCGATTGCGAACAGGAGTTATCATCCGGACTGACGGCATTTCTGGAATTTGAAAAACCCGTAGCCGTAAAGCCGCATCGCTTTAGACCCGAACGCCGGAACATCGGCTTCTCGGTCTTCCTCAAAACCCCGGTCATGGATGCCGCACGTCTCTGGCTCAACGGGCAATATATCGGCTCATTATTCGCTCCGCCTTACCGGGTTGACGCGACGAGTGCCCTGAAGCGGGGCGTGAACACGCTCGCAATCAAAGTAAGCAACAGGCTCATCAACCAACTGAGTAATGCCATGCTTTACGACTTTGAGTACGTTCATAAAGCCTATGGAAAGCGCATCGAGGACATCCATGATTTCGAGAACCTGAGCCCGGCGTCATCTGGACTGGCGGGCAAACTCAAACTCATCTTTAGCCCAAAATGAGAAACACACCCACAATGACGGGCAACGCTCATTCCGGTGAATGCTCCCAACTTGAACGCATCACGCCGGAGTCAGGACACTTTTTTTACGGTTACTATGATCTGCCCGCCTGGGATAGTTCCGGGCAGCGGCATCTCGCGCACAGGGTAACGTTTATAGACCGCATTCCTAAGCCTGAAGATGCCACGGAGTTGGGATTCGTCACTACCGGCGACACTTCTTTTCATCCAGTGGCAACCACGAATGCCTGGAACTTTCAGCAGGGATCGATGCTCCAGTGGCACCCGCAGGAGCCGAACCAGATCCTGTTTAATCAGCGCGAGGGTCAGCAGTTCAAAGGCGTGATCCACGATCTGCACAAAAACCAAACGATCCGATTGCCCGCCCCCATCGCCAACGTCGATCCCCTCGGACGCTACGCGCTCAGTGTCAATTTCTCCCGCATGTTTGATTTCCGTCCCGGCTACGGCTACGCCGGGACGCCCGACCCGTTCGCCAGCCAAACGCAGCCGAACGCGGACGGCATCTGGCGCATGGAGCTGCCCGATGGCCCATGCAGATTAATCCTCTCCCTGGCCGAGCTCGGCGACATCTGCCGTCCCTATTTCGGGCAACAAAAGCTCCTCGTCAATCACCTGAATCTGAATCCTTCCGGGACCCGCTTTGTCGCACTGGTGCGGCATTTCCCGGACAAGCCCGGCGCCCCCTTGCGAACCATCGCCATAACTGCCAACGCGGACGGTTCCCGCCCCTTTATCCTTTGGGATGGAGGTGTCGCCTCGCACTACCATTGGCGCGATGACACCACACTCTCAATGGTCATCCGAACTCCGCAAGGGGCAATCACGCTGGCCGAGTTCCGCGATGAACAACCCGGATACACCCTGGTGGACCCAGCCTTCTTTCTAGACGACGGGCACCAGAGCTATTCCCCCGACCGCCAATGGTTGCTCTATGACAGCTATCCACAGGACGAAAAGCGCAGCCTCTATCTCTACGACTTGCGGCAAAAAATCGGTCACCGCCTTGCGACCGTCAAGTCCCACTCCATCAATACACCAGTCCGGCTGGAAACACGCTGCGACCTCCATCCGCGCTGGCATCCCGATGGTCGTCGCTTGTCCTTCGACTCGGTCCATGAGGGCTTTCGCGGGATCTATCGTCTCAATTTGCAGCACCTTCAGGCTTCCGCCAATCACAACGATTAGGATAACCTCGCTCTCCTCGCGGGGGAAACGGTCCGCTGCAATGAAAACAGCCCCGACCGTGTGCACGTAGGCCCGGCCGGAGCTGTTTATAGTTTGCTTAAACTTCGTTGGACTGGTTCAGCCTCAGTCGCGATTAAGTTTTATCAACTCCCCCACGCGGACAGGAAGGCCGGTCTCAAAGGACTGATTAGCCGCAATTCCGGTCAGGATAGACTTTGCGCCATCGATATGGAAAGCTGCCCGACTAAAGGGATCCTCTTCCTTATCTTGGCCGAAGATATCCCTCAACATGACAACATCGCCTCCCCCGTGTGACCCTTGGCATTCGCCGGGATCGACTTCGTAGGGCTTCTCCCATAAGGGACGAACCAGAATTTTACGGGTTTGGCTCTCCCCTTCGCCCTCTGCCCCCTTTCCGGTGTTGACGTAGGACTTCTCGACTTCTTCCAGTTCGATGCGTCCCTTGGTTCCATTAAAAGCGATACGAAATCCTTCCCAGGGAGAAAAAGCGGTCAGCGCATAGCTCATCTGAGCACCGTTCACGTAGCGGACCAGCACATTCATCGTATCCTCGATGTTGATTCCGTCGCCGAAGACGGACTGGTCCCGCAGATAACCGTCTTCGCTCTCGGCGTCGTAATATAAACCTTTCAGGTGATCGTCCGCTTTCAAATCGAGCGCAAAGGGATCATCCTTCGCCGCCGGGCAACCCGTACTCCTGTAGTAGAAATTCGTGACGCCCCGCTTTTCAGCGTTGGCACGTCCATAAAAGCCGAGCTTACCGAAACCGAAGACAATCTCAGGAGTCGAGTCCAGCCACCAGTTCACGAGGTCGAAGTGATGCGTGGATTTATGGACCATCAACCCGCCGGAGTTGATCTTGTTACGGTGCCAGCGGCGAAAATAGTCTGCCCCGTGGCGAGTATCCAGCAGCCACTCAAAGTGAACGGACTGCACATCTCCGATCACCCCCGACATAATGAGTTCCTTGACCTTGGTCCGTGAGGGAGAATATCGGTAATTAAAGGTTACGGTCAGGTTTTTGCCAGTTCGCTCAACCACATCGAGGATCGCCCGGCACTTGCCGGCATCTACCGTCATCGGTTTCTCCGTAATGACATCGCACCCGGATTTCATGGCACGAATAATATAGTCATGGTGCGTACGGTCCATCGTGGTGACGATGACCACATCAGGTTTTTGCTCGGCGATCATGCGATCAAAGTCGCTGGCCAGATAAGTCGGCACGGGATCTATTTTATGTTTTTTCCCATAAATACCGTTATGGTAGTCCATCCGAGTTTGTGTCCGGTCACACAGGGCGACCAGTTCCGAGGTGCCGGAATAAGTTCCGAGCAAAGCCTCTGAGAACAGGCTGGAGCGCCCCCCCAACCCGACAATAGCATAACGTTTCCTGGAAGATGAAGAGTCTGACATGCCGCTATAATAGCGTAGACAGCCGATAGCGTCCATGACATGGACGCTCATTAATTTGACATTTTCACTCAGTCGGATACATTTCCGATATGCTCGCCTATTTCAGTTATGGCAAACGTCTCTACTACGAAAATCCGATTGCCATAATGACCCGAAAATTCTGGGAGTTCCAGGTAGTCCTAGACGGCAGCATAGCTCAAATCAGCACCGACCATCCCTCCGGGCACACCTCCCCCGCCTCAAGTCGTCTCTGGATATCTCCGCCGGGCTCCAAACACGGATGGACCGGAATCCCCGGACAACCGGCGACGATTGTTGTATTTCATTTCCACTACATTTCCGAAGAACTCAGCGCCCGCCTGATTGGCCGCAGTCATAATACCGTGATCGACCTCAGCAACGGGGAGGTACAGGAACTGCAAAGACTCGCCATCAGGGTCAACCGATACTGGCATCAACCCAGCGCTGAAACGCAACTTTGCTTCGAGCATGCGCTACTCAGCCTCTGCCTGCTCTCCTGCGAGGGCCTTAATCGCCAGGAACCGCCCAGCGGCTACCATCAAGCCGAAAAGCGCGTGCGTATCGCCCTCACCTGGTATCGGGAACACATGCACCTGGCTCCGGCTTTGCCCGAAATTGCCCAGGCAGCCCACAGCTCACCAGCCAATCTTCGCCGCCTCTTCCATCGGGTATTCCGGGCGTCACCGAAGCAGCTATTCGACCAGTTACGCTACCAGCGCTCCATGCAGTTGCTCACGGAAACCCAACTGCCGCTATCCGAGATCGCAGAACGCTGCGGGTTCCAGGACCTGAGCACTTTTTCGCGGGCCTTCAAACAGCGTTTCGGCTACTGCCCGAGCGAGACGCGTTCGCCGCCAGCGTCCAGCCCTGGATCAAGGCTATCCGGCTAAGCCGGAGGTTCAGCAGCTCAAGCTTCAAGCCCCACTGTTGCCAGCCAGTGCCGAGCCATGAGGGCATGACCGGCCGGAGTCGGGTGAATCCCGTCCACCGTCCAGTAGCTGGGGGGCTGCTTCATGGAGGCAGCAGCGAAGACGCCGTCGAAAGGGACATAAGGAGTCCCAAACTCACGTGCTAACTCACGGACTGCCTGTATCTTGGGGTCGAGATCTTCACGCCATACCTTGCGATCTTCCGGATACGGAAGAAGAAAAGGCTCACACAGGATCAGCCGGCAGCCCGCCTCAACACACTGCGTCAGAATACTCCGGTAACGCTCATAAAAATCCTCCACAGAGGTTGGGTCAGCGCTGTCGTAACGCCTCCAGGTGTCATTCAGGCCAATGAGGACCGACACCCAGTCTGGCTTCAACTCCAGGCAATCTTTTTGCCACCGCTCTACCAGATCAGTAATGCGGTTTCCGCTCATTCCCCGATTAATAAAGGACAGCCCAAGTTCCGGCCGGGAAGCCCCCAGCCAAGCCGCCGCCATTGAGGCGTAGCCACGCCCCATGTCAGCGAGATTCGTCTCCTTGTCGCGAAGAGCGTCAGTGATGCTGTCCCCTTGGAACAGGATGGTTTGACCAGGGTTGAAAAGCAGACTCATAGCAGTTAGTATTTGATTTTGGAGCTTTGGTTATTCTTTCCGCGCAAAACGTGTTTACAATACAAATTTGTTAACATACAAAATAAATACAGTTTCCATTCATTTCTACCATGTCCTTTCCAGCTTACTGCATTCTGACACTAGCTCCGTTTCTAAGCATGCCCGATACTCCCGCCATACCTGAGTCAACTGGCCCAGCTACCCCCGAGGACCATCAGCCATCGCAGGAGCAGGCTTCGCACACACTGAACTTTCGCCAGCATTGGCTCGATACCCCCAGCGATGATTTCACTGACGGGCAGGTAATGCTCCATTCCGACCAAATGGGACTCACCCTCAACATAACCCTTGAGGACAAAGATATCCACAACGAAGCAACCCGCCCCAATCAGCGTACCTGGGAGCTGGGCGACGTGGTGGAGATCTTCGTCGCAGTCCCGGGGAGCGCCCGCTATTGGGAACTCCATATCACGCCCGGTAATCAGCGGCTGCAACTGGCCTGGGACCCAGCCGGGTTTAAAGCGTATCGTCAAGGCGACCGCCCATTCAGCGATTTCTTCGTGGAGGACATGGGCTTTATGCAAAGTCAGACCCAGATCGACTCTGCAAACAACCGCTGGCACATACAGGCTTTTATTCCGTGGAGTTCACTGGGCCTGCCTGACGGTCAAAGCGAATACGCACTTGAAATCGCCGTCTGCCGCTACGATGCCACCCATAACAAGGACAAGGCGACGCTGTCATCCACCGCTCCCCTGACCAAGGCCAGCTACCACCGTCGCCACGAGTGGGACACCTTGCGACTGGCCACAGAATAACTACCAGTTCCTCAATAGCGGTCTACCAGACCTGAGCAACAAAGAGTCAAGCACCGACCCGGCAGGCCGCACCATCACGGCTTCCACCGTCAACTCGTCGTCAGAAAATCTATCAGTTCGGAAAGGGTGGCACTCCGACCAAGCCTCACATACAAACCGGAAGACGCCGTCCCAAGCGCCACACACTCCTGCGGCGGTAACTCCAGCAGCAAGCCCAAGGCGTAACCGGCGTTGAAGCGGTCGCCTGCGCCCGTCGATTTCGCTGGTTTCTCACAAAAGCGTCCCTCCCCCGCATGGACGCCGGAAGCGTTGGCCGCTACGGCGTATTTATGCGCGTGGATAACCACTTCATCTATCTTTAATGCACGGCGCAACACGGCAGCCTGCGAAGCGGTTTCGGCAATCCCCGGTTCCGCCAGAGCCTCGCCACCTGTGATTCGGGACAGGATGTTCGCCTCGTTCTGGTTCAACCCCAACGTGATCGGCCCACAGTTTTCAAAGCCCGGAAGCGCCTCGATCATACTACCGATGTCCGCCTCAGAGCGGCTTGAAGGATCGACCAGATCGATAAAAAATCGCGGACGAGCGGACAAGTGCTTGAACACTTCTTGCTGCAAGAGACGCCAGCATTCCGTCATGTGCGGATAGAGCGACCAATCGGTCAGTGCGATGACGCCAGCTCTTTCACAGGCCAGCCGGAAGCTTCCATCGGCCAGCCTCCCGGCGACGTACTCCGGGGTAAAGTCCGACAAAGGCGTAACGGCGGAAAACATCAGCTTTCCGTCGGCGAACTCGAAGGCAAGTGTGCGCCCCGGCTCGCGGCCCCAGGAATGCAACGAAGCCTGCCCTGCATAGGCGGCGAACGCATCGTCGCAGGGCTCACCTGCCGTGGCGAACGTGTCCACACGCACCCCGAATGCCGCCAGCCCATCCCCCATGTTAATCGCGCATCCGCCCGGTTCCCTGCGGTTGACCACAATCTCACGCAGGCTGCTGTGCCCGGCGGCCGACTTGATTAACTCGCCGAATTGCGAAATGGTTTCTACACGCCGGTAGGCTTCCAAGTGATGACGCTCATCGACCACGGAGATCATTTCATCCACGAAGGCATCAAAGCCGGTGACCGCCCTGCACCCACTGATGCGCGCGCGGTTCTCGTTAAGTAGCTGCGCTAGTTCACCAGAGTTCATAACCGTTGTTTGCTTACTGTTCGGCCTTTCCGGGCCCAATCCTGTTTGACTCCACTCGCAAGAGCCTCATGGAAAGCACCCATAAATAGCATGGTCAGGAATAGCTCATCTTGGCGTCCGTGAGCACGAGATCGTCCTGCAGGCTGCGTGCCGGGGAAATACCGCTCCGCTGCAAATGACCGTGGTAAGCCTTGACGGCTTCACGTGGATCGACCTCCCCGTCAGTAATACGCCGGAGGTACTCAATGAAAGCCAGAGGATGCTCCGAGAGGTTGATCTTACGCCCAAACAATGCCACCTTCGCACCATACTTTTGCGCGTCATGAATCAACTGAAAAGCATCGAGCGTAGTACCTGCACTTCCACCGAGGATGCCCACGACGAGACTGCTGTCGTAAGAAACCAGTTCCTCCAGCGGCCCCGGGCCGTTGTAAGGGATTTTGAGAAAGACCGGACGCCCCACGCGTGTCACACCTGCGAGGCAGCGGATGATGTTGTCATTAAGGAAGCCACCGACCTCTTTCGGATCGAAGCCCGGATCTACGTTCGGGTTAAAAACTTCCAGAAAGTAGCGGAAGTGCTTTCGCTCTGCTTCGAGACGGAAGTTATGAAACGCCTCCAGAGCCGTATAATCCCAATCCAGATTATTCGTGAATGTGATCGAATACAACCCCAGGTCCGCACCGGCCGGGGGCTTATGGTAGTTGGTCTCAAGCTTGCCATACTTGATGTGGTCCAGAGTCGCAGTACGGAAGTGGCGCGACGGCTCCTTGGGGTAGTGCCCCTCACGCACCGCCCATACATCAGTGGTATCATTTGCGCGGGCCGCCGGGGTGATCGGGGAATTCCTGAACACTCCCTCGTCAATCGCCAGCCGCTCAAGATTGGAGGCGGACAAAAGCATGATGTCCACCAGCCGCTGATTGATCACCTCGCGAATCTGGGCCAGGTAGTCAGTCAGCGTCTTATAGCAGCCCTGCCTCCGGTCGTAGCCGTGAGGACAGGTTCCTGCCCGGTTAGGCCCCGGAGCCATCACCCCAAAGGCCATGTCCGCATCTTTAGCATCGGCTATAATAAAGTCACTGCGAGTCGCCGTCCCCGCATGAATGCGGGCAAGTTTCTGGTCCAGGCTTTTTCTGAAAAACATAGAATTAGATCAGTTGAAGGTTAGAAACGGAAGCCGGGGCTCTTATAATTCGACTCGCCTCGCCCGGACTGTCCAGGTCAGGGGAGGTTGATCAAATTCGGAAAAAAGCACACCGCGCTCAAAACAGATTTCCATAGCAGTCGCAAGCCCCGGCATATAGACGAGACGGTTCCCCGGCTCAGTTTCCTTCTCCCGTATTTCATCGGGGGGAAACTCCTGCACGGGCATATGCTGGATCCCCTCAACGCAGAGAGTGTGGGCGGCAGCAGCCTCAGGCGGGCAAACAGCAGCACCCTTGCCTCCATCTCGACAGCGCTGGATACAGTGACGCATTTTGCGCATCGGATCATCGATGGGCGAGCCATAGGCTTTTACGGCACCATCACCAAAGCGGGCAACCATGCCGCCCTCCATCGTAAACTCAACCACCGCATTCTCATATTCGTAGCGCATGAGCGGACCGGAATACTCCTCTACACAATGCGCCGAATAAAACAGAATCTCCACCCCCTCGCGCGTTTCAATACGGCAACAGGCAGCATCGAAATTCTCAATCTTGTTCGCACGGTAACACTCCGCTGTAACGGCTGTCGGTCTCGCAGCGGCGCTGGACTCAAGGCCCGCGATGTAAAGCATGGCATGCAGATGATGAGCGGTCGCGTTATTGACCGGGCTGTCATAAACTACCCGCCCGGCGGCATCGCGGACTGCCCCGGCCCAGTTATTGCGCCCGTAGTAAGCACTTCCGCGCGGCCAGGCCACGCGCGTGAGAAAACGTCGAGGCGCCCCCAGCAAGCCCGCCAGCGCATCGCTTTTTAGCTCCTGCACAGCTTGGCTGAACACCCATTGGTATCCGATTTCGAGAAACCTTCCGCTGGAATCGCGATGCGCGATCATCCGCCGAGCCTCGTCCATCGTCGCGCAAATCGGTTTCTCACACAGCACATTCATTCCCGCCTCCAGGGCCAGGCAAGCTTGATGCGCATGAAATGCGATGGGTGAAGAAATCGCCGCCAAATCCGCACGGCTGCCACTGGCAAGGTAATCCTCCAGCGTCGAGAAATGCGGCACACTTTCAGCCTTGATCCGCTCCCAGGCGGGGCAATTTTCCGGGCACGGATCAACAACCGCCACCAAACGCGCCATACCCTTATGGGCGTATTCCCTGACCGCCTCAAGGTACCTCATCCCATAGCCGCCAATCCCTACGATCAGCACCTCGACCGGTTTCACTTCATCCGCCTTTCGTTTGTTCATGAGCTTCCGGACACGCAAATCTCAGTGCATTTCGACCGCGACCTCTCCGATTCCCGATCTCAGATAACTGAAACGCACATTGGGATGATCCGCCAGCAGAGACATCGGTACCGCCGTGTCCATGATGCTGTTGGCAATCATGAAAGCGGTAAGACGAATACCGAAGGGATTGTCGTGGTGGCCGGGATGCCAGATCGACACGCAATCAGCCTTCCAGGTCTCCCGCGGCCCCACCGTAACGGCTTCCGTCGGCACCATGCTTACGTTACCTCCGCCGCTCGTACGGGCATTTTGCATGACAGTAACGGGGTGAAGTTTTACTCTGCGCGTGCCCAGCGAACGATATTCATCCGGCGTGGGCGGCACATCGGTATATGCGCCTTCGCGCATCAGCGGGTCATTGAATGCCCAGTGCTTCACCTCGCCCTGGCCGCCCTGCATGATCGCGCAACGCACCGTGTCATAGCTCGCACTGTAGGCTTCAAGGTCACCCGTCGGAAAATGCTTGTTGGCCTCGGGCATGGCGAGCGCTGACTCGATACGGTCAAAGCACAGCTCGTTGTCGCAGCGCGCAAAGGAAAGCGGATGCTTTGGGCTGACGGTTTCACCATCAATCAGCCATTCGTCCATCCCCCAGAAATGCGCCTCGTGCCTGCCCAAGTCGAACCTCATCGCGTTCACCATCTGAGCCACCAACGGAAGATGTTCGGTCGGCCCGATCGGGCCGCAGATGCCCACCGGATTATCCGGAGTGGATTCACGCCAGGCCTCCAGGTACTCCAGTGCCTGCGCCGCGTAAAACTCCTGCGGCGTATCATAGATCCGTACCGAGAACCCAGGCCGGGAGAGTTGGGTCAGGTCCCTGGCGCTGAGCCGGGCAGCGTCGTTCAGGATCGCAGGGTCCAGTGTCGTATAGTCCCACCAGGCGGGAGCCAACTTGCTAATCGGTCGTGACATAGTGATTGGTTATTTGCGGTTAGCTACCCCGAGGTGACTGCGGGTAGTTTTTGTTGAGCCAAAGCGCACCCGCCAGCACTTCTTCCAGCGGGCGGTAGCTCTCGGCGGAAAGCCCAAGCGAAGAATGCCGGGTAAAACCTTCAGCGAACTTAAAGCATCCGGTGTCGCTCCCCTGCTCCAGCGCCATGCGCTCCATCTCCTCCAGATAAGCGTCCATTCCCTGCGTCTGATCCAGCCAGAGCTTCTGGCTCTCGTGGCAGGCAAGCGCTTCGCGCTTTAACGACAGAGCCTCACTGATATCGATATAGAAAGAAGGATAAGCCCGCGTGCCGTCACGTGGGCTTCGAAGCCCGTGCGGCAGCGCGTGGTAGAGCGCACAACTACCCGCTACCGGCGGGACGGAGGGTTCGGTAACATAGTTGGGCATCGACGCCGTAAAGGCCGCATGCAACGCCAGTCGAGCCGTCTCCATATGGTCCTCCATGTAGTCCTCAACCGCGTGCGTCAGGATAATATCCGGGCGAATGCGGCGGACAACAGCACTGACCCGCTGAGCACTTTCGCGCCCGTAAAAAATGTCCAGGTCATCAAACAGAGGCGGATGGGCAACAGCCCCAAGTACCTTGGCGGCGGACAGGTTTTCATTCCAGCGGCGGCGAGCTGTCTGTTCCCGGTCTTCGACCATGCTTCCACAACAGCCGTTGGCGAGCGTCAGGTAATGTGTCTCAACGCCACGGCTGTGCAACATCGCGAGCGTTCCCGCACACGAAAACTCAATGTCGTCCGGATGGGCGAACATGGCGAGCGCCTTGATGGTGCTTTCTTCCTGCATAGAATGACTTGCTCTAGTGATACTCCTGCGCGTTCCCATCGGATGCCCAGCCATCCGCCATGACTCCGCCACAGGGCAGATGCCCGGCGATTGGCTCACCGCAGAGTCGTTAAATTTCCGTTCATCAGCCAAAAGACTGATGATTAAACATGCTACGTTAGCCAACCCCATCTGCAACAATATTTTCATGTTAAGAAACAAAAATAAATTTACACTTGATAGCTGCCGCCTGCCAGACCCTTCGTTTGCATATTTCCAATCAAAAACCTGAAAAACCCAGCTATCATGTTAAAAATCAGATAGATATATTTTAGCCACGACTGCGACTGAAAGGGCATAACACACGTTTTTGTTAACTCAGGCACAGACTTTGCTCTAGGCGAAATGTGTGCAAAATACCGACAAGTGCGAAAAATACAGGCACCCGGAATGGCCATGCACGCACACTTTAGTCCTCACCTTGTTATCCTCAGGATCCATTACCCGACTAACATAAACGAAAACAACACTAGCAAGACAGTCATGGAACTAGGATTTCTCATCGATATGGACGGAGTGATCTACAAGGGATCACAGGTCATTGATGGCGCCGTCGATGTCATCAATCATCTGGTCAGAAAGAACATACCTTTCTGCTTCATCACCAACAACAGCCAGAAAACACGCCGCGACGTCGCCCTGAAACTCAAGAAGATGGGTATGCAGGTCGAAGATCGACACATTTTCACCTGCGCAATAGCCACTGCACGCTTCCTGGCTTCCCAGAAGCCACAGGGAACGGCCTTTGTCATCGGCGAAGGCGGCCTCAACCTCGCCCTTCACACCAACGGCTACTCGATCACCGAGGATAATCCCGATTATGTCGTCGTCGGCGAGGGCCGGGTGATCAATTTCGAAAACCTGGAAAAAGCAACCCAGCTTGTCCATGCCGGGGCCAAGCTCATCGCGACCAACCTCGACAGCAACTGCCCGATCGAAAACAGCATCCGTCCCGGCTGCGGGGCCATCGTGCGGCTGATCGAGGAGGCCACCGGCGTCAAAGCCTTTTCCGTCGGCAAGCCCAGTAGCGTCATGATGCGGCTGGCCCGCAAGCAGATGGAAACGACCACCAGCCAGACGGTCATGATCGGCGACACCATGTACACCGACATCCTCGGAGGCGTGGAAATGGGTTACCAGACTGTGCTCGTCCTCTCCGGAGGCACCAAGGCCGAAGAGGTCCGCAATTACTCCTACCGGCCAAACCACATCATCGGTAGCATTGCAGACCTTCCGAACCTCTTTCCGCAGGTTTTCGAGGAGCCCCTGCCCGTCCGGCAGAAAAAGAGTCCGCGTCCCCTGAGCAGGAAACGGCACGCGGTTCTGGCCGCTCATGCCTCCACCTGAGTCTTTTATCATCCACGGGAGTCACGGACTACGTCGGTTGGCTGCCACTCCGGCAGCCAACCGGGTCCCGCGCTCAAGTCGTTGAACCGATAACCAGCTCGAGCCTGAGATGCGAGCGATCGTGCAACTGCCCGGGATGCGCCGAGGCGGCCAGCCTTCCCAACTGCTCGAAATTAACCGATAGCGAACTGAAACCGCGATCCGAGACCATTTCGCTCCCAAGCCCTGCCAGGATACCAACATCCTCCGGTATCCGGTAACCGGCTGCGATAATGTTCTCATGCAGCGCAACCGCGAAATTGTCTTCCGGGCAGAAGATCCCTACCCGCTTATGCGAGCGAGCGATTGCCTTGAGCCAGCTCAGGTTCTTCGGATTACCGTCGAGTTCGACCACCTTGACCGTATCCCCACCACCGAGAACGCTGGAGGTCTTCTCAAATGCGTCCACGATCTGGTCCACCGTTCCATAACCGCGGAAGGGTCGGGCGACGATGACCTTTTCATAACCGCGGGAAAGAAAATGAGAAACGGCAAGCAACGCCCCCTGTTCGTAGTCTGGATAAGCCGACTCCACGCCTTCCACCGCGCAGGATCGCAACAGCATGCGCGGGGACGGCATTTCACGTGCGTAGCGCGCCAGGACCTCATCGTCCCATAAATCGTCCAAAATCGTAATCGCGCATTCGCTGGCATGCACCCGCATATAAGTCTGCAGGGCTGCCTGCTGTTCCTTGGGGCTGGCATAGTCAGGCCGCGCATCCGGACGCTCCTGCTTGAGCAATACATTAACCGGATGAATGAGCATTCCCCGCCCGCTCGCCTCACAGGTCTCGCTCACGCCCCCCATCAGGTGCGGATACCAGGAAGCCCAGGCGTTAATGCCCCGGATAAGACAACCCACGGGCTGCGGACGCGCAAGCAGCGCCTCGGCCTCCGGACTGTAAAAGCGGCCTCCCTTGCTCTGCCATAAAAGCTTCTCCTCGACCATCCGCTTCATCACGCGGGCCACCGTAACATGGGAAAGGTTGAAACGCTCCCCCAGTTCGCGCGTGGTCGGCAACGGCGTGGTAACCGTACTCGTTTTACGCAACAGCCGCAGGATATCCGCTTCGAGCTCTTTCCTTGTTCCGATCATGCCTAACCGAGAGACAAACAGGTTGATGCATAATATTCGAGCAGAATCTAATGTTTCCTAACAACGCTGTATGTAATTCCAAGTGTTTACCTCAAGCCAGACATCCGTAAACCCGCCGACGTCCCTCAGGCTCGGCAAGCCTTGCCACAGGTTAACACAACCAAAACGACAAGCCATTCTATATGGTTTTTTCTCAAGATCAGGACGTCCAGACTCTTTTTTCAGCATGATAATACCCGGTATTTAGCAGACGCATTACGTTAACGAATTAACATTGTATTTTAACAAAATTTAAAAGTTTCACACCGATATAAAGATCTACTCTCCGCTCGCCCACACCCTCAGTTTCTGAATGAACATACACCCTATCGACTGGCTCATCCCTGCGGTCATCGTGGCCCTGATGATCGGCATTTGCGCGGTAGCACACGTGCTGAACAAGAGCGTGGCGGACTTTCTCGCTGCAAACCGGATGGGGCGGCGTTACCTGCTGGCGGTGGGTCAGGGGATGGCGGGGATGGGGGCGATCTCCATCGCGGCCAATTTCGAGAAATACTATCAGGCGCGGCCGTCCGCACTGTAAACAACACACAGGTGAAACCGCATCGCCGCGATTCCGGGGTTTACTCCCGACCGGTTTTATTGACCTCAGCCCTGATCCAGCTCCGAGGACGACGGCGGTGTCGGAGCGGAGTTGGACAACGCGTCCAGCATGGCGTCCTCCCCCTGAAGCGAGCTCAGGCTGGCGGGTGACCAGCCCCCGCCCAACGCACGGATGAGGTCGAGCTGCCGCGCATAGAGGGAGTTTTCCAGCTCGGCCAGGAGGAGCGCGTTATTGAGCGCGGTGCGCTCGGTATCGACGACTTCGAGGTAGTTGACCAGCCCCGTCTCGTACCGCTGCTGCGCGACCTCGGCGGCGGACCGGGCCGCGCTCGCGGCGTCCTGCTGCGCCTCAATCTGGATGTGGAGCGTTCGCAGCGCGGCCAGCGCATCCTCAACTTCCTTGAATGCAGTCAAGACCTGCCCCCGATAAAGCTCCAGCAGTTCCCGGTACTCAGCGCGGGCTTCATCAACCTGGCTGGAGATACGACCGGCGTTGAAAACCGGCATGCTCACGCTCGGTCCGAGCGAACCAAACAGGCTGGAGCGCGTGAACCAGTTCCCGGCGTCGGCGGCAGCAAAGCCCACGTCGCCGGTGATCTGAATGCGCGGGAAATACTCGGCCACGCGGGCACCGATACGCTCGCTGGCGGCGCGGACAACACTCTCGGCCTGCGCGAGGTCCGGGCGACGCTCCAGCAGTGTAGAGGCCACGGCGGGGGGCGCGGGCGGCAGGTAGGGCACCCAGCCCGGATCGGGGGCCAGGGCAAAGTCCGAGGGGTAAGTCCCCATCAGGATGGCCAGCGCATTCTGGGCCAACGCCCGGCGGCGGCGGAAGCCTTCCAGTTCCGAACGCGCAATCGACCACTCCGTACTGGCCTGGTAAAACTCCAGGTCGTCGGCCAACCCGCTGTTGCGGCGGACTTCCACCAGGTCGAGCGAACGCTTGCGCCCGGCAACGGTTTTTTCCAGAAACTCGATCCGCTGATCGAGCGTGCGGATTTCAAAGTACTGTTGCGCGACAAGAGTCTGCACGAGCACGATAGCGTAGCCGTAGGCGTCGGCCTGCGCCTGAGCCTCAGCCATCGCGGAAGCGCTCAGGCGGCGTACCCGGCCCCACACATCCAGTTCCCAGGCCAGCCCGAGGGCGGAGGCGAAGTTGTTGCGAGTGGAGGCATCCCCATAGGGACGGGTCTGGTTACCGGAACTGCGCTGACGCATGGCCTCGGTGAAAAAGTCCACCTGCGGGAAAAGCTCCGAGCGGGCGACACCGACCGAGGCCGCCGCCCGGTCCACCCGGGCCAGCGCGGCTCCGATGTCGGGATTCGCCTCAGTGGCGGTTTCAATCAGCGCAGTCAGTTCGGGGTCGTCATAGGCCGTCCACCACTGGGCGGTTAACATCTCCCCCTCGGCAGAGTCTTCGTAGCGCAGTTGAGCCGGAGTCTCCAGGTCCGGGCGTTCGTAGTCGGGGCCGACCATGCAGCCCCCCACCCCGAGCGCAAGGAGCACCGGAAGAGTCGTTCGCAACGGCGAGGTTGTACGCGATAAGGTCAACGGGCTCATTCCTTGAAAGCTTTCTGCTCGGCCTCGGCTTCGATGCGCCGGGTACGTGCGTTGGGGCTGGTGGTGAAGCGGCCCAGAAAATTGTACGCCCAAGGCACGACGAAGAGCGTCAGCAGTGAGGCCACGGAGACGCCAAAGAAAATCACGATACCGATGGTCATACGGTTCTCGGAACCGGCCCCCGTGGCCATGACCAGCGGGATCGCCCCGAAAACGGTCGAAATCGCCGTCATCGCGATGGGCCGCAGGCGCAGTTGCGCGGCTCTCAGGATGGCATCGCGCACGCTCATGCCCTCCTCGTCGCGCAACTGGTTGGCGAACTCAACGATGAGGATACCGTTCTTGGCCGCCAGCCCGACGAGGATGACGATCCCGATCTGCGAGAAAATGTTCAGCGTGCCGTCAACCGTCATCAATCCCCATAAGCCCCCGGCGATGGCCAGCGGCACGGTCAGCAGGATCGTAAAGGGATGAATCCAGCTTTCAAACTGCGCGGCCAGCACGAGAAAGACCATGACGAGCGACATCCCGAACACGAAGTAGATCGCCCCCTGCGCGTCGATGAACTCCCGCGACTCGCCCTTGTAGTCGATCTGCGCGCGGGCGGGGAGTTTTTCCCGGACCGAGGCCCGCAGGAACTCCAGCGCCTCGCCCAAGGTGTAGCCTTCGGCCAGGTTGGCGGAGATAGTGATCGCCCGCAGTCGGTTAAAGCGGTTCAGGGTGGAGGCTTCGGCCGTCTCACGGATGTCAACCAGGTTGCTCAACGGGATGAGCGTCCCGCTCTGCTCGGAGCGCACGTAGATGTTGGTCAGGTCGGTCGTCGTCTGGCGGTCGCTGTCGCGGCCTTGCAGGATGACGTCGTACTCCTCCCCGCGTTCGAGGAAGGTCGTCACCCGGCGCGAGCCGAAAAAGGTCTCCAGCGTCTGCCCGATCTGGCGCAGTGAAACACCGAGGTCGGCGGCACGCTCCTTGTCGATGTTGACGCGCAGTTGCGGCTTGGTCTCCTTGAAGTCGGTATCGACGTTGAGCAGGTAGGGGTTATCGCGGGCGGCGTCGAGGATGATGTCCTGCCACTCACGCAGTTCCTCGTAGGTGTTGCCCCCGATGACGAACTGCACCGGTTCGCCCACGTTGCGCGTGAGGCCGCTGCGCTGGACCGGGAAAGCTTGTACTCCCGCCAGCCGGCCGAGCTTGGGAGCGATTTCACCGACGATCTCGTGCGAGGAACGTCGCTGCCCGAAATCGTCCAGCACCACGATAGCCATGCCCCCGTTGAAGGAGTTCGGAGTGCCAAAGCTGCGTGGCGTCCGCACGAGAATGCGCTTGGCCTCGCCCGACTCGACCAGTGGCATGAGGTCGCCCTCGATTTGGCGCATGTAGTCACGGGAGTACTCGTAGCTGGCCCCTTCCGGGGCGTTCATTATGACAAAGAAAACCCCGCGGTCCTCTCGCGGCGCGAACTCCGAAGTCAGCCCCCGGAAGCAGAAAACCATCGCTGCGGCGGAAACCAGTACGACCCCCGCGACCAGCAGCGGATGCCGCAGCGCGCCCGAGAGGCAGCGCCGGTAGAGGTTGGAGGCGTAATGCAGGGAGCGGTCCACCTGCTGCGCGAAGCGCCCCTCGGTCTGCCCGGAAGACAGGAGAAAGGAGCACATCATGGGCGAAAGGGTCAGCGCGATCAGGCTTGAGACGCCGACCGAGGCCGCCAGCGCGAAGGCGAACTCGCTAAAAAGCCGCCCCGTGTTGCCCGAGAGAAAGCCGATGGGCACGAAGACCGCGATCAACACGAGCGTCGTGGCGATGACCGCGAAGCTGACCTGCTTCGAGCCGCGCACAGAGGCCAGCGCCGGAGACTCCCCGAGGTGGATGCGGCGGTAAATATTTTCCAGCACCACGATGGCGTCGTCCACCACCAGGCCGATGGCCAGCAACAGCGCGAGCAGCGTAAGCAGGTTCAGGGAGTAGCCCATGAACTGCAAAAAGATCAGCGCCCCGGTGAGCGAGATCGGCACGGTGACGGCGGGCACAAGCACGGCCCGCACACTGCCCAGGAAGGCGAAGATCACCAGCACGACCAGCACGAGCGCGATCACCAGCGAGATGTAAATCTCGTTAATCGAGTCCTCGATGAAAACCGTCCGGTCAAAGCTGCTGAAGATCCGCGTCCCATCCGGCAGCGACTCCTTAATGCGCTCGATTTCCTTTTTTACCCCACGGGCCACCTCCAGGGTGTTGGCAGTGGACTGGGGAATGATGCCCAGGCCGATCATGTCCTGGCCGTTGCCGCGCAACTCCTGCCGGTGCTCGACCGCACCGATGCGGGCCTCGGCCACTTCGGCCAGGCGGATCAGATGCCCGTCCCTCCCCTCGCCTACCACAAGTTGCGCAAAGTCGTCCTCGGTCTCGTAGCCGCGCTGCGTGCGCACCGTAAAGTAACGGTCAGTGGAGTCCACCCGCCCGGCAGGCAGCTCGACATTTTCCGAGCGCAGGGCTTCTTCAATATCGGCGACCGTAATGCCGCGCGCAGCCATGGCGTCGCGATCCAGCCAGACACGCAGGGAGTACTCGCGGGAGCCGCCGATGCGCACCCGCGCCACACCGTTGACGGTCGAGAGGCGGTCCACCAGGTAGCGGTCGGCGTAGTCGGTCAACTCCAGCCCGTTGAGTTCGTCGCTGGCGAGGTTGTACCACATGATGACGTCGCCGCTGGAGTCCACTTTAAATATCTCCGGCGGGTCGGCCTCCAGCGGAAGGTTGTCCAGGGCTCGCCCTACGCGCTCGCGCACGTCGTTGGAGGCCGCGTCGATATCCCGGCTCAACTCGAACTCAATGCTGATGTCCGAACGTCCGTCCTGGCTCGACGAAGTAATTGATCGGATGCCCTCAATACCGCTGATGCGGTCCTCCAGCAATTGCGTGATCTTGGTATCGACCACCGCCGCCGACGCCCCCGGATACGAGGTCTCGACCGAGACGATGGGCGGGTCAATATTCGGGTACTCACGCACCGGCAGTTCGCGGAACGCAAGGTAGCCGACCACGATGAGCAACAGGCTCAGGACGGAGGCAAAGACCGGGCGCTTGACCGAGATTTCAGAAATATGCACGGCGCGCTCAGGAGTCGGTGGAGTGGTTGAAAACCTGCTCCTGGGTTAATGTGTTGACCGGCTGTCCGCTGCGGGCGCGATGGCCATGCGTGATGATCGCATCGCCCTTTTCCAGCCCCTCCAGCAACTCGGCCACGCCCTTCTGGCGGCGCCCGACCCGGACCGGCACGCGCTCGGCCAGGCCGTCCTCAGTCACGCGGTAAATATACTGCTGATCGCCAATCGGGCTCAAGGCGCTCTCGGGTACGGTGAGTACGCTCTTGCTGCCAAGGTTGAGCTCGACCAGCAGGAGCATCCCCGGGCGCAACGCAAAATCCTCGTTCGAGACAAAGGCGCGCACCCGCGCGGATCGGCTGACCGGGTCGATATTGGGCGAAACGGAGCGGACTTCGCCCTCGAAGACACGCCCCGGATAAGACTCAGAGCGGGCCGTGATCTTCAGGCCCGGCGCGATCTGTGCAAAGTTACGCTCGGGCACGGTGAAGTCCACCTTGACCGGAGTCAGATCGATAATCTCAACCAGATCGTCTCCGGCCTCGACCAGTTCACCGGGGCTGAGATCGCGCAAGCCGAGCACACCGTCAAAGGGGGCGTAAATCCGGCGGTCGTCCACACGGGCCTTGGCCAGATCGAGTTGGGCGCGGGCGACATTGAAGCGCGAAATCTCCTCGTCGATGACCGAGCGCGAAAGCGCCCCGCTGCCCTCGACCGAGCGCACGCGCTCCAGTTGCTGGGAACGCTCGTCGAGACTGGCCTGCATTTCCTCCAGTTGGGCCTGCTGCTCGGCGTCGTTGAGCTGGATGAGGAGGTGCCCCTTTTCGACGTGCTGGCCGGACTCGAAATTGACCGCGATCACCCGCTCGGTGATTTTTGGTGAGAGCATGGCCTGTTCGTTGGCCCGGACATTGCCAAGCGCGCGCACGGTCTCGTCCCAGACGATTTCCTCCACCTCTCCGGTCAGCACGGGGGGCGGCGGAGGGGCGGCACGCTCGTTCTCCCGCCCCGGAGCGGGCGCGAAAAAGAAGTACACCGCCAGGGCGGCGAAGGCGAGAGTGGCGAGGGCGGAGACCATCATCCCAAGCCGACGCTTGGGTTTCGAGTCCGTTGATGAATTTTCAGCGGGCACGCTACGGACTAAAATGGCACTTTCGCCGAATGCAACTGAAACCGCCCGTTTATTTCTCCGGTTTTACCTGGTAAATCCTCATTCGTTGTCCTGCAGCAATGAGCAGGAGTCATCTGTATCAGCAGCAAAGGCATTGCCGCCGAGTCCGATTTAATGGTTTTATGCAGACGGCCACCAACGGTGAAAACAAGAGTCGCGACTCACCGCCCGGCCTGCCTTTACTTCAGAAATAATTGACGCCGCGCTCCAGCACCCCCCTCCCCTTTCAACATCCGCTATGAATTACTCGCGAGCCCTTATCCTTGCCCTGTCCCTGCTTCCCATCGCTGTTTCGGTCCGGGCGTCCCTGGCCGGAGACGACCCCCGCGCCGACGGCTATCAGGAACTCTACACCGTGGCGGACGTATGCGAGATTTACCCCGAGCAGGTGGAGCAACTTTTTGAAGCCCTCGATCTTGATACCCCTGGCCTGGAAGCCGTCAAGGCCGCCTACCAATCGGGCGACACCGTCCGGGCTTCCGAACTGCTGCTGGCCTACTACCACGATCATCCCGAACACACGGCCCAGCGGATAGAGATCCCCCTCATCCCCAATGAGACTGACATCACGGACATTACCCTTGCGGATCTCATACTCGAAGACCGGATGACGTCCTACGAACTGACCGCCCCCATCGCCCGCCGCTCCAACGGGCGCGTGGACTGGTATGACGGCGGCCCTCAAGATGACAAACAATGGGCTGCCAAACTCAATCGCCACATCCCGCTACGCACCCTTTACTACGCCTACAGGCAAACCGGGAACCCCGCTTACATCGAGAAGCTGGACGAACTGATGCGCGACTGGATCGTGAGCAGCCTCCCGGCCTACACGGCGGACACGCCACAGGAGACCCGCCTGGCTGACCGCATGTGGCGGCCGATGGAAATGGGCATCCGCATCCACGGCTGGGGCAAGTTCTTTTACGGTTTGCAAGACTCCGGACAGTTTCGCCCCGCCACCCGACTCCTCATGCTGTGCAGCATCGTTGACCACGGGCGCGGCCTGCGTAAGGACCATTCGCTCGGCGGCAACCACGCAACCCTCGATCTTTCCGGGCTCGCCACCTGCGCCGTCCTCTGGCCCGAACTCAGCGAATCCGACGAATGGTTCACCCACGCGGCGGATTACCTGGGCAAGGACGCCTCCGAGCAATTCTACCCGGACGGCGTGCACGAGGAGTTGACCGCAGGTTACCACGCCTACGCCGCCGGTAACTACGAGCGCCTCGCCAACGCGGCCCGCAGCGCCGGTAAACCACTCTCGCCGGAGCTTCAGGACACGCTGCAAAAGGCCTGGAACTACTACGCGCTCATCATGCTCCCCGACGGTTCCCAGCCCGCCAACAACGACTCGGGCCTGAGCGACTCAAGAGAGATCATCCTCAAATACGCCGCGATCTACAATCGGCCCGACTGGCTTTACATCGCCACCAATGGCGAACAGGGAGAGCGCCCCAAAGGCCTGCCCTCGCGAATGTTCCCCTGGGCTGGGCACCTCATTATGCGAGACGGCTGGGGCAAGGACGCCCAATGGGCGATGTTCGACGCCGGTCCCGCCGGTCCCGGTTTCCATGCGCACTATGACCGCATGCACCTCTCACTCATGGCCTACGGGCGCAACCTCCTTGTCGATACGGACAAATTCGCCTATCAGGGCGAAGTGGCCGACAAATTCCGCGAACCCTACGCCGTGCACTCCCGGGGCCACAACGTCATCCTGATCGACGGCAAGGGCCAAACCCACGGCCCCAGCAAAGCCGAGGCCCCCCTCCCCAAAGACCAATACGCGATCACCGAGACCTTCGACTACGCCCGCTACGCCTACGACAAATTCGAGGAACTCACCGGCCAGGCCGAACATGAGCGGGCCATCTTTTACGTACGCGGCAAGTTCTGGATCGTGGTGGATCGCATCACCAGCAGCCAGCCCCGCCAAATCGAGGCCCTCTGGCACTACCACCCGGACTGCACTGTGGTCCTCGACGGCGAGGCCGTCGCCTCTGTCGATCCCGGCGTTGGAAATCTGCGCATCGAGCCAGTTGGGCAACTCGCCTGGCATCCGGAAATCACCAAGGGACAGGAAGAGCCTACCTTGCAAGGCTGGTTCTCACGTATTTATGGCCAGTACGAGCCTTCGCCCGCCGCCGTTTACAAGGCCGACATCGGCCAGGGCGCGACGGATTTCGCCTGGCTGCTGCTCCCCTACCGGGGAGAAAAAGCCCCAGCCGCCCGCGTTCGTATTCTCAGTGACACGGAGGCGGGACTTCAAGTCGAGGTCAAGCTGGACGACGAGCGCTATGTGGCTGACATTCCTCTGACTTCGGCCATGCAGCCCGCGCTTTCCACCAAGCCGCAACCGTAGCCACACGAGCTTCGTAACCTCAGTTGACCTGCCTATCGAACCATCGCTGCGCGTAGGCCTCGAACGGCAATTTACGCTCGAACCGGTCCGCCTTGAGTTGGCCGACTTTTCCCCGAAATTCTTTAAGTCGTCATTCTGCGAATTTGCGGTCTTGCGTTTTGAGCGATTTTCTAATCTGCTTCCCGTTCTTCTTGACCAACGCATAGTAGGTTCCTGATGACGAATTACGGTACAGACACTCTCCAACCTTAAAAAAGGCGTCCCAGATGATGGCGTTGCAGCCATGCACATCATCATCGGGTTACAAAAAGGGTGTCAAAAGCCAAAATTCGAACACCAGAGATACCCATTAAGTAGTTGATAGAAAGCACCTTGCCCGGGTGGCGGAATTGGCAGACGCGACGGACTCAAAATCCGTTTTCTTCGGAAGTGCGGGTTCGACCCCCGCCCCGGGTACCAAGGTATAAATCACTCATAAAAAAGAGCTTAACGGTAAGCGAAGGCCATCGATCATTCACAGCTTGAGCTGGGGCTAGGTGGCAAAAAAACGCAAAATCAGGGCAGAATTAAGCATTTGAGAGCAAATGCAGGACGGACTTAAATCTGATCTACTGTGCGAAGAAATTATGCCCTGACTCATGAGCAAAAGGCGGATGCCCGCTCAGCCTATGCGATCCTGAAGGGAACCGATGATAAGCCGGTCGCATTGGTCGAAGCTGTAGGCCTGGGCGCACTTGATGCCCATGAGCATGACGCGGGTAACCCAGCTCGGGATACTCCTGGCTCTTGCGACGCAAAGCACCCCGTAACCTTGCGAGCCAAGGGGTAGATCCCTTCACCTAATAACCAAAGGTGCGGCGATGCATCCTGAAGTGACGACAAGCCGCCGGGGGCGAACGTCTGCTTGCTGATACCAGCCTCGCGGCAGACATCTACGATCGATTTGCCCGCATCGACGGCACGTAATATGCGAATTCTTTACTCTGTTGTGTATCGCTTGCCTTTCATGCCCTGAGCCCTTTCTACGCACTCAGACTAACTTTGCAAGCGGCTCAGTTTACGTGGACACGATCAATCAGCAACAGCCTAAGGCTTGAGGTAAGTCCCGTCTTCGCCGATCTTTCCGGGCCCATTGAGCACATACACTTTCATATTGCCCTTGCCACTGACAGAGGCCGACAAGCTACCCGCTACGACATTCTGCACACCCCCGGTAATGGCGTCCACATAAGTTCCGTTGGGGATGCCGCTAAAGGTCGCTCCGCCGCTGATCGCCACCAAAACAAAGCTATCCGTCTCGGCATCCGTGTACCTGCGCTTAAAAGCGATTCCCCCGCTGATGCCGTCGGTCGAGTACTGCCCCTTTTGCAAGGCTGGCACGGCCCGACGAATCAGGTTCAGGCGGCGGATATGCTGAGCCAGCGGATGACTGAGCGTGACGGCCATTTCCCCGCTGGTGTTACTGTACTGGCCGAAATCACTCACGGACACGCTGCCCTGCAGATGATCTCCGTAGTAAGCCCGTCCAGTCTGCGAGAGCGGCTGATTCGGCCCGACATCTATCGGCATGCCTTTCTGGAACTCGATCTCACTGCCGTAGTAAATGCACGGGATGCCGCGGAACGTGAACATCAGACTCAGGTTTTCCGCCCAACTGTCCTGAGGCTGCGCGAAGCGCTGATTCTCCGGCGCGCCGTCCGGGGCGTAATCGTGCGAGTCAACGTAGGTCACGTTGAACGTGGCGTCGTTGTACCACAGGTCCCCGCCCACCGCTACGCCGAATGCATCGGCTGCGTACTGGAAGTTCCAGTGCATGGGAAAGTCGATCACCGCCATCCCCGAGTTCAGCGAATAGTCCGGGGCGTGGTAGTCGTTGCCGATGAGCCGGTGATTATTGCTCATGGGCTCATTGTCCACCGTCGAGTTGTCCTGCCAGTGCTGGTAAACGGAGGCTTCATTGAGCGTGCGCGTCCCCCACGGGTAGGACACCGTCTCGGCCCAGGTGTAGAACGGTGTGGAGATGGCAGGGATGTTACTGTTCCAGACCTGGCGGTAACGGCTCGCGATCTCGCCGAACATGAAAAAGTCCTCGCCCCCGCGCTGTTTGAAGGCCGGGACAAACGTGTTGTTGAACGTCAAGCGTGAGATATGCTTCACCGTGTCGATGCGGAACGCATCCACGCCCATGTCGATGTACTGGTTATACGCGTCGATCAGGTACTGCGCCGTCACGGGATTTTCCGTATTAAGATCAACAGTGTCACCGGCGATCTGTCCGGTCTGCACCGTGTAGCCCTCCCACTGAAGCGACTTCTCGTGGTGGTAGATAAAGTTCACGTCATTGGCGTCCTCCTTCATCGCGTCGATACGGGCCCCGTACTGGTTGTTTGGAGCCAGGCTCGCGTAATTCAAAGGCAGCACTCCCATCGGGTCATCAATGGTGACGGCGCTGTTCGCGGTTTCATTGAAGTTGATCGTCTCCGAGCGCTGGAAGAGTGGGTAGAGGTTTTCCTCGCCGTAGTTGCAACTGTGGTTGAGTACGATGTCCTGAATGAGCTTCATCCCCCGTGCATGCACTTCATCGATCAGGGTCTGGTAGCTCACGCCCGCGGATTCGTAGCGGAAATCCACCTTGCTGTGGTCGATGGCATGATAGCCGTGGTAATCATAGCCGCTGGCATTTTTCACCACCGGGGTGATCCAGATGGCCGAGAAACCGAGCGCCTTGATGTAGTCGAGCTTTTCGATCAGCCCCTTGAAATCTCCCCGCCAGGCCGGATCCGTACTGGGGTTCAGGCCGCCGTCCCAGCACTTCATGTTGTTGGAGGGGTCGCCGTCGTAGAAACGCGTCGTCATCACGAAATAGATCGTCTCCTCCCGGAAATCCCCGCCGCTCACGCCGAGTTCGCTCACGGTGATCGTCTTGGTCAGGATATCGAAGAGAATGCGGTAGGTCTTGTGATCCTGAACGGGATAGTCCTGCACCGGGTATCGCTCAGAGAAGTCACCGTAACGATCAATCAGAAACCGGGCCGGGCTCTCCTCGCCGTCGAAGGTGGCAATGTACTCGTAATATCCCTGTCCGAGATGCGTCATCTGTGCCGTGTTCCAGTTGTTCGATGTCCCCCGGAAATACCAGGGCTCGATCACCCCCAGTTCCTCCGTCGTGATCGCCTTCGTGTCGCTGTTGAAGGTGATGCGGTAAATGCGCTGGTCGGTCACGCTGACATCCGTCTGCGCGGGATAACGCTCGGAAAAGTCGCCCGTGTGGTCGATGAGGAACCGGGCCGGACTCTCCTCGCCGTCAAAGGTGGCGATATACTCGTAGGTATTGGCGGACAGGCGCGTCATCTCGGCCATGTTCCAAGCGTTGGGTGTCCCACGGAAATACCACGTGTCGGGCAACCAGATCTCTTCCGTCGTGATCGCCTTGGTCGCTTGGTTGAAAAGGATGCGGTAGGTTTTATAATCGTCCACCGGATAGTCCTGCGCGGGATAGCGCTCGGAAAAGTCTCCGTAACGGTCGATAAGGAAGCGCGCCGGGCTCTCCTCGCCATCGAAGGTGGCGATGTACTCGTACAGATTCGCGCCGAGATAGGTCATGGCCGCCGTATTCCAGGCATTGGGCGTCCCGCGAAAGTACCAGGTGTCCTGCGGCAGAATTTCCTCGGTCGTGATGGACTTGGACACCGTGTCAAACGTGATCCGGTAGGTCTTGTGGTCATCGACCACGCGGTCCGCCGCCGGATAGCTCTCGGCCCAGTCGCCGCTGCGGTCGATCTTGAAACGCGCGTTGGTGTCCTCACCGTCAAAGCTCTGAACGATCTCGTAAGTGGTGGTATCCACCGGGGTCATCGGCGCGGCGTCCCAACCGTTCGGGGTTCCCCGAAAATACCATTCGGCGTGCGAGACAAGGCTGCCCAACGTCAACATGACGAAAACAACCGGCAGAAGCTGACAAGCGTGGGGGACAAAGCGTTTCATGGGAATATCCTTTCGGTGGGGTAAGGGCAGGAGAGAACCGTGTTCTCGGACACCGCAGACCTTAACAAAACGGAGCCCGCGGATAAGTCCGTGCGAGTTTTACAGTTGAATCACGATCATAAGCGCTCATCCCAGGCACCCCGAAAACAGCACCATTCTGCCCGAGGCCATCGCACTACCAGCTTAAGGCGTTACGCGCACGTCGACCTCAACAGACCTTAGTTTCTCGCGTTTCGTGTGGCGAGGTTGGCCTCAGTCATCGGGTCGAAGAGGTGCGCCTTGCCCATATCGGGCACCAGGCCAACGATTTCGCCGCTCTGGAAACGCTGCGAACAACCGACCCGCGCGACAAACGCGTGCCCACCAGTATCCAAATGCAAATACGTCTCCGCGCCCATCGGCTCGGACACTTCCACCCTGGCCCTGATAGCAGACTCCTCATCCACCCCGGCCAGGCGCAGGTCCTCGGGCCGGAGGCCGAGCACAAACTCACCCCCGATCCCCTGCCCGACCTGCTCGCGGAAACGCGCGTCCAGGCCGACGGTGAATGCGTTCTCGCTATCGTTGCGCTCGGTGAAAAACAAAGCGCCAGCGTGCTGATGGACCGCTCCCCGGAAAAAATTCATGGGCGGACTCCCGATGAATCCGCCGACGAACATATTGGCCGGACGGTTGTACAGCTCGAGCGGTTCGGCCACCTGCATGATGTGCCCGTCTTTCATGACACAGATTCGGTCGCCCATCGTCATGGCTTCGACCTGGTCATGCGTCACATAAATCATCGTCGTGTTCAGCCGGGTGTGGAGTTTCGAGATTTCCGTGCGCATCTGCACGCGCATCTTCGCGTCCAGATTCGAGAGCGGCTCGTCAAAGAGAAAGACCTTGGGCTTGCGGACGATGGCCCGCCCCACGGCGACACGCTGGCGCTGCCCGCCGGAGAGCTGCTTGGGCTTGCGCTCCAGCAAGCTCTCCAGCCCCAGGATTCCCGCGGCATAACGGACCCGTTCGTCGATCTCGGCCTTGGAATACTTCATCAACTTCAAGCCGAAGGCCATATTGTCGTAAACGCTCATATGGGGATAGAGCGCGTAGTTCTGGAAAACCATGGCGATATCGCGGTTCTTCGGCAGCACGTCGTTCACCACCCGCTCGGCAATGCTGATGCTGCCGGCGGTAATATCCTCCAGGCCCGCGATCATCCGCAACGAGGTTGACTTCCCGCAGCCCGAAGGGCCCACCAGGACCATAAATTCGCGGTCACGGATCTCCAGATCGATGCCCTTGACCGCCCGGAAGACCGTGCGTTTGCCATCGCGGTACTCCTTGACCAGATTCGTTAGGTTTACCTTAGCCATAAAAATAATCGCTCGCCGGGGTTGGGGATCATGCCACCGCCGATGGGGCCGACGGCGATCTGTCCTCCTATCATGCACAATCCGGCCACAAAAAAAACGCGTAACGGGTTTAACCGTTACGCGTTGTGTTTAAGCGGGGTACAGGGCTACCTGACTCAGGGCGCTCCCAGCGTCAGGACACCGTTATCCACGGTATAGATACCCTTGGCGCTGACGGTGTAGTTCGAGCCACTACCATTGTCCCAGGTGCCGCTTCCGTTGTTGAAGACAAACTCCACCGCGGTCGCGTCGAGAGTGATGACCTTGTAGCCCGGCACGGAGCTGTTCGCCATGGTGGCACCCGGCAGGGCCGTCCATCCGGCGCTGTCGGCGTTGTAGTGGATGTTTGCCTGGCTCCAGGTCGTCGCGTAGTAGATCGTCACCGCCGGATAGCCGGAACTGACGCTGTGGGTGGCCGCGTCGATGGAGTATTTGCCCGGAGCACTGATCGTGTAGTTGCTGCCCGCGTTGTTCTCCCAGTTTGTGCCGTCGTCCGTGAAGGCGAACTCGACCGAGGTGCCTTCTATCGCGAGGTACGCGTAACCGGGGAAGTTCGCGTCCTCGACCATCAGCTCGCCGGGGAGCGTCGTCCAGCCCTTGTTGTCCACATTGTAGTGGATATGCGTCTGGGGCGTGAAGTCCGAGTCATAGTAGATCTCGATCCGGATCGGATTGTAGTCGGGCAGCAGGTTGCCCCCGAAGCCCACCGTGTAGAGACCGGGCTGGGTGATGGTGTAGTTACTCCCGTTGTTGCTGTCCCAAGTGCCGTTGCCGTCATTGAACGCGCACTCGAGGCTCTGGGCGTTGATCTCGATGTACTTGAAGTTCGACAGCGCGGTGGACTGCATCTGCACGCCGGGAGTCGTCGTCCAGCCGGCCCCATCTGCGTTGTAATGGATGTACGGGGTGCTCCAGCTCGTTTCATAATAGAGGCGGATGCCACCCGGTGTCCCGCTGACGACAGAGTTGTCCGTGGAGTCGAGGGTGTACGTCCCTGGCAGCGTGAGCGCATAGTTTGAGCCGGAATTGTTCTCCCAGTTCGTGCCGTTATCGGTGAACGCCACCTGCGTCAGCTCGTTGGCATACACGCTCAACTCGACGTATTCCGGGTCCAGCGAACTGGTCGTCATGGTCACGCCGGGGAACGCCGTCCAGTCTCCGCCGTTGGCCTGGTAGTGCATCTTCACGGATGTCCAACCAGCGGGTGGCAAATAGTAAATCGTGAAGCTCTTGGGCTCGCCGCTCATGATCGTCCCGGAAACCGGATCAATCGTATAGGTACCAGAGGAACTGATGGTGTAGTTGCTTCCTCCGTTGTTTTCCCAGTTCGTGCCGTCGTCCGTAAAGGCGAACTCCACGCTCGTGGCGGGGATGGTCACAGCCTTGACCCCGGGATAAACGCTACTGTACAGCAACTCGCCCGGGAACGCCGTCCAGCTCCCGTCGATGCCCGCGTCATAGTGGATGCGCTCGGCAAAGTCCGTGATGTAGTAGATCGTAATCTGGTTGGCCGA